>CAZONX010000022.1:0-25251 GCA_964581295.1 uncultured Acidimicrobiaceae bacterium
ATCCGAACGACGACGGCGGCCTGTCCAAGGGCTTTGTCGCTGTGATGAGCGTGCTCGCCACCTTGGTGTGCCTCGCTGCACTCGTCACGGCCGCCCTGGTTTAGCCCTCCGCCTGCGAACCGATCTCCCAGCGCCAGACCCATTGTCCGCCCGCGCCGGCTGAGTCCGGACCAGTTCACCCTGTTCGCCGAGGCCGCCCCTTTGACCCTCACTGCGCTCGGGCCACCTCCCCCACTGCGTGGGAGAGGTTCACAGAGCTAGGGACGGGCGTACTGTGTGCATTCGCATTGGAGCCAGTTGAAGAATGTCTCGCAGCTCCCAGCGACCGCATAGGTGACTCGTTCGACGTCGCCGAACTCGAAGGCGGTCGCGTTGAGTTGGGCCAGGAGTGCCTCGCTGCCGCAGCTGGATGACGCGTTGTTCAGCTCGGTTCGAGAGTCCTCGAAATCCACAACGAGGAGCCCATTGTCGAGGTCCTTCGACCACACGGTCCCTGCCGTCGCTTCTGAGAACGGCGAGGCGAATCCGTCGGCCTCCTCGGCTGGCGTCGGTCTGGCGACGAGTAGATCGAATGCCGAACGCAGTGGATCGGTATCCGGGGCGAGTGATCGATCGGCGACGGACACGTCACTGCATGATGTGCCATCGCTCGATGAGAACGCGATCCGGACACGTCTGTGCTCTTGGTCAGTGGTGGTGGTCGGCGCTGGCTGCGTTGTCGAGGATGCTGCCGCCGTTGGTGCCGCGGACTCGATCGAGGTCGATGGTGAAGTCGAGGTGGAGACCGTCGAGCCGCACGATGCTGTGAGTACGGTGCCGGCGTGTGCCACAACAACGAGCTTCCGCATGTCCTGGGCTCCCTGGATCGCAATCTTCTCCATCATCTCGCGAGGAACGAAATGTGTCCAGGCGATCAGCACCGTGCACACGAGTCGCCGATCGAAGTCGCGAGGGGACGCCGCTCATTCGCGTGAACACCTACGCGTCTCTAGCGGACCGCAGCTTCTTGAACGATCCGGATCGCCGCGTCGGTAGCGGCAGGCGATACGTCGAGGTGGAACACGGCCCGAATCCGGGTCGGGGCGAGCGATAGCGTGTCGACGCCGCGCTCGCGCAACGTTGCGGCGAACCCGGGGGCATCCGCAACGTCGAAGAAGACGATATTGGTCTGCACCGATTCGAGATCCACTGTGACTCCGTCGAGTTGGTTGATGGCTTCTGCGAATCGGCGGGCGTGCACGTGGTCGTCGGCGAGACGGTCGCGGTGGTGGTCCACGGCGTAGAGCGCGCCGGCGGCGATGATGCCCGCCTGTCGGAATCCGCCGCCGAACATCTTCTTGAACCAGCGCGCACGGTCGATGAGCGGCCGTGGTCCGGCAAGCGCGGAGCCGATCGGGGCCCCGAGGCCCTTCGAGAAGCAGACGTTCACGGTGTCGGCCGTGGCCGCGTAGCGATCGAGCGAAATGCCGGTGGCTGCGGACGCATTCCAGAGTCGGGCACCGTCGAGGTGCACGGCGAGTCCGAGATCCCGAGCGGTCTCGCTGACCGCCGTCATAGCCTCGATCGGCCAGATCGTGCCGCCGGCCTCGTTGTGAGTGTTCTCCATCGTGACGAGCGTTGTCGGATCGAAGAGCCCAGGCGGGAACTCGGCGGAAGGTCCCGGGGCCGCAGCGATGAGCTGATCCGAGTTGAAGACACCGTGGATGCCGTCGACGGGGACGACCGAGACTCCAGCGAGGGCTGCCGGCGCACCGCTTTCGTGGACCCTGATGTGGGAGTCGGCATCCATCACGACGCGGTCACCATGGTCGGTGTGGACACGGAGGCCGATCTGGTTCGCCATGGTGCCGGAAGGCACATACACGGCGTCTTGTTTGCCGAGGAGCTCCGCGACGCGTTGTTCGAGTTGGATGGCTGTCGGGTCATCGCCTAGAACATCGTCTCCGACGGGTGCGGATGCCATGGCATCTCGCATCTCCGGCGTCGGTCGCGTGACGGTGTCTGAGCGAAGGTCGATCATGCGAGATCCCAATCGGTAGCGTCGAACATCCTCGGATGCAGAGCGTAGGCGAGCACGCCGCGCGCCTGTGCTGCCCCGTTCCACGACGGGGTGTCGAGGTCGAACCCGAGCACGGTCGCGGTGCGCACGGCGATGCGACCGCCGGTGATGCGGGCTGCGAGTTGCGACCACGTCGGTTCGTGGCCGACCAGCATGAGTCGTTCGGCACCCGCACCACATCGAGCGGCGATGTCGAGTGCCTCGTCAGGACCGGAACCGTAGAGGGCTTCTGCGATCTCGAGCGGTGCGCTCCAGCCGCCGGAAAGGCGGGCGAGCGCAGCGGTGGATTCGGCGCGAACAGCCGGCGAGGTGACCACGCGGTCGGGTACTTCCCCCATCTTGCGCAGCACGACGCCCATCGTCTGAGCGGCACGTTCGCCCCTCCGATTGAGCGGGCGATCGCGATCGCCTCGAACCGAGGCGTTCCAGTCTGACTTTCCGTGGCGGAAGAGGATGAGGCGTGGCATGGGGCGAGGTTACCGCTCTATTTCAGCCGCCGGCCGTTGCGGCGAGCAACACCTGGGCGAGGTAGTAGAGGGGGAGGCCGACCACGCGGTTGACGACCCCCGGTGCGACGAACTGATTCCTGGCGACGGCGACGTCGGAGAGATAGAACAGCGCGGCGCCGATGGGGATCAGCGCGGTCGCTCCGGCTCCGAACGCACCTCCAGCCATGACCACCATGATCGTGATCACGACGACGTAGGCGAGCACCGGGACCCTCATGTCGTCGACGTGGGGCGCCAGCCATCGCCAGAGGAACCAACCAATCACCGCCAGGACGATCCCCACCGTGGCGGCCGCCGCTGCATCGACCCCGAGGGTCGCGAACCCGATCGAATAGGCCACCTGGCCGAGGAGGAAGGCGACGAGCCCGCCGACGAACGCAGTGCGCTGGTCGAAGGTCAACGCCAGGTCGCCGACCCAGGACAGGGCGAGGGCGACGAGGACGATCCGACCATACGTGTTGTCGAGCGCTCCCACAGACAGCGCGACACCAATGAACCCGGTTGAAGCGAGCATCTTGAGCCAGCGCCGTGCCGGAGATGCGTTCGCGTCCGCCCAGACGAGGCCTGCGGCGGATATCGCGGTGAATGCGACGGCAATGGGGAGCATCGAGTGTGAGCCTATCGCCGGATCCGATAGCATCCACATCGAGAGAGAGGAGTCCGAATGCAGATCAGCGAAACGATGACCGCTGCGTTCAACGACCAGATAACCATGGAGCTTCAGGCTGCCCACAACTATTTGGCGCTGGGTGCGTGGCTCGAATCAGTGGGGTTCTCGGGCATGTCGGCGTGGATGCAGGCCCAGTCGGCCGAAGAGACCACGCATGCGATGAAGTTCTACCAGTTCGTACTCGACCGCGGTGGGCGGGTCGAGATCGGTGCACTCGAAGCGCCGGCATCCGAATTCGAGTCTGTTGCCGGCGTGTTCGAAGTCTCGCTGGCGCAGGAGCGCCAGGTCTCGGCGGCAATCAATAGGCTCTACGGCCTCGCAACCGACGAACGCGACTTCGCCTCGGTGCCGCTGCTCGACTGGTTTGTCACTGAGCAGATCGAGGAAGAGGCGACGGTCTCGCAGATCCTCGACAACCTCGCTCTGGCCGACGGCGGCCCACAGGCAATGCTCTTCCTCGACCGAGAACTCGGCGCCCGCGGCGCCGGCGAGTAGCGGCTCGCCCTCAACCGAAAATCGGCGGCGTTCGATCTTTCCACGGGCGAGCGCGTTCGAGTTGGCCCGCGACCGAAAGCAGTGTCTCCTCATCGCCGAAGCGACCCGTGAAGTGTGAACCGACGGGGAGGCCTTCCGGCGTCCAGTGGAGAGGTACGGACATCGCGGGGAGGCCGGCGAAATTCCCGAGGGGTGTGAACGCGACATACCGGTAGACCATCTCGATCAACTCATTCCACGGCAGACGCTGATCGAAGTAGCCGAGCGGCACAGGTGGCGCCCCGAGCACCGGTGTGAGCAAGAGATCGTGGTCGGTGAGGAACGCTCCGGTTTGGTGAGCGATCACCTGCAGTGCCGCCTCAGCGCTCAGGAGATCGGCCTGCGAACGTCGGCTCGACCGGTCCGCGAGTTCGCTCGTGAACGGCTCGAACGCCGGCATTCCCGACGCCCGCTTGTCCATGCGGGCGACCATCTTCATGGTCGCCTGGTCACCTGCGAACCTCCGGAGGCGCCGCACGGCGGCATACCGCTCCGTCGCTCCCGCCAACACGAGAGCGAACGCACTGGCGGCGAGCGCAGCCCACAGTTCGATGAACGCCTCGGCCATCATCTCGCCGTCGATGCTCGGCCGGGCTTCCACGATGTGGTGACCGAGCCCCTCGAGGAGGTCGGCGGTCTCGCGTACCGCGGCCTCGCATTCTGGATGGACGCGATCGCCGCGGAAGTCGTGGACGTTGTACGCGATCGTGAGCGGAGTCGGATCGCGATCAACGGCCGCAGCGAAGGGCGCGGCAGGTGGCGGCGCCCAGTAGCGATCTCCTGGCGTTGCGCCGTGGACGGCATCGAGAAAAGCTGCGCTGTCACGCACCGATCTCGTTACGACGTGTTCGGTGGATAGATAGTCAACCGGACCACCCGGCGATCGCGGGCTTCGTCCTCGTGAAGGCTTTAGGCCGAAGAGGCCGGTCGCCGACGCCGGAATCCGGATCGATCCTCCACCGTCGCTCGCCTGAGCGAGTGGGACGATGCCGGAGGCCACCGCCGCGGCGGCGCCGCCGCTCGAGCCACCGGCGGACCGGCTGAGATCCCATGGGTTCCTGGTCGGGCCGTGGAGTGTCGGCTCCGTTGTCGGCAAGAGGCCGAACTCCGGGGTATTGGTGCGACCGAGATCGATGAAGCCGGCTTGACTGATTCTGCGACGGAACTCTGAGGTGTCTTCGCCGATGTAGTCGCGGAAGAAGACGGATCCGAAGGTGACGGGCACGCCCTCTTCAACGACCAGATCCTTGATCAGAGTTGGTACGCCTGCGAACGGGCCCGACTGGCCTCCATCCTCGGCTTCGGTCCTGGCGGCATCGAGCCGATCCCACACGACGGCGTTGACGATTGGGTTGGCCTCAGCGAGGCGGCTTGCGGCCGACTCGAACACTTCGAGGCGGTGGACCTCGCCGCGGGCAATGAGGTCGGCAAGTGCTACGGCATCGAACTCGCGATAGTCGGAGAAGGCATCCATGCGTGCCAATCTATCGCACGGTGGCGGACGCCCTGTCGGAATCGCCGCGCCGATGGTGAACGCCTATCGTGCACCAATCCTCGCAAGAAGGTGAACATGGCATCATCCAAATCGGCCGTCTCACAGCGAGCCGTGGCGGTTGCCGCTTCGGCGACCCTGGCGATCACGAATCAGGCGGCTGCGCTTCGCGTCGCCGGCCGGCCGGTCATTGGCTTTGGAGCGGGCGAACCAGACTTCCCGACACCCGGCCACATCGTCGACGCGGCTCGAAGCGCCGTCGATGATCCAGCGAACCATCGCTACAGCCCCGCCGCAGGCCTCCCGCCGCTCCGTGCAGCGGTCGCCGCCGCCACCGAGGCCCATTCCGGCCTCGCGGTTGAACCATCCCAGGTGATGATTACGAACGGCGGAAAACAGGCTGTGTACATGGCCTTTCAGGCCCTGCTTGATCCAGGCGATGAGGTTCTGCTGCCCGCGCCCTACTGGGTGACCTATCCCGAGGCGATTGGTCTCGCTGGCGGCGTCACGGTGGCGGTGCCAACGAGCGATCGGGACGGCTTCCAAGTGACTGTCGCTCAGTTGGAAGCGGCGGCCACAGATCGCACCAAGGCGCTGATCTTCGTCTCGCCATCGAATCCGACCGGAGCCGTGTACTCAACGGAGCGGATGGCGGAGATCGGTCGGTGGGCGGCGGACCGTGGAATCTGGGTCCTCACCGACGAGATCTACGAATACCTCGTATACGGCGAGACCGGCTTCCACTCCCTGCCGGTGGTAGCACCCGAGATCGCAGACCGCACCATCGTGGTCAACGGAGTTGCGAAGACCTATGCGATGACCGGATGGCGGGTTGGATGGCTGATCGCCCCGCAAGACGTCGCGTCGGCTGCGATTCGTCTCCAGAGCCACATCTCGTCGAACGTCGCCAACGTTTCGCAGCGTGCGGCCCTTGCGGCCGTTGAAGGCCCCATGGACGCCGTCGACGCGATGCGAGAGGCGTTCAACCGCCGGCGTCTCACGATGATGCGTCTGCTCGGCGAGGTCCCCGGCGTGTCGTGTCTCGAGCCGGGCGGCGCGTTCTACGCGTTCCCGAACTTGACCGGATTGCTGGGGAGGGATCTCGGCGGTCGATCTGCGGACACGACCATGGAACTGGCGGCGCTGCTGCTCGACGAGATCAACATCGCGATCGTTCCAGGAGAGGCGTTTGGGGCACCCGGCTATGCCAGGTTGTCGTTCGCTCTCGCCGACGAGGATCTCGAAGAGGGGCTAACAAGGCTGATCGACCTGACTACCTGAGCCGGTCGACCTCGTCGACGACCTTCTCCCACGCCGTGGTTGCCGGATCCGTGAGAGCTTCATGACCGACGCCCTCGAGCTCGTGGTAGATGACGGTGTCGCCCTCGTCTGCGGCTCGACCGGCGAAAGAGCGGCTGATTTCCGCCGGCACGTGCTCGTCTTGGTCTCCGTGAACGATGAGCAGCGGGATGCCGATCGGCAGATTCTTGATCGGCGACGCGGCGATCAGGCGATCGGGCGACTGCTCCGGTGTGCGGCGCAAGAACGACTCCACTGCGCCATCGCCGATATCGGCACGGTGCGCCGCTTCGAGATCGCCGATCGGAGCAAGCGCCGCCACGGCTGCGATGGGAACCTCTCGTATTCCGACCGCCGCTTGCAACGCGAGATGACCGCCAGAGCCGTGGCCGATGAGCACGATCCGGTTGAGATCGAGGTGATGTCCCCCTCCGAATTCCGCCAGTGCACCGATTGCCGAAGCGATGTCCGCCGTTGTGGCTCGCCACCCGCCGCCCGATCCGACGCGTGCGAATTCGATGTTCCACGTTGCCCACCCGCGTCTTGTGAGGTCCACGGCGGCCGGATCCAGTAGATCGCGTGCTGCCGTGTTCCGCCAGAATCCGCCGTGGATAAGAACGGCGACGGGATGAGGACCGTCAGCCTTCGGTAGGCGGAGGTCTCCGACGTTGTCGGGGTCGGGCCCGTAGGTGATGGTTTCGACGGGCCATGCCGCCCGCGCTGCGAGGTGGCGAATCGCGTCGCGATAGCCGCTGATGCCCCGGCCGAAGATGGTGGTCGAGCAGACCTCGGAGACCACCGAGACACGCCGCCACGGCTCGCGGTCTCGCACGTTGGAGATGTGCACCTCCACCGTGGGAATGCCGATCGCATCGATCGCGTCGCGGATCGCGTAGGAATAGTGGGTGAAGGCGCCCGGGTTGATGACGACGCCGTCGGCATCGCGTGCCGCATGGAGGCGATCGATGATGTCACCTTCGTGGTTGGACTGATACGAGTCGGCCTGGCATCCGGCGTCATGTGCCCACTGCTGACAGGCAGTTTCGAGATCGCCGAGGGTGGCCGAGCCGTACACGTCGGGTGACCTCGTCCCGAGCAGGTTGAGGTTCGGGCCGTTGATGATGACGATGCGCATGCCCGCTAGTTTCGGGCGATGCGGGCTGCGGCGCAAGGGCCGATGGTCACGGCACGTGCAGCGGAGCGAGTTCGTGTGCTTGTGCGAGCGTCCGCTCGTCGATTGGTGCGGGCTGCAATGTCGCCGTCTCGGCGATCGTCGTGATGATCGAGTCGATCACAGCGTCTACGGTGATGTCGGCGTCGATGTCTTGCACTGCACCGACGGTCGATGGGTCCCAATCGATGTCGAGCGAGGCGTAGGTGGGGACGAGGATGCTGCGCACGGCCTCGGAACGTCCCACCACGAGGACGCCGCCGACGTGCGCCGCGCCGCGCCCGAGGCGTTGGCCAAGCCCGGCGAGCTTGATCCTTCCCGCATGATTAACGCTGAACTCGCCCGGGCAATACTCGCCGGGGATCTCGCCGACGGCGCTGGCAACCCCCAGTCGTTCCAGCGCATCGGTGAGCACGGCTGTCGCAGCCTCGAACCGCTCGCGAATGCCGCGAACGGGGTCTGGAGTCGGAATCGTCCACGAGAGGGCCACGGTGTCTTCGTGGAATACCGCCGCGCGGCCGCCGGGGAGCCGCACCACGGGGGAGTAGCCACCGTCGCGCACGATGTCGGCCGCCGTGCGGAATCCGGCAGCGAGGCGGTCTTGCTTGCCGAAGGCGACGACGCGGGATGGCACGTAGATTCGGAACGTTTCGGGGAGTTCGCCCTCCGAGACACGGTTGAGCAGGGCGTGCGAGACGCCCGTGTCGAGGCCGGCGGCATCGCTGAATCCAGATGAAGACAGCGCGATCGACCGTTTGTGCATCGGGCGAGCGTAGGGAGATGACCGACGATATTCGCCGATCGATGGCACACTTGGCGCCGTGCCCAAACCAGCAGCCGCGTCCGTCGTCCTCCTCGCGATGGGGCTCGCCTTTGCTCTGAGCGCTTGTGGGGAAGCTGGTCCGTTTGAACGAGTCGGCGAGGCTTCCGCCGGTTGGGTGACCGCTGCGACCGTTCCGCCAACGACCTCACCGCCGGTCGTGGCCGAGATCGGCACCGAAGGCCTCATCGGGGCAACCGACGTCATCTGGGCCAATGACGATATTGGGGCGGCCGATCCCTCCGACGACCCACAACCGATGATCGCCGCCGTATGGAGCCGCCAGCTAGGTAGCCGCTTCGTGCAGGCGAGCCGTGCCGAGATCGCGACCGCCCTGCCAACGATTCGTTTTCCCGAGGCCGTTCCTGAGGATGTGAGCTGGGTGACGAGCCAGCTCGTCTTCGACCCGGCCCTCGAACTGCTCGATGCCGACACATCGGCGGCGTTCGGCTTCTGGACCGTTGAGCCCTACACGACGGAGAGCGGCCGGTTGGCGGTGCTTCGGGTCGGGGCCGCGCCGGACGGTATCGGCGCAGCCAAGAGCGATGTTGTACCCATCATCGTCCCCGACGGCCTGAGCCTGGGGTGGACCGAAGCCGGACTGCGATACGAGCTGTTCTGCCAGTCATCGATCACCGTTGAGGTCTGCGATGCGCTGGTCGAATCGTTCGTACCCCTGGCCGACCTTCTCGCATGACCAGGGCACTTGTCGCACTTTGCCTGGCCGGGCTCGTAGCGTTGTCCGCTTGTTCGCCGAACGGAATGCCGGTCGACGAGTACGCCACGACCGTCGAGTCCGGGGCCGCTGGCTACGCAGACGAGATTTCGGGTCTTTTCGAGCGCAATGTCACAGAACTCGACACGACCGTGGCCCGCCTTCAGGACGAGTTCGAGGGTGAGTCGCTCGCCGATGCTGCGGTGGCCGAGACCGCCCTGCTGGCATCGATGCTGTTTGCCGGTATCAGCGACGCCACTGACCGCTACGTCGTGTATCTCGACGATGTCGACGCACCGTCGGTCCTCGAAACGGAGCACCATGACTACATCGCCGCGCTCGCGGCCTCACGTGAGGGCACGGCGTCCCTGTTGGCGGCCCTCGGCGATGCGATGACATTCGACGACGTTGATAGCGCCATCGGTTCCTCCGGGTTCTCCGATGCCCAGCCGCGCGTCGACGCGGCCTGCCGGGCACTCGAACGGGCGATCCGAGACCAGGGTCCGACCGTTGATCTTCGATGCGTGCGCACCGCATGAGCGCTGTGATTCTTCGGACGCATTTGGGATGGTCGATCTCTTCGCCGCGCGTGGCCTCGGTCGCCGTGCTCCTCGTGCTGCTCGCTGCGGCATGCAGCTCCGCCGACGGAGAGGCGACATCGACGTCGGAGGTCGCCGGGTGCGCCAACGTGGTCGGAGGTGAGATCGAAGCGTCCAGCACGGGCTTCCGCGTCACAGCGACCGTGCGTAGCGCAGATACGGGACGGGACCGCTACGCGGACGCGTGGGAAGTACGGTCGCCAGACGGAACGGTGCTCGCGACGCGGGTGCTCGCCCACCCTCATGTCGAAGAACAGCCGTTCTCGCGTTCGCTCGACGGTGTCGCGATCCCCGAGGCCGTTGAGAGCATCGAGATCGCAGCGCGTGACTCCGTGGTGGGATTCTGCGGAGAGACGTTCACCCTCACGGTGCCAACACGCTGAAGCGCCGGCCGGCCGGATGCACCGAGCCGTCGCGTCGCTGCGGCCTCTCTCGCCCGGGGGACGGCGCCTACCGCCGATCCCTTCGGTCGCCGCGGTTCTTGAGATCGGCTGGCTCGTCGCGCTGCGGCGAGGGGACGACGAGGACGGTCCTTCCGGATTCGAGCATCACGCGCGCCGAGATGCTCTCCCACGCGTCGCGGTTGAAGATCGGACGCGTGGCTCCGAGGATGACCACGTCGGCGTCAAAGGTGTCGGCCGCCTGCGTGATGCCGGCAGCGGGATCGTTGCCCTCGACGAATCGCACGTCGAACGGAATTCGGGCCGAGTCGAGAGCGGCGCGAATCGGCTCCACCGTTTTGCGGCCGCGCTCTTCCAAGTAGCGAGCTACGGCCTCCTCGCGCCCGTCGTCAGATTCGAGCGGTCTGCCGTCGCCGGCATGGAGATCCTCAAGGAACGCCCGGGGCACCTCGATCACGGTGATCAGGGTGACTCGGCCGTTCTGACCGAGCAACTGGCGGGAGAAATCGACGACCGGTTCTGGACTGAGGACACCCGACGTCGCGATGAGCACGTGCATGATCTCATCCTAGGGTGGAGGCGCCGATGGCAACCCGAGGAGGAACGATGGAAGCTGCGACCCTCAATGCGGTGACGTGGGCGATACCGAATACGCTTTGTCTCATCGGCTCGCGCGACGCAGAAGAGTGGAACGGGATGACACAGTCGTGGGTGACACAGGTCTCGATGGAACCCGTGCTCATCGCCATCTCCGTTGACCGCAAGGCGGTCACAAACCGTCTGATCCACGCTGGAGGTTCGTTCTCCGTGAATCTGTGGGATCGTGAGGACACGCGCGTGTTTCGTACGTTCTCAAAACCGGCGCAGCGTGTTGGACTGACGCTGAACGATCGGCCGGTTCGTGAAGGGGCGACCGGCGTCCCCATCTTCGAGGAAGCTGTTGCGTGGCTCGAGTGCCGTGTCAACCAGGCCATCGACGTCGGCACCCACGATCTCTTCCTCGGAGAAGTCATCGACGCGGGCTTTCGCGACGGCGGCAGAGAGACCCCCGTCGCGAGGATCGAAGACACTCGCATGAAGTACGGTGGCGTTCGACGCGGTGGACACTGAACGGAGCTGGCATGGACATCCGATTCGACGACAGGGTGGCGCTGGTGACCGGGGGGAGCCGCGGAATCGGCGAGGCTGTCGCTGCCGAGTTCCTCCGGTCGGGTGCCCGAGGCGTCGCCATCACCTCGCGCAGAGCGGAGAACCTTGCGGATGCAGCGGACCGTCTGGGGAACGCCGATCGCTTGCTCACGGTGGAGGCACGCGCCGACGACGATGACGCCGCGGCCTCGGCGGTGCAGTCGGTGATCACGCATTTCGGTGCGTGCGACATCCTGGTCAACAACGCCGGTACCAATCCCGCGGTCGGGCCACTGGTCGACGTTGACCTTGGCGCTGTCGACAAGACGTGGGCGGTAAACCAACGAGGTCCGTTGGTGTGGTCCCGCGAGGTCTGGCGGCAAGCGATGGACGCCTCTGGGGGATCGATCGTCAATATCGCTTCGGTCGGCGGTTTGCAGCCTGGGTCGGCGCTCGGGGCCTACAACGTCTCGAAGGCCGCGCTCATTCATCTGACGCGCCAGCTCGCATTCGAGCTGGCTCCCTCTGTGAGGGTCAATGCCGTCGCTCCTTCAGTGGTGCGCACGCGCCTCTCGGCACTCCTTTGGGACGGTATCGAGAAGCACACGGCCTCGCTTCATCCGCTGAAGCGAATCGGCGAGCCTGCGGACGTGGCCGCGGCGGTGGCGTTCCTCGCATCGAACGCGGCGTCGTGGATCACCGGCGTCACCCTTCCGGTCGACGGGGGAGCTACGGGAGCGAGTCCGGTGCCGGGTATGTAGCACTCGGATCGAACCCCGGCAGTCCGGCCTCGATCCACTCCTCGAACGCCACGGCGCTATCGATGTCCCGACCCCGTTCCGCGGCGATGGCGAAGCGGAAGTTCAGGTAGTCGCAGAAGCCCTGGATGGGATCGGATTCGGGGCGGAGTTCTGCGATGCGCATGGTGAACGGTTCGAAACGGTTCATGCGCCACTCCATCGCCAGCGTCACCCGGGAACTTGGCGTATCCACGGGGTACCTGCCGGAGTGCTTGGCGCGGTGATAGCGCATGTCGCTGATGATCTGACGCGCCTGATTCTCAGCCGCATCTATGCCGGTGCGCTCGCGCAACCGCTGCGAGTGGAACGTCCTGCCGCCAACGCTCGCCGATATTCGGATACGGCTCGACGATCCGTCGGGAATCACGTCGACATCGTCGACCGCGAAGCCGAGCTCGTTGAGCCGACCGACGCGCTCGCGAATTCGGAAGCGCTGGTCGGGCGCAATGACCAGGTCGGTGGTCAGCTCGTGCCAAAGGCCCTCGTACCGTTCGGCGATGTCGAGACCCAGTTCGAGGTCTGCGTCGTCGACGTCATACCCTTCGGACGCAGCGACGTCCGACATATCCCCGGCCAGGTTCACTTGCATGATCTCGAGATCTTCGAGTCGCTGGCCGACGCTCAGCTCGTCGTAGAGGCGCGACGTCTCGGCATCGACCATCACCGCTTCGATCGTTGCCGCGTCGTAGCGATAGAGCACGTTCGAAAGTGAGCAGTCGCCCCAGAAGCACCCAGCGAGGTGTAGCTCGACCAGCAAACCCGCGAAGGCATCGAGCAGCTGCGCTCGCCGACTCCCAAACCCTCCACCGGAGACCAACTCGCGATACGGGAACGCGTAATCGACGAACCGGGTGATGATCGCTCCGGAGTACTCCTCGTGAGGATCCGCCCACGGGCGGATTACGAGTCCTGCGGGGCGCGCTGAGCGTGTGGTGCGCTTCGCGAGCTTCCTGAGCGTCTTGAACTCGTGGCGGGCGAGACGCACCGGCATTTCCTTGATCGCGTAGACGCCCTCCGGGTAGGCGACAAACACCACTGGATGCCGGTGGATGCCAGTTGGCATCTCAACGAGGTGGGGATCGTCCCAATCGAGAATCGGGATGTCCCACGGCAGGTCGAGGAAGTCTGGATTGCCGGGTCGGATGTGGAGTTCGGGCACTGACATGAGGCGGACGATAGGGGACTGGTACCGTTGCGGCGATGCAGCACGAACCCGAACGGATCACAGTCGGGCGCGAATCGGTCACCGTCGAGTGGGACGACGGCGTCTCGACGACGATCTCCGGCCCCCGTCTACGTGCCGCCTGCCCGTGCGCAGAGTGCCGCGAAGACCGGGCCGCGGCTACATCTCCGATCCAACTCGCCAATCGCTCGGAGATCTCCGATGGGCGGCTCATCGGCGGCTACGCCCTCGGGTTCACGTTCGCGGACGGCCACTCGGACGGCATCTACCCCTACGGGCAGCTACGACACCTCGGCGATCCTTGATCGTCTGTCGCAGAATCGGGAACCGTGAGCTCACAACCGCCAAGGGGAGTCACCGGTGAATCACGACGAACGCCGCATCGACACCACGACGAACGCCGCATCGGGTCCCGATGTTCGGTCGATCGCTAAGGAGGTCGTTGTTGAGACCGACGCCCGCACCACCTGGGATGCTTGGGCGTCGAGTGAGGGCATCGCCGCATGGTGGACTCCCCCGGGCACAAGGATCGATCTGCGAATCGGCGGGCCGTTCGAGCTGCTGTTCTCGGTCGACGCCCCCGACGGCTAGCGCGGCAGCGACGGCTGTCAGTATCTCGCGTACGTTCCGGGCGAGATGGTGGCGTTCACGTGGAACGCCCCTCCCCACCTCGCGCTCCGGGAGACGAACACGTGGGTGGTGATCACGTTCACGAGGAGGGGAGGCTCCGCAACCACGGTGCGCCTCGTGCACGCCGGATTTCTCGAGGGACCGGATTGGGACGCCTACATGGCGTATTTCGTCGAAGCCTGGGCTTGGGTCCTGGACCGGCTCGCTGATCACTGGCCCAGCGACTGAGCCGTCACGGCATCCGACTCGACTGCCGGCACCCGCTCAGCGGCGTCGCGTTCTCAGGGTGAGGCCGCGATATCCGGGTACGAACCCGACGGCGACCAGATCGGAGCGCAGGGGAGACTCCGCGGCAGCCTCGCCGTCGATCTGTTCCACGGTCCACTCGCCGATCCGCTCAGCGATGAGCGACAACGCCTGAGCAACGTGGGACCCGTCGTCTCCGAACGACGCGACGGTGCGGCCGCCGCGTTCGACATATGCGACGAGCTTGCCGTCATCCATCGCGACGTAGGCGCCCGCCCGACGAGCGAGCTGGACCGATTCGTGGCCCGGCCACGCGATGGCGGCGCCGTAAGCGTTGGCCGGATCAGAGGCCGCGAGGACGACGAACCCGGCAGGTTCACTCGACCGCAGGCGGTTGATAGCGCCCGGCAGGCCGAATTGGGCGCCGCCGAGGCCCTCGACGAAGTAACCACGGCGCGCTGTTCCGACATCCTCGAGAGCAGCGAACACCGGGTAGAGGCCGGCGTAGCCGCCGGGCACACCCTCGGCGAGCACGGTGTCGCGGCCAACCACACCATGTCGCTCGAGGAGCACACCTGCGATGGCAGATGCCGATTCTTCAGCGGACGGGGTTGTGCGCAGGATGTCGGAAACAGCAGACCAGCGTCCCACGCCGGACGGAGGCGTTGCTGCCGAGAGGTTTCTGGGCCGCGTGCCCGATGCTTTCCGCTCGCGAGTAGCCAGGGCGCGCACCGGAGCGAGTGTGTCGTTGGTCACTTCGCCGAACCACACCAGCTCCCACAACGCGGCGAGCGTGTCTTCGGGATCGCCGCCCCCGACTGCGGCGTAGAGATCGTCGAAGAATGAAGCGCCGGCCGCCAGGCGTCCGCGGATAGCGTCGTGGATCGGGCCGTCCGGCGCATCGTCGCCAACCTCCCAATGGAGGCGGGGCACGGCGGAACGCGGATACAGCGAGAGATACCCGTCGCGATCACCGAGCGAACCGCGCCCGATCCAGACAACATCTCCGGACGCGAGCAGCTCGTCGAGTCCGGATGGCACACCTCGATCGGAGAGGATGTCGGATTCCAGCGTGGAGGCCACCAAACGCGCTCCAGCCAGGCGGTCGACCACGGCTGTGGCATCGGCGACCGCCGGGCCAAACGGCTGCACCTGCTGCCATCGCGGAAGGAACCGTGCCAGGTCGACCGGATCGACCGCTTCGACCTGTGCTCGCAGACGCGCGAGGCTTGCGCGTCGGATGCGACGCAGGATCATGGCGTCAACCCACTCGGGCTCGGTACCGCCAGGGCGGAACCCGCCGGAAGCGACGCGTCCCGCCGACTCGAGACGGCCGAGCACGTCATTGATGACTCCGATTGGCAGCCCCAGCTCGTCTGCTGCCTCCGCAGCAGTGAACGGGCCGTGCGTGCGTGCATAACGCCCTACGACATCGCCGACCGGGTCATCGACTGCGTCGAGCAGACGTTGAGGGGCATCGGGCGGCGGCTCGACACCGAGAGCATCACGCAAACGGGCAAGGTCCTCGACGGCCGCGTAGCGGGTCGAGCCGCGCCAGGGAACCCGCGCGATTCGCGCCGACGCTTCGAGGCTCTCGAGCTGGTCGCCGAGGAGATCCTGGTCCTCCACGCGATCGCGGATTGCATCGATGTCGAGCGGACCCATGTGGAGGAGCAGATCGTGTATGCCGTCTGCGGAGCGTGCCCTGCGGTCCGACGACAGGCGTTGAACGTCGGTCTCGACGTCGTCGATGGCGTCGCCATCGAGCAAGTCTCGGAACTCGGGCTCGCCCAGCAGGTCGGCGAGCAGAGAGCGGTCGAGTGACAAGGCAGCGGCGCGACGCTCGGCAACGGGAGCGTCGTAGTCATACATGAACGAAGCGACGAAGTCGAACGTAAGTGATGTCGCGAACGGACTTGGTCCGGGAAGGTCGAGTTCGACCACGGATGTCCGGCGCTGACGCATGTCGTCAAGGACCTCCTTGAGGGCCGGAACGTCGAAGTGGTCCTGCAACACCTCCCGATAGGTCTCGAGCACGATCGGGAAGGCATCGTGGCCGCGTGCGACTTCGAGCAGGTTGGCGGCCTTGCGGCGCTGGAGCCAGAGCGGCGTTCGACTCCCGGGTCGCCGACGCGGGAGGAGCAGCGCCCGTGCGGCGGCTTCGCGAAACTTCGCCGTGAACAGTGCCGAGTCTGCGACCTCGGCAATCAGGAGGGCGTCGAGGTCATCCGGTTCGATCATGAGCGGGTCCACAGCCGGCGGTTCGTCTGCATCGGGGAAACGGAAGAGGATTCCGTCGTCTGCCCAGATGACATCCAAGTCGCTGGCGTGCGTATCGCGATAGCTGCGGCGGGCGGCGAGGGCCCACGGTGCGTGGATGCGTGCACCGAACGGCGTGAGAACGGCGACGCGCCAGTCCCCGATCTCGTCGCGGTATCGCTCTACGACGACCGATCGGTCCGACGGCACGGTTCCGGTTGCCGCCTGCTCCTCACCGATGAACGCGGCGAGATTCTGTGCCGCCCACGGATCGAGGTGGTACTCGGACTGGAGAACCGCCTCCGCATCCGCTCGTTGGAGGCCGGCGATGCGTCGGGTGAAGGCGCCGATGGCTCGTCCCAATTCGAGCGGTCGACCCGCGGCGTCACCGTGCCAGAACGGCATCTTGCCCGAACGCGAACCCGGAGCGGGTGTGACGACCACCCGATCCTGGGTGATCTCGCTTACGCGCCAGGTCGATGAACCAAGCACGAAGCGGTCTCCAGCCCGACTCTCGTAGACCATTTCCTCGTCGAGTTCCCCGACGCGTGTCCCGTCCGGGAGCGTTACCCGATACAGGCCCCGGTCGGGGATTGTGCCCGGATTGGTGACGGCCAGGATTCGGGCGTTGCTCCGCCCGGCGATCGTCTCAGCAGCACGATCCCAGACGATCCTCGGCCGCAGATCAGCGAACTGGTCGGAGGGATATCGACCGGCGAGCATGTCGAGCACGGACTCGAATACCGGTCGGCTGAGATCGCGATACGGAGAAGCGCACCGCACGAGGTAGAACAGGTCATCGACGCGAATCTCCGCGTCGGCCGCTACTGCCACGATCTGTTGAGCGAGAACGTCGAGCGGGCTTTGCGGAATCTTCGTGGTTTCGATGGCGCCTTTGTATATCCGCTCCACGACCACGGCGGCTTCGAGCAGATCTCCTCGGTGTTTCGGGAACACCTTGGCGACGCTCGTGGCACCGACCTGGTGGCCTGCTCGTCCAATGCGCTGCAACCCGCTTGCGACGGAGGGGGGAGCCTCGACAAGGACCACGAGATCGACAGCGGCCATGTCAATCCCGAGTTCGAGCGTCGACGTCGCCACGACGCCGCGCAGATCGCCCCGTTTGAGATGCTCCTCGATCTCGGCACGCTGTTCGCGCGAGATCGAGCCGTGGTGAGACCGCACGACCTCGCCACCAGCCAGGCGATTGAGCTCTCCCGCGAGTCGTTCTGCGAGGCTTCGCGAGTTCACGAAGAAGATCGTCGACTGGTGCTGCATCAGGAGTTCATGGAGCTTCGGATATACGGCGGGCCAGATCGAGCGTGTCGGGCGCTCGTCACCGCTGGCCGGCGCCGTGGCTTCGGGTCGCGTGATGTCGGCGACTGGCACAACGATCTCGATGTCGAGCGTCTTGTCCCGAGGGGCGTCGACGACGATAACTGGGCGAGGTTCCCAGCCGTCACCGGTCGGCGTGCCCCCGGCGAGGAACTCGCCAATGGCTTCGAGGGGACGCTGCGTGGCCGAGAGCCCGATGCGCTGCGGGGGGTTCGATGCATTGGCATCGAGGCGCTCGAGGGACAGCGACAAATGCGAGCCCCGCTTCGTTCCTGCCACTGAATGCACTTCGTCGACAATCACCGTGCGCACGGACGCGAGCACCGATCGCATCTGGGACGTGAGCATAAGATACAGGCTCTCGGGTGTCGTGATGAGGATGTCCGGGGGAGTGCGGAGCATTGCTCGGCGTTCGGCCTGCGGCGTGTCGCCGGTGCGCATCGCCGTAGCAATGGGGGAGAGCGAGACGCCGAGGTGGTCGGCCGCGGCCTCGATTCCCTCCAGCGGCTTACGAAGGTTGCGTTCCACGTCGTAGGCCAGCGCCTTCATGGGGGAGAGGTAGAGAACGCGGCATCGTTGCCTCGGCGGTGGCGTCGGTTGAGCTGCGAGTTCGTCGATGGCCCACAAGAACGCTGCGAGCGTCTTGCCGGAACCGGTTGGTGCATGGATGAGCGTGTGGCTTCCCGAGGCGATCGCGTCCCATCCCCGGCGCTGCGCTTCGGTCGGCTGATCGAACGATTCTGCGAACCAGCGGCGGGTCGGTTCGGAGAAGCGATCCACGGATTCCATCCCCGCAGGTTACCAATCTGCCGGTTTCGAGAACCCTCAAGGGTGAGTGGAGACTTTCGTGAATCGTTCAACCGTAGGGGTTGTGGTGAGATGTCTCAACCCGGGGTTGAAGTCACTCCAAACTACAAAATCGTCTTACGCACGCTGTGGTGGGTAAGAAACGGCCGTTCGGCATGCTGGCCCGAATGGTCGAAGAGAGGCGATGGTGCGACGACCCGCACCGAGTGGCGCATCCTTCAGCCTCCGGAGTGGATGTGCTCGCGTTGTGATCAGCCGGCTGCGGCGCGAACGACCGCCGCGGCTCGTTTGGGATCGACGGGATTGGTGGCGATTCCGCCGACCTTCGTATCCGACCCCACGATTGCGCCCTGGCCGATCGAGAGGATCTTGGCGATCGTGGCTGCGGTCGCTCCCGAACCGACGAAAACGGGGAGGTGCGAATGCTCCGCCACGGCGCTGAGGTCGGTGAGGCTCGTCGCTGCGCCGGTACCCGCACCCGAAACGACCACGGCATTGGCCCCGGCACGTTCGACGAGGTCGTTAGTAGCGTCGATGAGCGTGAGCCCGGCGGGTGGCGTTGCGTGCTTGACGAAGACGTCGGCGAGGATCTCTGTATCGGGACACAGTTGTTGGCGGGATCGTGCGATCTCTGCGGCGCGTCCGATGATCGGCCCTTGGTCGGTGTACATCATGCCCGACAGCACGTTAACTCGAACAAACGATGCTCCAGTGGCTGCGGCGATCGCGAGGGCTCCGAGGCCGTCGTTGCGAAGGACGTTCACGCCCGTCGGCAGGCCCACGGCTACGACGTGTGAGATCGCCGCCGTCATGGCGGCGATGGTGACCTTGGGAACGTCGTCCGCGTAGAACGGGGCATCGCCGAAGTTCTCGACCATGATGCCGTCGAATCCTGCCTCGAGGATCGCAGAGGCATCTGCGGTTGCCCGCTCGATGACCGTTGCCATCGACCCGTTGAAGCCCGGTGCCCCCGGCAACGGCTCGAGGTGGACCATGCCGATCAATCGGGGGAGTGTCACGATCTAGTAGGCCCTGGCGATTTCGAGTGCGCGCTCTGCGGCGGGCCCGACCGCCCTGAGTCCGGTCTCAGAGGCTGGTTGACGCAGCGTCACGACGCGGCACCAGTCGGCTGCCATGCCGCGAATCACCTGATCGGTGTCTTCCGGTCCGAAGCGCCATGCGGCGTACTTCGGCCCCATGAGTTCGACCCGGATTCCCTCTTTCGGATAGGTCTCTCCGACCTGATCGAATGCAAACGGGAGGCTCTTCTGCCCGAGCCACGCGATGTGGCGGAGGCGTGTCGTGTCGGCAATCGGGTCTTCCTCGTCTTCTTCGAGGTCGTCCTCCGGGATCGGAATGATGCGGCCGAGCTGCGCTGCCTTGACATCGAGGCCGTGTGCCCATGTCTCCATGAGGCGCATCGTTGCGAAACTCCTGGCGCTCATCTCCCCACAGATCCACGGGATGCGTTCGGTGGCAAGCATTCGGGAGAGGGCGTCGACCACGTCGGCTCTGCCGTGCCGCCACCACTCGATCACTTCTTGGTGCCGCTGACCGCGACCTTCTGCGGGACCCTTTGCCGTCCAAGCATCGAAGTCGGTGATCTTCTCGGCGTCGATCCGCGCCTGGCCTTCTTCAATGACCTCGGCGGCGAATCCCTCGACGTGAGCGAGGTGGCTCACCTGGTCTTGAATCGTCCAACCGGGGGCCGGGGTCTTCTTTTGCCAATCACGCGTCGACAGACTCTGGAGGAATTGGTCCAGGTGCTGCTCTTCGGCGACAAGGTCTGACAGGATCTCCCGCATAGGGATGATTCTAGAGTCGCCGGTGTTTCTTCGGTTCGCCCTCGGGTGGCCGGTCCATCCCGTTGAGACGGTCGATGAGGCGGCGCAACTGCCCGAACTGTCTGCGGTCGAAGCGGAACCGGAGCCGTGGCAGGTTCACGACGTCATCGGAGGCGATTTCGGCGGGGCTCGGACCGGCTTTGGTAATACGGCCAACCCGCACGATATCGGCGAATTGCTCGTTGAGATCTTCGACGAAGGCATCGGTGGGTTCGGACACGAGGCGGAGAATCAGGTCACCATCTACGTAGCGCTGCGAGTGGTAGACGGCATAGAACGAGAGAATCTCGTCGATCGCTTCGTCCAAGTCGGTGGTGACGGTGAACAGGCTGAGGTCATCAGCCGAGATCATCCCCTGCTCGACAAGCCGATCGACGAACCCAACCCACGGTTCCCAGAACCCGGTCCCGGGAGCCTCGAGCATGATGACCGGGTGGAGATCCGATTTCCCGGTCTGAATCAGAGTCAGAAGTTCGAAGCTCTCGTCGAGCGTGCCAAACCCGCCGGGGAAGAGGACGAATGCGTTGGACTCCTTCAGGAATGTGAGCTTGCGCGTGAAGAAGTACTTGTAGTTGATGAGCCGGCTCTCGTGGACGTAGGGGTTGGCTCCGTCCTCGAATGGCAAGCGAACGCTCACGCCAAACGAGAAATCGCTTCCGGCGCCGCGGTTGCCAGCCTCCATGATTCCGGGCCCGGCTCCGGTGACCACCATCCACCGGTGGCGATCGACCATGCGCTCGGCGAACGCGGCGGCGAGTTCGTAGTTCGGCTCGTGCGGTTCGACCCTGGCCGAGCCGAACATGGTGACCTTGCGTACGTCCCGGTAGCGGCTGAAGACCAGGAACGAGTACCGAAGCTCTTTGAGCGCACTGTTCATCAGCTTCAGGTCGCCGCGGTCGGTTCCGTCTTGCAGCATCTTGACGGACGTCACGACGAGCTCGCGAACGAGATCCGCGCTGTGCGTGTCCGCGGACTCGCTTGCGAGGGTGAGAAGTTCGTCGATCGCATCGTTCAGCTCGGCATTGCCGGTGTCGTATGGTCGCATCGCGTGCCAACCTAATCTCTGGCGTCATGATCCACGTTGTTTGGGATTGGAACGGCACGCTCGTCGAAGACCTTGCGGTCGTCGTCGAATCCGTGAACGCCGCGCTTGGCGCGATCGGCGAACTGCCGATCACGGCTGATGACTATCGGGCGAACTACACCCGCCCGGTCGAGCGGTTCTACGACCAGCTCCTCCAACGACCGATCTCGGTCGAGGAGTGGGAGACGCTGGATCGGGTGTTTCATGAGAAGTACCGGGCGACACTGGACCGTGTGCCGCTTGCCGCCGACGCCGTCGAAGCAATCGACTACGTGATGGCTCGCGGTTGGAGCCAGTCGATCCTCTCCATGTGGTGGGAGGATGAACTTCTCGCGGTCGTCGAACAACGCGGCCTCCTCGACCGCATGGTGCTCGTCCAGGGCAATCGAGACGACCCCGGAGGAGAGAAGGCCAGGCACCTCTTCCGCCACCTGTCGATGCTCGACGTCGGTCCGGAGTCGGTCCTCATGATCGGAGACTCGATCGACGATGCCGTAGCGGCCGGGGTGGTGGGAACAGCTTGTGTCCTCTACGACGGCGGCTCGCACCATGTGGATGATTTGGAGGATGTAGGCGTCCCGGTCGCCGGCTCGCTGGTTGCCGCGGTGGAGATGGCCACCCAACTCGAGCGGTAGCGGGTGGCGGCGCTGCGCCGGCGCATACCGGCGAAAGCCCCTGCGCATAGAGACTCCGGCCCCTAGAGGACGCCCGCGAGTGCGGATACCGTTCAAGGTGAACCCAGCGGACACCGTAGGAGGGCGTGCTATGTCAGACAAGACCGCCGACCTGGCCGGACCCGGAATCGGGAACTACGAGGAGCTGGCGTCGGCCCTACCGGATGACTACTCGTCGGCGTTGAGCCATCGCGAGACCATGGAGGCGCTGTTCGCCGTCAAGGCCTACATCGAAGAGAACCTGTGTCGCGAACTTGGGCTGATGATGGTGCAGGTTCCGCTGATCGTCGACGAGACGAGCGGGGTCAACGACTACCTCGACCGCGACGGCTCCCGCGGTCCGGTCGAGTTCCACATCAGCAACGACCGAGATCTGCACCCGATCAATGCTCAGGTCGTGCAGGCGGCGACCAAGTGGAAACGGGTCGCACTCGGTCAGTTCGGCATGAAGCCGGGCGAGGGGATCTGTACGGACATGAAGGCCGTCCGCAAGGACTACTTCCTCGACCACGACCACTCGGCGTACGTGGACCAGTGGGATTGGGAGAAGGTGATCCGCACCGACGACCGGAACCTCGAGTATCTCACCGACATCGTCAGGCGGATCTGGAAGGTGATCTACGGGGCGTCGCAACACGCTCTCAATCTGTTTCCACAGCTGTACGACCCGCGATACCCGGCCATCCCTGGGGAGCTCTACTTCATTCATGCCGAGGACCTGCTCGCCCGCTACCCGGATCTGCCTCGCAAACAGCGGGAGACGGCAATCCTCCAAGAGCACCCAGCGGTGTTCATCTACGGCATCGGTTGGACGCTCGAGGACGGCTATCCGCACGAGATGCGCGCTGCCGACTACGACGACTGGGTGACGGAGACGATCTCGGTCGACGGCAGGCCGATGCACGGCCTGAATGGCGACATCCTCGTGTGGAACCCAGTGACGAAGCGGCGCCATGAGCTGACGTCGATGGGTGTCCGCGTCACCAAAGACACGCTCGTCCAACAACTCGAGATGACCGGTCAACTCGACTTCCTCGATCTGCCCTATCACCAGGCCATCATGACCGACGAGATCCCGCAGTCGATCGGCGGCGGCATCGGCCAGTCGCGGACCTACATGTACCTGTTGCGCAAGGCCCACCTCGGCGAGGTGTCGGTGACGGTGTGGCCGCAGATCCTCAAGGACCTGTGCGCGCAGCGCAACATCTACGTACTCGAGTAGTCCGGGCTCGACGAACGGCGCTGGATGGGTGCGGGTGTAGGGTCGAGCCATGAAGATCGCTGCAGCACAGACGGCTCCCGTGTGGGGTGACCCAGAGGCGACCACCGAGGTCGTGATCGAGTGGATCCGAAAGTCCGCAGCGCAAGACGTCGACCTGGTCGCCTTCGGCGAGACGTTCCTTTCGGGCTATCCGTACTGGCTCGCACGCACCGACGCCGCGCGCTTCAACGCCCCGGATCAGAAGGAGGCCTACGCCTACTACCTCGCCGCCGCCGTCGATCTCGATGGTCCGGAGATCGCAGCGATCACCTCTGCCGTTCACGAGACCGGGGTCTTCGTCTACCTCGGGATCACCGAACGCTCGGCGAGCGGCGGCACCGTATATGCAACGTACGTTGCCATCGATCCGGCCGATGGCGTGGTGAGCGCGCATCGAAAGCTGATGCCGACCTACGAAGAGCGCATGGTGTGGGGGATCGGCGACGGCCACGGTCTGCGGACGCATCCGGTCGGCGAGTTCACGGTCTCCGGGCTCAACTGCTGGGAGAACTGGGTGCCCACGATCCGGCATGCCATGTATGCACAGGGCACGACCCTCCACGTGGCTGGTTGGCCGGGGTCGGTCGGCTTGACGCGTGACATCACTCGCTTCATCGCGATGGAGGGACGATGCTTCGTGCTCTCAGCCGGAGCGCTGCTTCGGGCGGATTCGATTCCCGCGTCGTTCCCGCTTCGCTCGGCATCGGTGACCGACGGAGAAGCTCTCTACGACGGCGGATCGGCGATCGCCGGACCGGATGGCTCGTGGCTGGTTCAGCCTGTAGCGGGGGCTGAACGCCTGGTGGTGGGGGAGATCGACCTCGCCGCAGTGCGCGGCGAGCGTCAGAACTTCGACCCCGCCGGTCACTACTTCCGGGGTGATGTGATCCAGGTCGCCGTCGACCGCGCACGCCTCGATCCCGTGGAGTTCTCAGACTGACGCTTGGGCTCGGCTACTCCGCCCGGGCGACGAGGAACAGCCGGGTGAAGGGGAGTGTGACGGTGTCGTCCGGACCTGCCGGATAGGCACGGCGGTATCGATCGCGGCACTCGACTGAGAAGCGCTCGCGATCGTCGGCTGAGAGGGTTGCGAGAACGG
The DNA here is from genome assembly GCA_964581295.1 of uncultured Acidimicrobiaceae bacterium. Classification (GTDB taxonomy): domain Bacteria; phylum Actinomycetota; class Acidimicrobiia; order Spongiisociales; family UBA5794; genus JAHEEL01. The sequence goes on from CAZONX010000022.1 coordinate 24,620, forward strand.
GGCGCAGAACCGAGCCGGTGACCCAGTCCCACACCGGGTCCTCCCCAATGAGGCGCTGGTAGTACGTCGTGCGCCAAGCGTCCACGCTCGCCGGCTGGAGCCAGCGCATGTATTCGTCGACCGTCGACAGGGGATCCCGAAGGAGGGCGGTTCGCGTCGCATCCGGCCAGTCACCCGAGTCCAGGATCTCCGCTGGAATTCGGTGGGTCGGCGCCGACCAGTTGTCCGGCATCTGAACGGCGAGCACGCCGCGGTCGGTCAGGCGAGTCCGCAATCGCCGGAAGAGGGACGCGTGGTCGTCGAGCCAGTGCAGGGCCGCGCTCGAAAACATCACATCCGACGGTTCGTCAGGAGTCCACGACGCGATGTCGCCGATCGCCCAGGTTCCTTCTGGATGGTTCACGCGTGCCCGTTCGACCATCTCTGGGGAGGAGTCGATGCCGAGGGTCCGCGCCTCCGGCCAGCGTTCGGCGAGTAGCGCCGTGAGATCGCCGGTACCGCACCCGAGATCGACAACGCGGCGCGCGTCAATGTCGGGAACGCGAGCGAGGAGTTCGATTCCCGGACGGGCCCGGTGGTCGGCGAATCGGAGATAGTGGTCGGGGTCCCATGCCATGCCGAAATCGTATCTC
>CAZONX010000023.1:0-20486 GCA_964581295.1 uncultured Acidimicrobiaceae bacterium
CGCTGATCGAGTCAGCAACGGTGTCCGCGGCAATTGGCGCCTTGGTGAGCACGTCTTCACCGTTCTCGAACGCCTGCACGAGGTAGTCGCTGCCTGCGGATTGGATTCCGAAGATGCGGGGCATCCGGTCGATCCAGCCGAGCGCTGCGGCGTCCTTCATGGCCTTGTGCACGCCGCCAATGATCGAACCGTCTCCAACGCTCACGAAGATGGCGTCGGGGGCATCCCATCCGAGGTCCTCGAGGATCTCGAGGCCTGCAGTCTTCTTGCCCTCGGTCATGAATGGGTTGTAGCCGGTGTTCCGGTTGTACCAACCGTATTCGGCCGATGCCTGCATGCAGAGGTCGAAGGCGTCTCCGTAGTTGCCATTGACGAGCGCGACGGTCGAGCCGTAGGCGAGCAGCTGGGCGATCTTGGCCTCCGGCGCTGACGCCGGAACGAAGATCACGTTGCGCTGGCCGACGCTAGCGCAGATCCCCGAGAGCGCCGCCGCTGCATTCCCGGTCGACGCGGTCGTTATGACCTCTGCGCCGCGCTCTTGTGCCTTGACGACGGCCATGGCAGAAGCCCGGTCCTTGAGTGATGCGGTCGGCTCGCGGCCTTCATCCTTGACCCAGACCCGGCCTACCCCGACTTCGTCGGCCAGAGCCGGAGCGTCATACATCGGCGTTCCGCCAACCGTGAGCGGCGGTACCGCAGCATCGTCGGCGATCGGGAGCAGCGGCCGATAGCGCCACATCGTGCGATCCGGATTCGCAGCGAGGGACTCCTTGGAGAAGGTCTCGCCGATCCGGTCGTAGTCGTACTCCACATCGAGGATGCCCTCGTTGCCGTGATCAGGGCACACGTACCCGGCGAAATCCGCCGGGTACGTCGTGCCACAGACCACACATCTGAGCCCAACCACGTTGGTCATTGAACGATCCTGGTGCCGGTCTCGCCGGCCATGGCGCGTTCAAGGTTCTTCGGATTGGTGATGAGCGCTTCTTTGCCACCGGCCTCCATGAACTGGACGACCGCACGCATCTTCGGAGCCATCGACCCCTCAGCGAAGTGGCCACCTTCGTCGAGGTACGCCTTGACCTCGGCGAGCGTGAGCTGGGAGATCCACTCCTGGTTCGGCTTTCCGAAGTTGAGAGCGACCTGCTCGACCGCGGTGGAGATCAGCAGCAGATCGGCATCGACCTGCACCGCCAGGAGGGCGGATGCGAGGTCCTTGTCGATCACGGCAGCGATGCCTTCGAGATCACCGTTTGCGTTCGTGATGACGGGAATCCCGCCACCGCCGACTGCAATCGTGACCACGCCGGCGTCGAGGAGGTCTTTGATGACCTCGAGTTCGACGATGCGCATCGGCTGTGGTGACGCAACGACGCGCCGCCAGCCACGACCGGCATCCTCGCGAATGTCCCAGCCTTCTTCATCGCGCCGGCGCTTGGCGTCTGCTTCCTCCATGAACGAGCCGATCGGCTTGCTCGGATTGGCGAACGCCGGATCGTTGGAGTCGACCTCAACCTGAGTGACGATGGTCGCGACGCTCTTGGCGATGCCGCGTTGGCGAAAGTCGTTGAACAGGTTCTGCTGAAGCATGTACCCGATTGCACCCTGCGTGTCGGCCCCGCAGAAGTCGAGCGGAACTTCGTGGAGTTCGCTGCTCGACATCTCGGACCGGCGCAGGATGAAGCCAACCTGCGGGCCGTTGCCGTGTGAGATCACGACGTCCCAGCCCTGCTCGACGAGCGAGGCAATGTGATCGTCGGTCTCGGCCGCGGCCGCGTACTGATCCTGTACCGATTCGTGATCGCCGTCTGGAATCAGCGAGTTGCCGCCAATGGCGATTACCAGCCTCGGCATTACTCCCACGACCCAAGGACGGACGACAGGAGGGCCATGCGCATGACGACGCCGTTGTAGGCCTCTTGCCAGTAGCGGGCGTGCCTGGAGTCGTCGACCTCAGGAAGGAGCTCGTCACGCCTGGGGAGCGAGTGGAGGATGACAGAGCTGCCCTTGGCCTTCTTCATCACCTCAGAGGTCACCTGATAGTTGGCCGAAGTGTGTGCATACACCTCCTGCTTGTCCTGCCGGGCCTGGGTGTAGTCGGGCTGGACGACCGGCTCCATGTAGATGACATCGGCGACCTCGATGGCCTCATCGATGTGGTCGATGATGCGGTAGTTCGTGCCCTTCTCGTCGAGTTCAGCGAGGAACTCGGGGAGCGGCGACATCTCTTCAGGAGCCAGGATGATCATCTCGGCATCGAACTGCGACAGCGCATATCCGAGCGAGTGCATGGTGCGCATGCGATGGTCGCCAACTGCGAGGAACGACTTGCCGTCGACCGATCCCATTTCCTTGGTGATCGTGTAGAGGTCGGTGAGGATCTGGGTCGGATGCTCACCCCAGCCGTCGCCACCGTTGATGACGGGGACTGAAGACCACTTGGCGGCCTCGTGCGGCGCACCCTGGTCGAAGTGACGCATCACGATGACGTCGCCGTAGTACTCGAGCATGTGGACGGTGTCCTTGATCGACTCCTGATAGAAGTCGCCGGCCCGCGTCATCTTGGCGTCGGAGAAACCGGTCACGGCGCCGCCGAGGCGATGCATGGCCGCTTCATGGGCGAGGCGGGTGCGCGTCGAGGGCTGGTAAAAAGCGGTGACCATGGTCTTGTGTTTGAGGAGATCGGTGTTGCGGCGCTCACGAGCGATGGGCTCGAGGCGGTCAGCGATCTCGAAGAGGTGGAAGAACTCGTTCCGTTCGAAGTCCTTGAGCGAGAGAATGTCCCGTCCGGCGAAACTACGCATGCGTGCCCTCCTGAGGCTCGGCTTGGTGGATTGGTCATACCATAGTACGATATGATCACCGTACGCCAGTCAAGGTTTGTCATGATCACTCGAAACCCGTCGCTCACCGACCAGGTGAAGGCGAACATCAAGGACCGGATCGTCAATGATGGCTTCGACGAAGGGCGTATCCCCCCCGAGACCGAGCTAGCGACTGACCTCGGCGTGAGCCGCACGACCGTCCGCGACGCCCTCAGCCGACTCGAGCACGAAGGAACGATCTACCGCAGACAGGGATCGGGAACGTTCGTCAACGAGCCGGGCCTGCAGATACGGTCGCGCCTCGAAGACATCTGGTCCTACGAGCAGGTCCTCGAAGACCACGGCTACGTTCCGTCGGTCCGGGTCCTCTCGTCGAGCGAAGGCGCGGCGGACTCCCCCACCCGCGAAGCGCTCGGGCTCGATGAGGGCGCACGGGTCCTCATCATCGAGAAGACGTTTCGCGAAGACGAGTCCCCGGTCATGCTGACGGTCAACCGCATCCCCGCCCGGATCGTCAGCGACGCCGAATACAAATCCGACGAGGCGATGCCGGTCTACGAGTTCCTCGAGGACCATTGCGACCGCACCCTCGGCTACTACCTCTCAGAGATCATTCCCGTAGCTCTCGACGCCGATACGGCAAAGAAGCTCGGGGTTGAGCCCGGTACGCTGGCCATCTCGTTCGACGAGATCGGCTTCGACCAGAACAACGAGCCCATCGTGAGGGCGACGTCGTACTTCCGCGACGACCTCCTCCGGTTCCGGCTCATTCGTAGAAGAAGCGGGGCATAAGCCTCACCGAACAAGCCTTCGGGCTGCAAAGGAGCAGTTGATGCAGACCTATCTGCACGGTCGCGACATGATCACGACCCAGGAATGGACCAAGGACGAGCTCGACACCATCATCGATGTTGCCCTCGACCTCAAGCGCAAACGCGCACTCAACGAGCCGCATGCGCTCCTGCGGGACAAGGTCCTCGCAATGCTGTTCTTCTTCGCGAGCACCCGCACCCGTGCGAGCTTCGAGGCCGGCATGGCCCAGCTCGGCGGACACGCCATGTTCCTCGACTCGTCGAGCACGCAGATCGGCCACGGTGACACGTGGCGGGAGATCGGCGAAATCCTCGGCCGGTACGACGACGGCATCGCCATCCGCCAGGTCGACTGGGGCATCGGCAACCAGTACATCCGTGCGGTTGCGGACGCCAGCCGCACCCCGGTCCTCAACATGCAGTGCGACCAGTTCCATCCGTTCCAGGCGCTTGCCGACCTGCTTACCGTGATCGAGCAGAAGGGCGACCCCCGCAAGCTCACGTTCAACATGAGCTACGCGTACGCGGCCAGCTACCAGAAGCCGATCAGCGTTCCCCAGAGCGTCATCCTGCTCATGACCCGCTACGGCGCCAACGTGCGACTGACCCGTCCGCCCGAGTTCAAGCTCATGCCGGAAGTCGTCGCCCAGGCCGAGGCGAATGCCAAGGCGGCCCACGGCTCGTTCGAGATCGTCGAAGACTTCGACGAGGGCATGAAGGGCGCCGACGTCGTCTACGCAAAGGCATGGGGCTCGATGCTCACCACGTCGGACCACGAAGAGTCGGCCGCCATCTCCGCGAAGTACCAGGACTGGATCGTCGACCCTCGCCGTATGGAGATGGCCGACCAGGATGCCATCTACATGCATCCGCTCCCGGCAGACCGGAACGTCGAGGTTGCAGACGCCGTCATCGACGGTCGTTGGAGCCGCGTCTATGACCAGGCGGAGAACCGCCTCCACACCCAGAAGGCCGTGATGGCGCTCACGATGTAGGCGTTATCGTTTGGTTCGTTGGATCACCCACGAAAGGACGAGTGAGGTGCAGCAGCAATCCGTCGCCGGTTTCATGGATCACCTGATCGAGAAGACCCCGGCCCAGTTCGAGTTCCATCAGGCAACTCGCGAGGTCATCGAGTCGGTCTGGCCGCTCTTGGAGCGCCAGCCGGAGTACCTGGAAGCGAAGATCCCCCACCGTATGGTGGAGGCCGAGAGGATCATCATCTTCCGAGTCCCCTGGGTCGATGACGAGGGGGTGGTTCAAGTGAACCGTGGCTATCGAGTCGAGATGAACAGTGCGATTGGCCCCTACAAGGGCGGGCTGCGCTTTCACCCCACGGTGAATCTCGGCGTCCTGAAGTTCCTCGCCTTCGAGCAGGTCTTCAAGAACGCCCTGACGACCCTTCCCCTGGGAGGCGGCAAGGGCGGTTCGGACTTCGAACCCAAGGGCAGAAGCGACTGCGAGGTCATGCGCTTCTGTCAGTCCTTCATGAGCGAGTTGTACCGACACATCGGACCACGCACCGATGTCCCGGCCGGGGACATCGGTGTTGGTGGCCGCGAGATCGGGTTCTTGTTTGGCCAGTACAAGAAGCTGGCAAACGAGTTCGCGGGGGTCCTCACCGGCAAGGGCTTCGAGTGGGGCGGAAGCCGCATCCGGCCAGAGTCGACCGGCTACGGCACGGTCTACTTCACGGAAGAGATGCTGCGCGCACAGGACGACAGCGTCTCGGGCAAGAAGGTTCTCGTGTCCGGGTCGGGCAACGTTGCCCAGTACGCGGTCGAGAACCTGAACCGCCTCGGCGGGACCGCCGTCACCCTCTCGGATTCCGGCGGCTTCATCCACGATCCCGACGGGATCGACGCGGAGAAGCTCGCATGGGTGATGGACCTCAAGAACGTCCGCCGCGGCAGAATCAGCGAGTACGCCGACCAATTCGGAGTCGAGTACTACCCCGGGATGCGCCCGTGGGCGGTCGAAGATGCAGAGATCGCGCTCCCCTGTGCGACCCAGAACGAGGTCAACCTCGAGGACGCCAGGCATCTCGCCAACAACGGCGTTCGTGTGGTCGCCGAGGGTGCGAACATGCCCACCGAACCCGATGCCGTTCATTTCCTGATGGGAAACGGCGTCCTCTTCGGACCCGGCAAAGCAGCGAACGCCGGCGGTGTCGCGACAAGCGGCCTCGAGATGGCACAAAATGCCGAGTTCACGCAATGGACACGTGAAGAGGTCGATGCGAGGCTGCTCGGCATAATGACCGATATTCACAACAACGCCAGGACGACGGCCGAGGAGTTCGGAGTGCCGAACGACTACGTGGTCGGCGCCAACATCGCAGGCTTCCGCAAGGTTGCCGACGCAATGCTGGATCAAGGCGTCGTCTAAGGAGGCTCCCCCATGAGAAAAGTAGTTGGCTACTTCGAAGGAACCGACTCGACACTGCTGACCGGCCTCGTCTGTGACGGGTACGACACGGTGCCGATTTCGAACGGGTTCGACAACCACGGCATGCACGTGCGGATCATCAACAACGAGAACAAGGTCGATCTCTTGATTGGCTATGTCCACAAGATTTTCGCTCCCGAAGACTCGGTGCAGGCCGGCGGTGTCACCTATGAGGACATCTTCCATGTGTGCCGCACGTTCGATATCCCGCTCCTGCTCGAGGTACGCGCCGACCGACAGGAAGCTGCCCGGGATCTCTTCAACGAGATTCCGGACGTCGTCGAATTCATCGATCCCGACGTGATCCTGGAGAAGGCGCGCGATGTCCTCGAGTCCGCCTGAGGATTCGTCGAGGCCTACCACCAACTCATGACCGAGAAGAAAGGGGTGCCGATGGCTCCCACAGAATGGATCGTCCACAACCCCGGCGGTAGCCGGCGGGTGATCGTCACCAAAGAGCTCCCGGGGCCTCGCTGGCTCGACATCCTCACAGCAGCAGACTGCTCGGTCGAGGTGTGCATGTCCTCGGACGTCCTGACGCCGGGTGAGATCGCCGACCGAATCGGCAACTCGTGTGACGGCGTCATCGGCCAGCTTACGGAAGACTGGAATGCCGACCTTTTCGAGAAGCTCGCCGCCGCCGGTGGCACCGCGTACTCCAACTACGCGGTCGGCTACAACAACGTGGACGTCGCCGGGGCCACCACCGCAGGCATACCGGTCGGCAATACGCCCGGTGTCCTCACCGAGACCACTGCTGAGATGGCGATCTCGCTCACCTTCTCAGCCGGACGCCGCGTCGTCGAGGGCGACCGGTTCATGCGCGGCGGCCAGTATGAAGGCTGGCTCCCCACGCTGTTCATGGGGAAGCGCTTCCATGGGGGGACCGTGGGAATCATCGGCGCCGGCCGGATTGGTGCCGCCTACGGGCGAATGATGGTCGAGGGTCACAAGATGAACCTCGTCTACTTCGACCTCTTCGCGAACGAAGCACTCGAACAGTACATCGCCGACTACTCGGCGCTGCTGGTGGCGAACGGCGAAGCACCGGTGACCTGCCGGAGAGCCGAATCGCTCGACGACCTGCTTGCCGCCTCCGACGTCGTCAGCCTCCACACGGTGCTCGACGACTCCACCGTGCACCTGATCAACGCCGAACGCCTTGCGATGATGAAGCCCGATGCGATCCTCGTGAATTCGAGCCGCGGGCCGGTCATCGACGAGGTCGCGCTCGTCGCTCATTGCCAGGCGAACCCCCGCTTCATGGCAGCGCTTGACGTCTTCGAGGATGAACCGGCGATGAAGCCCGGGCTGGCAGAGCTCGACAACGTCGTGATCGTGCCCCACATTGCCTCGGCAACCGAGTGGACGCGGGAGGGCATGGCGACGCTGGCCGCGGCAAACGTCGCAGCGATCCTCCAGGGCTACCCGCTGTGGGAGAGCGACGACATCCTGCCGTTCCTCACCGGTGACGTGCCAGAGGCCGCGCCGAGCATCGTCAACGCCGCAGATTTGAACTGAAACCAGAAGGAGCCCAACGACATGCGCATAGCCGACCGTATTTCAGACCTCGGAACCGAGACCGCCTTCGCGGTTTCGGGCGAGGCCGCCGAGTTCGCCGCACAGGGGAACCGGGTCTACCCGTACCACCTCGGCGACATCAACCTGCCGACGCCCTCGACCGTGGTCGAAGGCTCCTTCAAGGCCATCGCCGATGGCAAAACGGGGTATTGCCCCAACGCTGGCATTCCGCAGCTTCGTGAAGCACTCGCCGCCAACGTAGCCGCATCGCACAACACGCCGTATGAGGCAGAGAACGTCGTGATGCAGCCGGGTGGCAAGCCCACCATCGGCAAGTTCATTCTCACGATGATGAACCCGGGCGACGAGGTGCTCTATCCCAACCCCGGCTACCCGATCTACGAGTCGCAGATCGAGTTCCACGGTGGCGTCGCCGTCCCCTACGGCTACACCGAGGGCGCCGAGAACTTCGCACTCGACTTCGACTCGATCGAGCGCGGCATCACCGACAAGACCCGCCTCCTGATCCTCAACGACCTCCAGAACCCGATGGGTGCGGAGTGCTCTCTCGAGGAACTCGAGCGCCTGGCGGGCCTCGTGCGCAAGCACAACCTCTATGTCCTCGCCGACGAGGCCTACTTCGACATGCGCTACGCAGGCGAGAGCAAGTCGTTCGTCGAGCAGCCGGGGATGGCCGAGCGCACCGTCGTTCTCTACACGTTCTCGAAGAAGTTTGCGATGACGGGTTGGCGCCTCGGCGCCAGTGTCGGGCCGAAGGAGATCGTCGATGTGATCGCCAAGATCAACGTCAACGATGAGTCCTGCTCGAACCACTTCATCCAGTACGGCGCACTCGCCGGCCTGCAGGGTGACCAGACCGAGGTACAGGCCATTCTCGACGAGCTCCACGCTCGGCGCGACGCAGCGGTCGCCGGTCTCAACGCCATCGACGGGGTGCACAGCTTCCGGCCGAACGCCACGTTCTACCTGTTCCCGAACGTCACCGAGGTGATGAACCGCAAGGGCATGACCGACTACGAGGAGTTCCGCCGTGCGGCGCTACACGCGATCGGCGTGTCGTTCACCACTCGGCTCCACTTCGGTCGTGAGATCCCCGGCGAGGCGAACCGGTACATCCGCTTCGCCTACTCCGGCATCAGTGTCCCGGATATCCAGGAGTCAATGGTGCTGTTCAAGGATTGGGCGGAGGCGTAGCAAGTAGCAAGTAGCAAGATCCAAGACACGAGACGCCTGTGGCGATCTTGTGTCTAGCGTCTTTCGTCTGGCGCTTCCGCCAGTAGCGCCTCGTATTCCTCGCGCGTGTTCAGGTCTCGCGGGGCCCTTGATGCGACTTCGAGAGGTATCACCCGGCCGTCTGCGTTGTCGATCAGTACGCGGCCCAGGACCTTCTCTCCACTCGATGCGTTCAACTCCGCGGCGGCATCGCTCGACACCAGGAACGGGTGGGCGGATCGGTCGGCGTACACGGTGACGGCGGCCCACGGTTCCTGTTGGTGCCAGAGGCCGATCATCGCGTCGAGCACCTCCGTACGAATCTCGGGCATGTCACCCGGCATGAGGATGAACGCGCCCGCTTCGGATTTCGCCTCGGTGGCGGTGAGGAATGACGACATGTTGCCGCGCCGATAGTCGGGGTTGCGAGCGACGGTCGCCCGCGTCGCAACAATCGATTTCTCGACGGCCTCGGCGTTCGCTCCCGTCACGACGACCACGCGATCAGCGCGGCTCGCCTCGACGGCGGCGATCGTCATATTGAGGATCGTGGTCCCGCCCAACTGCAGCACCAGCTTCGGCTCCCCCATGCGCTCAGCTGCGCCCGCGGCGAGCACGACCGCGGTGACGGTGCCACCCATTCAGATGCCCGCGATGTCCTCCGGCCGCACCGGGACCCGCGTGAGTGCGCGGCCGGTTGCGGCACGGATTGCGGCCACGACCGCCGGTGTTGAACTAATCGTCGGCGACTCGCCGATCCCCTTCGCACCGAAGGGGCCCCAAAGGTCGGGCTCTTCGATGATGCGCGTCTCTACCGCCGGGGCGTCGAGGAACGTCGGGATGAGATAGTCGGTGAATGTCGGGTTGCGAATCACACCCTCGTCGATCACGAGCTCCTCCATCACGGCAAGGCCAACACCCTGCATGATGCCGCCCTCGAGTTGGCCGGTGATCGCCTGCGGGTTGAGCGCCTTGCCCACGTCCTGAACCGTGTCGACACGAACCACCCGCAACAGACCCAACTCCGGGTCGACGTCGACGACCGCGCGGTGGGCGGCAACGACGAAGCCGGCATGGACGTCGCCCTGGCCATTCTCATCGGGCGGATAGGTCTCGGGATGACGGAACTGGACGTGGTGTTCGACCGCACCGGATGCACACACATCGTCGATCGTGACAATGCGCTGGCCATCGCGATAGACGCCATCGTCGCGGAGTTCGTCTCCCCCATGGTCGGCGAGGATCTGGTCACACAAGCCAACGGCCGCAGCGTGCACCGCTCCGCCGGTCATCTGGGTCTGCCGGGAAGCCGACGTCGAGCCGGCCGAGCCGATCTTCGACGTGTCGTCCCACACCACCGCCACCTGATCGGTGCCGAGAATGGTCCTGGTGATCTGCTGGCACACGGTGACGAGGCCTTGGCCGACCTCCATGGCCGCAGTGTGAACCTCCACACCGGCGGGGGTCATCACGACCCTGGCTTCGGAGTAGTCGTCGAAACCCTCCGAGAAGGCCAGGTTCTTCAGGCCCACGGCGTAGCCGACGCCGCGCACGATCGAACTCGTGGGCGTCGTCAACCCCGTACCGCCGGGCAGCAGCCTTGGGTCGTCGTCGTCGAGCGGATCAGGCAGCGGAATCGCCTCGATCGCGTCGATGACCTCGAGGGTGGGAAGCGAGCCTTCGATGATCTGGCCCGACGTCGACATCGGATCGCCGCCCACCAGCGCGTTGATGCGCCGCAGTTCGAGCGGATCCATGTCAAGTTCCACGGCGAGCCGGTCCATCTGGCTCTCCGAGGCGAAGCAGGTCTGCACCGCCCCGAAGCCGCGCATCGCGCCTGCCGGCGGGTTGTTGGTCTTCACTGCGGCCGCATCGACGAACACGTTGTCGCAGGAATAGGGACCGACGGTGAAGAACGCGGCGTTGGCGAGCACAGCCCGGCTCGTGTGGGCAAAGGCGCCCCCGTCGAGCAGCAACTGCGCAGTGACCTTGACGAGCTTGCCATCGGCATCCGCCTCGTGGCGGTACCACATGCGTGCGGGATGGCGCTTGACATGGCCAGCGAACGATTCCGTCCGGTCGTAGACCATCTTCACGGGACGTCCGGTTGCGAGCGACAGCATGGCAACGTGGATGTGCAGTGAGATATCTTCACGCGATCCGAAGGCGCCTCCGATCCCTGCCGGGTGGCACCGAACCGTGTCGGGCGCCACGTCGAGGCACTCGATGATCTGCCGGTGGTCGACGTGGACCCATTGACTGGTGACGTAGAGGTCGAGTCCGCCCTCGCCGTCCGGAATGGCAAAACCGGCTTCCGGGCCGAGAGGTGCCTGGTCCTGTGTCGCGGTCTCGTAGATCCCATCGACGACGATCGAACCGGCGGCAGCCTCATCACCGCGCCGGATCTTCATCTCGCGGAAGGTTGATTCGTCACTGAGCGCCTGCTCTGGGTCGGTGAGTGGCTTGAGGGGCTCCCACTCGACAATGATCGCTGCCGCGGCACGACGGGCCGTCTCGTCGTCGTCGGCGGCAACGACGGCGACCGGCTCGCCCCAGTACTGGGCCGTGTCACCGCAGAACACCGGCTGGTCCTGCTCCTCCTGGCCGAACGTCTGCTTCCCAGCGACGTCGTCCTGGGTGAGGACCGCACGGACGCCGTCCATCGCAATCGCCGGAGCCAGATCGAGCTTCGTCAACCGGGCGTGGGCATACGGGCTCCGAAGGGTCGCCCCCCACAGCATGTCTTCGGACGACAGATCGGAGGCATAGGCGAAATTCCCCATCACCTTCGGCGTGCCGTCCGGCCGCCGCACGCTCGTGCCGATTCCGCCCTTCACCCCAGCGGTGGTTCGGGTTGTCATACGCCCTCCTCCGTCAGAGTGTCGAACGCTCGCAGGATCGCTCCGTACCCGGTGCACCGGCAGATATTCCCCGAGAGCGCCTCGCGGATCTCGATCTCGCTCGGGGCAGGATTCTCCGCCAGCAAGTGAGTGCCGGCGACGATGATGCCCGGCGTACAGAAGCCGCATTGGACGCCGCCTTCGGCGAGCATCGCCTCCTGGAAAGGGTGAAGCTCGCCTTCAGCACCGATTCCCTCGACCGTTGTGACGGTTGCACCATCGGCATCGGCCGCCATGATGAGGCATGAGCACACCGCCTCGCCTTCGAACTCGACCGTGCAGGATCCGCACTCGCCCTGCTCGCAGGCGTCCTTGGTGCCCGGCAGACCGAGGTCATTGCGCAGAACCGTGAGCAAGCTCTCGGGTCCGGCGACGTCGACCACGCGATCTTCGCCGTTGATGGTGATCGTGACCGTCATCGGGAACTCCGTTCAACAAGTCGGCGGGCAAGAATTCCTGCAGCGTGCCTCCGATATGCCTCCGTCGACCGGTGATCGGTAATCGGTCTCACCTCTTCGGAAACGATGCGGGCAAATTCGTCGAGGGCGGCCTCCGTGACGGTGGATTCGGCGTTGATCATCTCTTCGGCGCGCGTTACGCGGATGGGTGTCGGCGCCACCGACCCGAGGGCAACACGGAATCCGTCATCGCCGCGGATGACGAGGCAACTGACCGTTGAGATCACCATGGCATTACGCACGCCAACTTTGGCAAACTCCTGATGCTCGGGCAGGTCGTCGGGAACGATCACGGCGGCGACGATCTCATCCGACATGAGCGAGGTTCGCTTCACGCCCACGAAAAACTCGCTCCACGGGACGATGCGCGTTCCGCGGGCAGCGGACCGCACTTCGATTGAAGCGTCGGCCGCAGCGATCCACGGGAGACCGTCGCCGGCGGGGCTCGCCGTGCCGACATTGCCGCCGATGGTGCCGGCCGCACGGATCTGTGGCGAGCCGACCGTGCGCGCCGCCTGGGCAAGGCCGCGATGATCCCCTCGTTCGAGGCGTGACCATGTGACGCCGGCTCCGATGCGAGTCGGTGTCACGTCGCGAAGCTCCGCGACACGCCGAAGCGAGATCACCGAATCCGGTCGGTGGTGGGCAAGATTGACTTCGACCATGAGGTCTGTACCCCCGGCGAGGAACTCTGCGTCGGGCTGCTGGGCCTTCGCTGTGAGTGCCTCGTCGAGGTCATGAGCTGCGACGAATTCCATGGCGATACCGTAGTCGGAACTAGGCCGCGGCGACCGGCTACCGGCGCTTCGGGTCCAGCTGATTGCTCCTCGCTGCGATCAGCCAACCAGGCGAGCCGCCGCTGCGTTGTGCCGCTCGATCAGGCTCGGCAACTCCACGCCAACAAGCTGGCGGCCGGTGACAACCGCGCGTCCGTGCACATAGCTCTCGTCGACGCCGGTCGGAGCGACGAACATCACCGCGGCGACCGGATCGTGAAGGGCGCCGGCGTATTCGAGGCGGTCAAGCGATATTGCGATGAAGTCTGCCGCCTTTCCGACCTCGAGCGATCCCACGTCGTCGCGCCCGAGCACGGCCGCCGATCCGCGCGTCGCGATGCGCAGCGCCTCACGAGCGGTGAGCAGACGGCCGCCCTCGATCGACGGCGCAGCTGCGAGGCGAGCCAACAGCATCGCCTGACGGGCTTCGGCGAGCAGGTGGCTGCCGTCGTTGCTCGCAGAACCATCGACGCCAAGGCCGAGCCGGACGTCCGCTGCGAGATAGCGGCGCACCGGAGCGATCCCCGAGGCCAGCCGCATATTCGACGACGGGCAATGCGCCACGCCCGTCTTCGACGCTGCCATTCGCAGGATCTCCTCATCGTTGATGTAGATCCCATGGGCGTACCAGACATCGTCTCCGACCCACCCGAGATCCTCCATGAGTTCGACCGGCCGACGGCCGAACGTCTCGATGCAGAACTGCTCCTCGTCGTGCGTCTCGGCGACGTGCGTGTGGAGATGCACGCCGTACTGGCGGGCGAGGTCGGCCGATGACCGCATCAAGTCGGCCGTCACTGAGAACGGCGAGCACGGGGCAACCACGACCCGGACCATGGCCCCCGGCTCTGGGTCATTGAACGCCTCGATGACCCGCTGCGTATCAAGCAGGATCGTTTCCTCGTCCTCGACCACCGAGTCGGGTGGGAGGCCGCCGTCGCTCTCGCCGAGGCTCATTGAGCCCCTGGCGGCGTGGAACCGAATTCCGACGCCGGCGGCGCCCTCGATCTGGTCGTCGACACGTGAGCCGTTCGGGAACAGATACTGCTGGTCCGACGACGTCGTACACCCCGAGAGGGCGAGTTCGGACAGCGCCAGCTGGGTGGAGATGCGCACGTCATCGGGCGTCATCCGGGCCCAGATCGGATACAACGTACGGAGCCAGTCGAACAAGCCTGCGTCCTGAGCACCCGGTACGGCCCGGGTGAGCGTCTGGTAGAAGTGGTGGTGGGTGTTGATCAAACCCGGCAGCACCACGTGGCCCGACAGGTCGACGACCTCGTCGGCCGTCTCCGGCAGTTCGTCGGTCGCCCCTACCTGCTGGATGAAACCATCGACAGCGAAGAGACCGCCGTCCGAGATCTCCGTTTCGTCGTCGTCCATCGTGGCGAGAACCTGCGCATGCCGGACCAGAAGAGTGCTCATGCCATTCAATGTACCAAGTCGGTTGAGGACGTCCACCACTACTCCCCGTTCGCATCCATCGGTAGAGTGGAACCACGGGCCATTGAAGGAGACGCAGATGATCACGCAGTACCACCGACCGTCGACACTCGACGATGCCATCGCTCTCGTTGCCCGCCCCGACGCGGTGATCGTGGCCGGTGGCACATCGGTCAACGCGGAATCGAGAACCGCCCCTTCCACCGCCGTCGATCTCCAAGCCATCGGTCTCGACGGCATCGACGCCGATGGCGACTTGGTACGCCTCGGCGCAACCACACGTCTGCAGGATCTCGTTGATTCCTCGCTCGTTCCGCCCGTGTTGCGCGATCTTGCCCGGCGAGAGGCCCCGAACACGATTCGCAATATGGCAACGGTCGGGGGCACCGTCGGCACGGCCGATCCGGAAAGTGAACTCCTCGCCGGTCTCCTCGCCCTTGATGCTCGTGCGACGGTGGTGAGGGCCGGATCCCCCACCGAACACGACGTAGCTGATCTGCTCAGCGAAGGCTCCCTGCTCAATGGCGCCATCATCACCGGTGTCTCGATTCCCTCATCCGGTGTCGGGGCCGCCGACCGCGCGGCGCGGACTCCCATGGATCGGCCGATCGTCGCCGCCGTTGCCTTCCGCGATGCATCGGGAACCGTACGGCTGGCGATGACCGGTGTTGCATCGACTCCGATCGTGGTCGACCCTGCCAATCTCGCTGATCTCGACCCACCCTCCGACTTCCGGGGGTCCCCTGGGTACCGCATGCGACTCGCCGAAGTGCTGGCACAACGAGTGGTCACTGCTGTTGAAGGAGGTGCGGCATGACGACGATCACGCTCACCGTCAACGGTGTCAGGAAGTCACTTGCGAGCGAACCGCACGAGTCGCTGCGCACCGTGCTGCGCCGAGCGGGCTACTACAGCGTTCGGTTCGGCTCGTCGACGGGAGAAACGGGTGCTGCCGCTGTGCTCGTCGATGGTCGCCTGATCTCCGCCGATGTCATGCTCGCCGCTCAGGCGGACGGTCACGACATCGAGACCATTGAGGGCTTGAGCACTCCCGGCCACCTGCATCCGATCCAGGAGGCCTTCATCGAGACCGGAGCGATCCAATCGGGCTACTCGACGCCGGCCACGGTGCTCGCGGCGAAGGCGCTGATCGCCCGAAACCCGAACCCTTCGGAAGACGACGTGCGCGATGCGCTCTCCGGAATTCTCGATCGTGAGACCGGCTATCTGCGGCCGGTCCATGCGGTCCTGCGCGCCGCCGCCGTGATGCGCGGTGAAACGCCCGAAAGCGTCGACGTGGCCATCATCGCACCCCTCACCGACACCAGCGAAGCGCCCGACGCGCCCGACGACATTTCAGTGATCGCGCCGCGCGTCGTCCCAAGCAAGGACGTGCCGGCAACGAGCGTCGTGGGACATGCCGAGACCAAGGTCGATGCGATCAAGCTGGCGAAGGGAAATCCGGCGTTCACCGACGATGTCGACATCTCCGGCATGCTGATCGGAAAGGTTCTCTACAGCCCCCACGCGAACGCCCGGATCGTCTCGATCGACGACGCCGCTGCGCTTGCCCTCCCGGGTGTCCATGCCGTTCTTCATCACGGCAACGTCGCCCGGGTCCGCTACGCGTCCGGTGGTCAGAGCTATCCGAACCCTCTTCCTTATGACCAGGTGAGCTTCGACGACCGCGTCCGCTTCGTCGGGGATCGCGTGGCCGCTGTGGCCGCCGACAGCGAAGAGATCGCCCTGGCGGCGCTCGACCTGCTCAACGTTACCTACGAGGTGCTCCCGGCGGTCTTCGACGAGAACGATGCGATCGTCGACGGCGCCCCGGTCATCCACGACGAGTCCGACATGGAGGGAGCGCACGACGCCTCTCACAATCTCGTACATCACATCCAGGCTGAGACCGGCAACACCGACGACGGCTTCGCGGCCGCCGATCGGGTGTTCGAGCAGACATCGCGCGTCCATCAGGTGCAGCAGACGCCGATTGAACCGCACATTGCGATCTCCGCGTGGGACAGCGACGAACGCCTGGTTATCACGTCATCGACGCAGGTGCCGTTCCATGTGCGGCGCATGGTCGCTCCGCTGCTCGGTCTTCCGGTGAAGCAGATCCGGATCATCAAGCCGCGCATCGGTGGCGGGTTCGGTGTGAAGCAGGAAATGCTGATCGAAGACATTGTCGGCCACCTCACCATGGCCACAGGTCGTCCGGTGCGGCTCGAGCTGACTCGTGAAGAGGAGTTCGTCTCCAGCCGCACGCGGCATCCCCAGACGATCACCTTCAAGACCGGCATCGACGCCGGCGGCAAGATCACGGCACAGGAGATGCGCGTGGTCGCAAACACCGGTGCCTACGGGACGCACGGGCTCACGGTGCAGATGGTTACCGGTCTGCGTGGCCTGAGCTCCTACAACTCCCCGCTGAAGCGTTTCGACTGCAAGGTCGCCTACACCAACTTGCCGGTGCCCGGCGCCTATCGGGGATACGGGGCGCCGCAAGCGCTCTATGCCCTCGAGACCCACATGGAGGACATCGCAGATGAACTCGGCATGGACGCCATCGAGTTCCGCCGCCTCAACTGGGCGACCGTCGGCGACCCGCTCGACATCGCCCCCCAGCTTGGCGAGGGCGACCAGGACGCCAGCGTCATGCCGCTAATCACGTCCTGCGGCCTCGAAGAGGCCGTCGCCCAGGGACAGCGGGCCATCGATTGGGATCGCCGCAACGACGCCGCCTGGAGACAACCAGCCGACCGGCCCAACATCCGCCGCGGCCTCGGGTTCGCCATGGCTATGCACGGCACAGCGATCCCCGGACTCGACATGGGAGGAGCGAGTCTCAAGATCAACGACGACGGTTCGTTCAACCTGCTCGTCGGGGCGACCGATCTTGGAACGGGATCCGACACCGTGGTGGCACAGATCTCAGCCGAGGTCCTCGGCGTCTCGACCAGCGACATCATCGTCTACTCGTCTGACACCGACATGACGCCGTTCGATGTCGGCGCCTACGCATCGAGCACCACCTACATCTCGGGAATGGCGGCCAAGCGTGCCGCCGAGCAGGTGCGCGACCAAATCGCGGAGCGGGCCGGGCTGATGCTCGAGGTTGATGCTTCGACGATCGAACTCCACGACCGGGCGGCATGGTCGGCCGACGGGAGATCGGTGACCCTCGAAGCGATTGCACTGTCGACCCTCCACCAGGAGCGCCAACACCAGATCATGTCGACCGCGTCGTACGTGTCTCCCGAGTCCCCTCCGCCGTACGCGGCGCAGTTCGCCGAGGTGGAGGTCGACATCGACACAGGCCAGGTCACCGTGACACGCCTCGTCATGGCCGTGGACTGTGGGGTTCCGATCAACCCAGTCACGTCGGCCGGCCAGGTCGAAGGCGGCATGGTCCAGGCCCTCGGCTACGGCCACTGCGAGGAGATGGCGTACGACGAGGACGGCCGAATGGTCAACGCGTCGTTCGGGCCCTACAAAATCTATCGCGCGGACGAGATGCCGGAACTCGAGGCGATTCTCGTGCAGACGATGGAACCGAGCGGACCGTTCGGCGCCAAGGCGATTGCCGAGATCCCGAAGGACGCCGTCGCTCCCGCAATGCGCAACGCCATCGCCAATGCGACCGGCGTGAGGATCGCCAGCATCCCGTTCACTCCCGAGCGGGTGTGGCGAGCGCTCCAGGACGCGTGAGGTCCGCCGACCATAGCGCGCTCCTCGCGGAGCTGTCTGCGGCCGTCCACGGCGGCACACCGGTCGTCGTGGCGACCATCGTCGACACCGCGCGGTCGGTGCCGCGCCACGCCGGAGCCAAGATGCTCATCTACCCCGACGGGTCGTCGTCCGGCACCGTGGGCGGAGGCAAGGTCGAGGCACTGATCCGGAACGATGCGCTCGATGCCCTCGCGGCGCAGGCTACGCGCCTCAAGCGCTACGCCCTCGAAAACCCGGAACAGGGTGACCCCGGGATCTGCGGAGGAACGATGACCATTGCATTGGAGCCATACATGCCGCCCCACACCATCTTTGTCATCGGCTGCGGCCACGTCGGGCGCGCCGTGATCGACCTCGCTCACTGGCTCGGCTACCGCACCGTCGCAACCGACGACCGCACCGAACTCATCGACGAATCGGCGATGCCCAACGCGGACGTTCGCCTGGTTGGGACCGTCGAGACAGCACTCGACGAAGAGCCGGTCGGCGAACACACTTCGATCATCGTGGTCACCCGCAGCCACGAGATGGACGTCGAGATCGTGCCGAAGCTCGTTGCCACGCCGGCCGCCTATGTCGGGGTGATGGGGAGCAAGCGACGCTGGGCAGCCACACGTGACCGGCTCCTCGAATCAGGCATGTCGGCCGAATCCCTCGATCGGATCCACGTGCCGATCGGCATCGACATCGGGGCGGAGACCGTCGAGGAGATCGCTGTTTCGATCCTGTCGGAGGTCATTCGGGCAACCTCCTCGGAGGGTCAGTGATCGATCCGGGGCGACGCTTCATCGTCGTCCGTGGCGGCGGCGATCTCGGATCCGGCGTCATCTGGCGTCTCCGTCGCGTCGGGTTCCCCGTCGTCGTCCTCGAACTCCAACGACCCCTGACCGTTCGACGGACCGTCGCCTTCTCGTCGGCGATCACCGAAGGCAGCATCGTCATCGACGGGATCGAGGGGCGTCGGGTCGAGACGGCCATTCAAGCCGTCGAGATCGCAGCCGCCGGAGTCGTCCCGGTCCTGGTCGCCGCGGACCTGCCGGCCTTCTCGCCTCAGGCGTCGGTGGTGGTCGACGCTCGACTTGCCAAGCGAAAGCTCGACACCACCATCGACCAGGCGCCGCTCGTGATCGGTCTCGGGCCGGGCTTCGAGGCCGGCGTCGACTGCCATGCCGTGGTCGAGACGATGCGCGGCCACCGCCTCGGCCGCGTCATCTGGGACGGCCCTGCCGAGCCCAACACCGGTGTGCCGGGAGAGGTCGGAGGCGCATCGTCTGATCGCGTCCTACGGGCAGCGATCGACGGCATGCTGCGGTGGGACGTCAATTTCGGCGATCGGGTGGCCGCGGGCTCGACCGTCGGCTGGATCGACAACACCCCGGTGTTGACCGAGATCTCGGGAACGGTTCGTGGGCTGTTGCTCGCCGGACCGGTCACCGAGGCGCTCAAGATCGGCGATATTGATCCTCGCTTCGATCCGGAAGCCATCCACCAGATCTCCGACAAGGCGCTCTCGATCGGGGGCGGAGTGCTCGAAGCGGTGCTGGTTGGGCTCGGGGCTCCGCAGGAATGATCCCGCCAATGCACGAGCGACTCGGGGTCGGCGATCGGGAACTGATCTCCATCGTCGGCGCCGGGGGGAAGTCGACGATCCTGTTTGCCTTGGGCACGGAGCTCGCCGCACGCGGCAACCGCGTCATCCTGACGACCACCACGAAGATGGCCCGCTCCCAGGTCACGGAACCGGCCTGCTGGTCGGACGATCCGGCGACCGTCGCAGCCGCGATCACCCGCGGCACGCCGCTGTTCGTGGCCAAGGATCCGATCCCCGGCAAGGTGACCGGCCCTTCACCAGAAGCCGTGGACCGCATATATGCGGAGACGAACGTCGACTATGTGATCGTCGAGGCCGATGGCGCCCGATCCATGTCGATCAAGGCGCCCGCCGACCACGAGCCGGTAATACCGAGCCGGTCAACGCTGGTGGTCGTCGTAGCCGGGATCGATGCGGTGGGCCGATCCGTCGAAGAAGTCGCCCATCGGCCCGACCGGATCACCGCCCTCACCGGCCTCACTCCGGACTCGATCCTCGCTGCCGACGAGTTCGCGACGATCCTCCTCCACCCCGCTGGCGGCCTGAAGGGAATCCCGAGTTCGGCACGGGTAGCCATTGCGATAACGAAGGTCACGCCAGCGAATGAGTCGGCAGCGGTCGAACTCACCCAGACGATCGCTGCTCACCCTCGAGGAGATCGGGCCATCATCGTGCCCGACACGACCGGCTGACGACTGGCGACTGGCGACTGGCGACTGGCGACTGGCGACTGGCGACTGGCGACTG
>CAZONX010000023.1:20586-22536 GCA_964581295.1 uncultured Acidimicrobiaceae bacterium
GACTGGCGACTGGCGACTGGCGACTGGCGACTGGCGACTGGCGACTGGCGACTGGCGACTGGACCCTACGTCCCCTCGGGCAGCAGGGCGTTCGTCCCTCGCGGCAAGTACTTCCCTCGCCCTGGTTCGCCCACGAACTCGCCTTGGTCAACGATGACCTCGCCGCGCAGCAGCACCGTCTCCGCAGCGCCGCCCAATTCGGCGCCCTCGAACACCGAGTACTCGAGGTTCATGTGATGGGTCTCGGCCGACAACGTGTGCGTGGCCGACGGGTTATAGACGACGATGTCGGCGTCCGAGCCGGGAGCGATCGTGCCCTTCCTCGGATAGAGCCCTGAGATCTTCGCCGGCGTCTCGGCCGTCACCTCGATCCAGCGGGTGAGTGGGATCCAGCCTTCGAGGACTCCCTGGAAGACGAGATCCATCCGGTGCTCGACCACGCCGAGACCGTTCGGGATCTTGCGGAAGTCTCCGCGCCCCGCCTCTTTCTGCTCCCAGGTGAACGGGCAGTGGTCGGTTGCAACGGCGTCGACGCGACCGGTCGAGATGCCCGACCAGAGTGCAGCCTGGTGTCCTTCACTCCTCCGGCGCAGCGGCGGCGAGCAGACGAATTTGGCGGCGTTGAACCCCTCCGGCAGGTCTTCCTGGGCAAGCCAGAGGTACTGCGGGCACGTCTCGGCGAACACAGGCAGCCCCCGATCCCGAGCGACGACGGCTTCGGCGAAAGCGTCCTGAGACGAGATGTGCACGATCACCAGCGGGCACCCGGCGATCTCGGCGAGAGCGGCAACCCGGTGCACCGCCTCGGACTCCATCGAGGCCGGTCGAGTGAGCAGATGGTTGATCGGGTCGGTCTCGCCTCGGGCGACCGCCTCATCCCTGAGCAGATCGATCGCGATGCCGTTCTCTGCGTGCATCATGATCGTGGCGCCAATCGATGCGGCGGTCTGCATGGCGTCGAGAATCTGGCGATCGTCCGACAGATTCACCCCTGGATAGGCGGTGAACAGCTTGAACGTGGTCACACCTGCCCGCATCATCTCGGCAAACTCTGCGAGCGTTCCCTCGTGGACATCGGTGACCATCATGTGGAATCCGTAGTCTATGAACGACCTTCCGTCGGCTCTCGCCATCCACTCGTCGAGACCGGCGCGCAACGTACCGCCACGCGTCTGACCGGCGTAGTCGACGATGGTCGTCGTCCCACCGATGGCCGCGGCCCTGGTGCCGGTCTCGTAGGTGTCAGACGAAGAAGTCCCCGACACCGGAAGCTCCATGTGCGTGTGCATGTCGACACCGCCGGGGATCACATAGCGTCCTGTAGCGTCGATCACCCGATCGAACTGCTCCCGCGCGGTTCCCGGGGCTACGACTGCGACGATCCGTTCTCCGTCGATGACGACGTCGGCTTCAGCCGCCGTTGCGGCCGTCACAACTGTTCCGTTGCTGATCAGTGTTCGCATGGTCCCATCATGGTCGATCTGGCGGTCGGACTCCGGTACAGGCCGAAGGTCGCAAGTGTGAGCGCCGCTGAGCCGGTCGGGTGCTCGGCTCGGTTCAACTGCTCGGCTTCGATGACAACACGACGTCGAACTCGAGCAGATCAGCCGCCGTGCCGACCGGACGGCGCTCGCTCTTGGCATGACCGGCCTTGAAGTAGGTCGACTGCATCCACACGTCGAAGTCGACGGCGGTCTCCCAATGGGTCACAACGAACCAGCGAGGCTCGGCCTCTGACGTTGGTCGCAACAGCTCGAAACCGAGAAAGCCCGGCTGATCGTCGACCGAACCAAGGCGGTTCCGGAAGCGCTCGAGCAGTTCCTCTCCGCCCTCGGGCGGCACGGTGATGGCGTTGATACGAACGACGGCCAGGACAGATCTCCTCGTCTTCGATGTGTGAGTCGATGATGCCAGACATCAGCACCAAGACTCACGCGCCACCGGATTCGG
>CAZONX010000023.1:22636-25007 GCA_964581295.1 uncultured Acidimicrobiaceae bacterium
ACGGGAGTGCCGGCCCGGGCGCGGCCGGGTCCCGGCATTCCTGCCGGGACCGCGGTGGAGGTGGGGGGAATCGAACCCCCGTCCCATGAGGTTTCAGCGTCGGCATCTCCGAGCGCAGCCGACAGCGAGCTTTCGGAACTCTGGAGACGCCGTCGGCCGTTTCTCCTGAGCCCTAGTCGGGGTTGTCTTATCCCACCGGTCCCGACATCCCGGTGGGGGCATCCTGCATTGCTATGCCCGGATCCGGCGAGGCAGGCACCCTCCGGGCGGACACGCTGCGTTAATTAGGCAGCGAGTGCGTAACTTTCGTTGTCGGCACTTATGGTTGTTCCCGGCTCTTTAACGAGGCTCCGGGGACCTCGGCTCGCTTCCGGCGCCTCAACCCTCACAGTCGAAACCATGTCACCCCCGCGAAGGGGAACACGCAAGGCGCGTTCGTCACAGGAATTGTAGCGCACGACATCCCCGAAACGCTCCCTCGGCTATCCCGCTATCAACCGGCCCGGGATAGCCTCACTGCCATGGACATCGAGCCAACCAGCACCGAACCCGAAGCCGCCGAGCCAGCCACACCCTCCAGCGAGACAATCGACGTCAGCGCCCGCGAGGAGCAACAGCGCCGGTCCCATTCATCCCGAGGGCTGATGATCGCTATCGCCGCCGGAATCGTCGCAGTGCTCGCCCTGCAGGTGTTCACGCTAATTTCAGCCAGCGGTACCGATGATCAGGTGGCCGCGCTCGAAGAACAGGTCGACGAAGTGGCGTTCGACGTGTCGGAGGTTCGCCGATCGGTTGTCGATCTCGATCGCAAGGTCGACGAGCTCGCTGCGAAGGCACCGCTCGCCCCTTCGGCGTCGGGCGCATCGGCCGCCGTCGCCCCGACCGCCCCGGATGGGTCACTCCCACCGTTCGAGCAGGGCCAGCCGGATGCCGCTCTCGGGATCGCCCTCGGCGATGTGACCGGGCCGGAGTACTACTCGGAGACCGATGTCACGATCGACCCAGCAGACGGAACCACCCGGGCTTGGTTGGTGTGGGCACATTGGTGCCCCCACTGCCAGCGAGAGCTGCCGCCGCTCTCAGAGTGGTACGAGGCCAACGCAGCGAACTACCCAAACGTCGAACTCGTCAGCATTTCGACGTCAATCGACGACAGCCGCGGGAATCCCCTCATGCCCTACCTCGACGAGCTGCAGCTCACCTTCCCTGCGATTGTGGACGCGGATCTGATGCTTGCAGAGCAGCTGGGTGCGAACGCCTTCCCATTCTGGGTGTTCACCGGACCCGACGGCACGACGCTGCTGAGAGTCGCGGGCTTCCTCGAACTCGAACAGGTCGAGGAGATCTTCAGCCAGCTCAACGGCCTGCCGGCCTAGGCGACGCGAGTATGCGGTCGTCGTGGAACGCCCGGTACCGTGAACGAACCGCGCCGATGGAACCGTCCGCGTTCGTCCGGGTCGAGGTCGCACCGCTGCTGTACTCCCCCGGCCGGGCCCTTGACGTCGCAGG
Source organism: uncultured Acidimicrobiaceae bacterium (assembly GCA_964581295.1). Taxonomy (GTDB): domain Bacteria; phylum Actinomycetota; class Acidimicrobiia; order Spongiisociales; family UBA5794; genus JAHEEL01. The sequence goes on from CAZONX010000023.1 coordinate 24,146, forward strand.
CGGAGCGGGACGGCATGCCGTCTGGCTTGCCCAGCGGGAGTGGCAAGCGACCATGGTCGACACTTCCGAGGTTGCGATCAAGATCGCTGCGAAGCGAGCGGTCAGCGCAGGGGTCGACATCGATCTCGTGCACGCCGATCTCACCACCGACGATCTCCCTGCCGGACCGTGGAATCTGGTTCTGATCGTCCACTACCTCCAGCGGGACCTCTTCCCGTCGGTGATCGACCGGCTCGGCCCCGGCGGTCTCCTTGCGTTCTCGGTTGCCACCGTGCGCAACCTCGAACGACACGAGCGACCCGCTCAGCCATTCGTGCTCGACGTCGGTGAAGCACCGTCGCTGGTGGATGGACTCGAGATCCTCCACTACGGCGAAGGCTGGTCGGTCGAAGACCGGCACGAAGCCCGGCTCGTCGCTCGAAAACCATTCTTGCGTAGATAGTGGAAGCCGGCTTCCCATAGTTACGCAAGAACGGGAATGGTTGCGCTAGCGGCGGTGGCTCCTGGCGCGATCCATCTCACGCTTCTGCTGGCGTTCGACGAGTTTCCTGCGCTTGTCGTAGGTGTGGCGACCCTTCGCTAGGGCAATCTCGATCTTTGCAAGCCCGTGGGTGAAGTAGATCTGCAGCGGGACGAGCGTGAGCCCCTGCTCGTGCACCTTGCCCGTCAGCCGGTCGATCTCGCGTCGATGGAGCAGCAGCTTTCGCTTCCGCTCCGGGTCGTGGCCGCCCGCCGTCGCATAGGAGTAGGGGGCGATGTGAGCATTCTCGAGCCACAGCTCGCCGTCGTACAGCGTCGCATACGCATCCTTGAGCTGGACTTGCCCGGCGCGCAGGCTCTTCACCTCGGAACCCCTGAGCAT
>CAZONX010000024.1:0-9364 GCA_964581295.1 uncultured Acidimicrobiaceae bacterium
CATCGGTCTGTGGATCTTTGGGTGGAAGAAGCTGAGCCCGAAGGTGCATGCATTCACCATCTGGATGGTGGCCTTCGGCACGATGGCTTCGGCCTTCTTCATCCTCGCCGCCAATTCGTGGATGCAGAACCCCACGGGCTACACGCTCAACCCGGTGACCGGCCGGGCCGAAATGGAGAGCTTCGGCGAGATCCTCACCAGCAAGGTCCTCTGGTCGCATTTCCCGCACACGATCTTCGTCGGGTTCGCCACGGCAAGCGCGGTGATCCTCGGCGTCGCCGCATGGCACCTCGCCAGGAAGCGACACGTCGTGATCATGCGGAAGTCGGCGGCGTTCGCCGGCGTGGTCCTGCTCGTCGGCACGCTCGGCGTCGCCTTCACCGGGCACTACCAGGGTCAGGTGATGGTGGAGGTTCAGCCCATGAAGATGGCCTCGGCCGAGGCCCTGTGGGATACCGAGCAACCAGCATCGTTCTCCCTATTCGCCGTGGGCGACAAGGAGAACAACCGCAACGCGATCAGCGTCTCGATTCCCAGGGCGTTGAGTCTGCTGTCGTGCAACAACCTCGACTGTCAGGTGCAAGGCATCAACGACCTCCAGGCCGAGTCGGTCGCCAAGTACGGGCCCGGCGACTACATCCCGAATCTCTTCGTCACCTACTGGTCGTTCCGGCTCATGATCGGCATGGGGATGCTGATGATCCTGATCGGTGGGCTTGCTGTGTGGTTCCACTTCCGTGGCACACTGGCCAGGGAAAAGTGGTTCCTCAAGCTCGCCCTCTGGATTGGCATTCCAGCGGCGTTCATCGCGAATGCCATGGGATGGATCTTCACCGAGATGGGCCGGCAGCCGTGGATCGCCTACGGGTTGCTCAAGACCGAGGTCTCGAACTCGCCGACGGTCCCCGGCGCATGGATCATCATCACGATCGTCGGATACACCCTGATCTACCTGGTGCTCGCGATCGCAGCCGGCTACCTGTTCGTCAAGTACGCCAAGGCCGGACCGGGTGAGGAAGAAACCGCCGAAGACGTCGCCGCGTCGATGGTGTACTAGGGGAGGCTGACCATGGAACAAGGAATCTGGAACCTGGAAACCCTCTGGTTTGTGCTCATCGCCGTGCTCTGGATCGGGTTCTTCTTCCTCGAGGGATTCGACTTCGGCGTCGGGATCCTGCTCCCGTTCATCGGAAAGGACGACACCGACCGGCGGGTCATGATCAACACGATCGGCCCAACGTGGGACGCCAACGAGGTGTGGCTGCTGACGGCAGGAGGTGCGACGTTCGCGGCGTTCCCCGAGTGGTACGCGACGATGTTCAGCGGTTTCTACCTACCGCTGTTCATCATCTTGTTCGCACTCATCTTCCGCGGGGTCGCGTTCGAGTACCGGAGCAAGGACAAGCTGCCGCAGTGGCGCAGCACCTGGGATTGGCTGATCTTCGTCGGCAGCCTCCTTCCCGCGTTGCTCTTCGGCGTGGCGTTCGGCAACCTTGTGCGCGGGCTTGAGATCGACGCTGCCGGCGAGTACATCGGAGGCTTCTGGGCCTTGTTGAATCCCTACTCGCTGGCGATGGGTATCGCTTCGCTGGTGCTGTTCACCCTGCATGGCGCGATCTTCCTCGCGTTGAAGTCGAGCGGCGATGTTCGCGACCGAGCAGCGACGCTCTCCAAGCCGCTCGCGATCGCAGCCACCGCGGTGATGGCAATCAGCATGATCTGGACCTATGTGATCAGCGACTCCGGGTTTGTGCCCGGGCTGCTGCCGATTCTTGCGATTGTGCTTCTCGGTATCGTGATCTGGCTGACACGCGAGAGCATGTTTGGATGGGCGTTCGTCTGCACCGGCCTCACGGTCGTTGCGGTCGTTGCCGCGATCTTCGTCGGCATGTACCCGAACGTGATGACGTCGACCATCAATCCGGACTACAGCCTCACAGTGTTCAACGCATCATCGACGACGATGACGCTGCAGATCATGACGGTCGTGGCACTCATATTCGTTCCGATCGTGCTTGTCTACCAGTCATGGAGCTACTGGGTGTTCCGCAAGCGCGTCGGTCGTGAGGATGTCACAGCGTCCACAAACTGATGCCGCACCGGCGGAAGCAGATCGGGTAGGACCGATTGATCGGCGCCTCTTCGGGGTAACCGAAGGGGTGCGCCGGTATCTGGTGGTGACCGTGATCCTCGGTCTCGCCTCGGCCGTCGCCGTGCTCGGCGGCGCCGTGGTGCTTGCCGGGACGATCGACCGGATCTTCCTCGCCGGGGCGACCGCCGCAGATGTGGGAGGCTCGCTGCTGGCGCTCGCCCTGATCTACGCCTGCCGCGGTTCACTCGAGTGGGGACGTACCGTGGCCGCCCACCGAACCGCGGCCGACGTCAAGCGCACCCTGCGCGAGCAGGTGATGCGGGCCGTTCTCGCTCAGACCGCGAGCGGTCGCTCAGCTGGAAGCGGCGAGTTGGCACTCGTCGCGTCATCCGGAATCGACGCGCTCGACGCCTACTTCTCCCGGTATCTTCCACAGATCATCCTCGGCGCGCTGATCCCGCTGCTGTCGATCGTGTGGGTGCTGACCGTCGATCCGATCACCGCCGTGATCATCATCGTCACCGTCCCGCTCATTCCGGTGTTCATGATGCTGATCGGCAACTACTCCGATCGGGCGACCCGCGAACGGTGGAGCACGCTCCGCCGGTTGGGCGACGCACTGGTTGAGACACTGCGGGGCTTGATGACACTCCAGGTGTACCAGTCCGGAGGGGGTCGGGTCGACCGAATCCGGCGGCTCTCGGATGAGTACCGAAAGCAGACGATGGCGACGCTACGGATTGCGTTCCTGTCGGCTTTCGTGCTCGAACTCGTTGCGACTATGTCGGTTGCCGTGATCGCTGTGGCCGTGGGGCTGAGGGTCGTCAGCGGCAGCCTGGAGTTTGCTCCCGCGCTGGCGATCCTGATCCTTGCCCCCGAGGTCTACGCGCCGCTGCGGAAAGCTGGAGCCGAGTTCCACTCCGCCATGGACGGTATGGAGGCCTCCCGCTCGGCGTTTGCCGTGCTCGAGACGCCGCTCGATGAGACGAACGTGCTTCGGCATCCGCCACGCGAGTCCGTCACCGGATCCGCGGCGTGCGAGTTCTCCAGCGTCGTCTACCGCTATCCGGCGCCCGAAACCGAGTTAGGTGCGGCGGTGCTCGACGGCGTCGACCTGCGTATCGAATCCGGGGAGCACCTGGCGATCGTCGGCCCCTCCGGCGCAGGAAAGTCCACACTTGCCCACCTGATTCTCGGATTCGATTCGCCGACCGAAGGGCGAGTCTCGATTGGAGGGGTGTCGCTCGACGAGATGGATCTTGCGTCGTGGCGAGCGCGGGTCGGCTGGGTCCAGCAAGACCCGTTTCTGATCTCCGGGACCGTTCTCGACAACGTGAGACTCGGAGCGTCGGGGGCGGCACGCAGCGACGTCTGCTCGGCACTCGAACTCGTAGGAGCCGGCAACCTCGTCAAGCGTCTCGATGAGGCGATCGGGGAGCGCGGCGTCGGTCTGAGCCGCGGCGAGCGTCGCATGATTTCGCTCGCCCGGGCCCTCGTACGAGATCCAGCAATGCTCTTACTCGATGAGCCAACGGCAGGTATCGACAGCGAGACGCAGCTTCAAATCGCAGTCTCGTTCCCACGGATCGCAGCAGGGCGAACCGTCCTGACCATCGCACACCAGCGCGTGCTGGTGGAACTCGCCGACCGAGTCGTCCGGATGGACCGCGGCAGGATCGTTGCCCCGACCGCAGGGGACCTCCGATGACCGGCTTCCGCCGCCTTCTTGCTTCGCTCACGGCACATCCGGGCCGGCTGATCGCATCGGTCGCCGCGGGGGTCGCGGCGGTCGGCTCCTCGATTGGGCTGCTGACCGTCTCGGCCTACCTCATCTCGTTCGCCGCTCTCCAACCTCCACTCCTGGACCTCACGCTCGCAATCGTCGGCGTTCGCTTCTTTGGGATCTCCAGAGCCGTGTTCCGGTACCTCGAGCGACTTGCGTCGCACGACCTGAGTCTGCGTCTCCTCGCCGGCCTCAGGGCTCGCATTGCCCGGGCGCTCTACCGCATCGGGCCGGCCGGCGTCGCAACGTTCCGTGCCGGCGATCTGGTTGGACGGGTTCTCGATGACGTCGACGAGATCCAGCACGTGTTCACGAGGGTCATCGCACCGCCGCTTATCGCTCTGTTCATTGCTGTTCTCACCCTCGTGCTTGCGGTTGCGTGGCTCCCGTCCTCGGCGCCGATGATCTTGGTCCCGCTCCTCGTTGCCGGGATCGTGGTTCCTTGGATCACCCAACGTGCTGGACGCGCCTCCGGGGCCGCGGTCGCGCACGACCGGGGAGTGTTGATCGGTCAGACCGTTGAGATCATCGAAGGCGCCCGGGCTGTCGTCGCACTCGGTGAAGAGGATCGCTTGCTCGCCTCGGCGGACGAAGCCGCCACTCGGGTCGCCCGTGCGGAGCGAAAGACAGCCTGGCTCCACGGGTTCGGTGATGCGGCGATTCTCGCGCTGATCGGGGTCTCACTCGTCGGCACGCTGTGGGTCGCGGCCGCTGCATCCCAAGCGGGCAGGCTCGACGGTGTGATGGTGGCCGTGCTTGCGATGCTTGCCATCACGCCGTTTGAGGCCGTCATGCCGCTCCCGTCGGCGTTCGAGCGTCTCGGTCGGTCGCTGGGCGCAGCGGATCGTCTCTTCCAGGTCATCGATGCCGAGTCGCCGACCGAGCCGCCCCCATCGCCGCAACCCGTCCCGGCGGATCGGACACTGCGTGTTGCCGCCGTCGAGGTCATTGCGTCGGGTGGCGGACGGATCCTTGGGCCGATCGATCTCACGATCCGGCCGGGCGCGTCCATCGGAATCATCGGAGAGACAGGCGCCGGGAAGACGACCCTCGCACACATCTTGTGCCGGTTTCGGGATCCCGACCATGGGAGTGTCACCCTTGGCGGCACTGATTTGCGCGATCTCGATCCGGCGGGGCTCCGCTCCACGGTTGGCTACGAGGATGACCAGGCCTTCCTCTTCCGAGGGTCGCTCGTCGGCAATGTGCGTGTCGGTGACCCCGAGGCTACGGATGACGATGTCCGGGCGGTTCTCGATCGCGTTGGTTTCGGAGCGTGGGCCACCGATCTGCCGGACGGTCTGCAGCACGAAGTCGGCGAGGGTGGAGCTTCGGTTTCCGGCGGTCAGCGCCGGAGAATCGCCCTTGCCCGTGCGCTGCTTGCCGACTTCCCGATCGTGGTGCTCGACGAACCGATCTCCGGCCTCGATCCGCTTGTCGCCGAGGCCGTGATGGGCAATGTCCTCGACGCGACAAGAGACCGAACCCTCATCGTGATCACCCACCGACCGGTCGGCCTCGACCGCATGGACCAGATCATCGTCCTCGACCACGGCACGATCCAAGCCCGAGGAACCCACGAGGAGCTCCTCGAGACATCCGCCCGGTACCGAGGAATGTGGGGGCTAGTAGCAAGTAGCAAGTAGCAAGTAGCAAGTAGGAAGTAGCAAGAACACGCCGCTGCCGTCCTCGGGTCTTGATACTTGCTACTTCCTACCCATCCGGCGGTTCTCGCTCTCAGGCTTCCTGCCACCCCTACTCTTCTCCTTATGTCCCGCGTTGATTGGCCGTTGGCGGTTTCCGTTGCTTCGAATGTGTCCGGGCGGTATCCGCTCGAGGGCACCTACCACCAGACCCGCCTCGAGCAGGAGCTTCCCGATCTGGTATTCCGTGCGTCCGAGCTGGTCTCGGAGGAGACCGGCCTTGTGGCTCCCGGCCTTCCGGATGTGGCGGTGGTTGGCAGATCCGGGTGGGTTGAGAACAACGTCGCCTCGTTCTCCATGCTGTTAGCGCCTGCGGAGAAGCGACTCGGCGCCGAGTCCGGCGTGGGGGCCGCTCTCGCTGGGCGCATTATGGGCGCCGAGATGGGCGCCGTCCTCGGATTCCTTGCTCGCCGGGTGCTCGGACAGTACGAACTCGTACTGCCGACCGCCGACGGTGACGACGGCGATACGGTGATCTTCGTGGGCTCGAACCTCCTCAAGATGGAGCGCGACCACGCATTCCGACCCGACGAATTTCGGTTCTGGGTGGCATTGCACGAGTGCACGCACCGGCTCCAGTTCACGGGCGTTCCGTGGCTTCGCGGCTATTTCCTGGGCCTCGTGGAGGAGTTGGTTGCTACCTCGAAGCCGGAGAGCGGCCACCTTCAGCGCGTCGCCAACGAGCTTCGGGCCAACGCCGCCGCCGGGGAACCGCTCATCGACGAATCCGGAATCTTCGGTGTCTTCGCCACTCCGGAACAGCGCGAGGTCATCGATCGCGTCCAAGCGTTGATGGCATTGCTCGAAGGACACGGCCACGTCGTGATGGATCGAATCGGCGAACGCGAATTGGTGACACAGCGACGAATGTCGGCGGTGCTCAAAGCCAGGCGCTCTGACAAGCGGACCGCGGCACTGATGCGCCTGATCGGTCTCGAGATGAAGCTCCGGCAATACGAGATGGGTGCTGAGTTCATTGACACGGTCGAGGCTCGGGCCGGGTGGTCCGCACTCGACAACGCATGGGAGAGTCCCGAAGCGCTCCCAACCCTCGAAGAGATCGGCGACCCGGACCGGTGGCTGCAACGAATCGCCTGACCCCGGATCGGCTCGCGAACGAGGTTGTCGGCCTGCTCCCGCCCGGCCCACTCGTTGTCGCTCTTGGTGGCGGCGCCGACTCCGCCGTCGCCGCGTGGGCGACGGCGAATGCACCCTCTGTGCGCGCGGTGTTCGTGCGGCACGGCCTCGATGGATCGGCTTCACTCGAACGAGCGGCGCTCGCACTTTCCTCCCAGCTCGAGATCGAACTCGTCACCACCGACGCTGCCGTTGAGCCGGGGCCATCCCTCGAGGGCCGTGCCCGAACGGCACGATGGCGAGCCATCGGCGCAGTCCTCTCCGAAGGAGAGACGGTGGTCACCGGCCATACCCAGGATGACCAGGCGGAGACGGTGCTGATGAATCTGCTCCGCGGCTCGGGCGCCGCAGGTGTTGCAGGAATGCTGCGGAGCCGACCCGGCGTTGTCCGCCCCCTGCTCGGGTATCCACGCTCAGAGCTTCGGACAGTCGCCGAGACGCTTCGCCTGCCCTTCATCGACGATCCCGCGAACGACGACCCGGCGTTCCTTCGCAACCGGATCCGCAACGAGCTCATCCCATCGATCGAGAGCGACTACCAGCCGGGACTTCGCGCCGTCCTGGCGCGCGCCGGCTCACTTGCAGCGATGGACGACCGGTTGATCGAGGAGTTGGCGGACGGTATCCCGGTTATCGCGAAGGCCGGCGCCGTGATCATTCCGATCGCTCCGCTGACCACCGCACCCCGACCGGTCGCTGCACGCTCGGTCCGTCGTGCACTGCGGCAGCTCCTCGATCCGTATGCGGGCTCCGAATCCGACGTCGACGCCGTCCTCGCAATCGCCTACGGACGTGCCGAGGCTGCGACGCTATCCGGTGCCCTCGCAGCGACACGGGAAGGGCCATTCGTGGCCATAGATTCGGGCCTGGGAGTTGTGCCGTCTCCGCAGGCCGCGTCGGTTCCGGCGTCGGTGCAGTTCGGCCGCGAATTGATCACCTTCGATCTCGTCGAGGTGTCGCTCCCGAGACGACGTTCGATCCTGCTCACCGATCCATCGGTGTTCGGACCGGACACCGTGATTCGAGCCACCACCGCAGGCGAACGAATCGACGTCGAGGAGGGTTCGAAAACCGTTCGCACCGTCCTCTCGGAGCGAGGAGTGCCGGTTCGGCAGCGCTCCGGTTGGCCGGTGGTCGCCAACGGTGGCAGAATCGCAGCGATCGTCGGTGTGCGCGTCGCACCGTGGGCGCGCCCGACGAACTCCGAAGCGGTCGCCATCGAACGGAAGCAGGACCTCTCGTGAAGATCGGAAGAACCCTCGTATCGGCAGAGGACATCGATGCCAAGCTGGCAGAGATGGGCGCAGCGATCACCCGCGACTACGAGGGGAAGAACCTCCTCATGGTCGCCATCTTGAAGGGGGCGTTCGTTGTCATGGCCGACCTGGCTCGGCACGTGGCGCTCCCGGTCGAGTTCGACTTCATGGCCATCTCGTCGTACGGCGCCTCAACAAAGTCGTCGGGCGTGGTCCGGATTCTCAAGGACCTGGATGAGGAGATCGAGGGTCGTCACGTCCTCATCGTGGAGGACATCATCGACACTGGTCTCACCTTGCAGTACCTGATCAAGAACCTCAAGGTTCGCAACCCTGCTTCGCTTCAACTCGCTGCCCTGCTGATCAAGGACGGCATCGAACGCCCGCCGCTCGACGTCGCCTACGAAGGCTTCCATATCGGCCCCGAGTTCGTCATCGGCTACGGCCTCGACTTCGACGGCAAGTATCGGAACCTGCCGCACGTCGCCGTTGTCGACGAGGTGTGACCGAGCCCTCGGTTCTCCCGGCGTCGCCTGATCGCGCGAGAGCGCAGTGATCGGCGAACCTCGGCGTTGTCGCGGATCTTGCTAACGAGTCGCGGCTCAAGCTCGACGTGATCTTCTTCACCGGCCACATGAGCGGTCCGAACTGGGCGCCGCCGTGGATGCTGCTTTGCGGCGAACCGATGCCGGACGGTGTCAACCAGGTGATCAGTGGGGGCCGGGTCGTCGACTGCGCCGTGCGCAGTCCGTTCGAAGATCCTCTGGTGCTCGAGGCCGAGCGCTTCCTGCTGTCGACCGCCGTGCACCGCTACAAGGGTCATCCGGCGATCGGCATCTGGAACCTGAGCAATGAGCCGGACAACTTCGGCTGGCCGACCTCGCACCGTTCTGGCATGGTGTGGGCCGAGCAGATGACGTCGCTTATCAAGTCGATAGATCCATTCCACCCGGTCACCTGTGGCCTGCACGCCGAGAGCCTCCAACAGGCCAACGGACTCTGGGCTGGAGAGATCTTCGGTGCCGTCGACATCGCGGTGATGCACGGATATCCGATGTACTCAGACTGGTCGACGGGCAATCTCGACCCTTGGTTCGTGCCCTTCATGTGCTCCCTGACGTCCGCGTTCTGCGGCAAGCCGACGATGGCAGAGGAGTTCGGGGCGTGTACCGAGGCGCCGGGGAGTCCATCCACCACCTGGGAATGGAAGGCCATCGGGCGAGATCGAACGCAGTTCATGGCTCCGAGACCGATTTCGCCGGCTACCTCGGTCGTGTCCTCGAGAGCATGCTCTCCGTTGGTTCGAACGGGGCCATGCTCTGGTGCTTCGCCGACTATGCCGAGGACCTCTGGTCATCGCCGCCGTGTGACGAAGCGATCCACGAGCGATTCT
>CAZONX010000024.1:9464-17643 GCA_964581295.1 uncultured Acidimicrobiaceae bacterium
GCCGAGGACCTCTGGTCATCGCCGCCGTGTGACGAAGCGATCCACGAGCGATTCTTCGGCTTGGTCCGGCCCGACGGTTCGCTGAAGCCCCATGCCGATGTCGTCCGCCGCTTCGCCCGTACCCAGCCGACCGTCCAGCCCGCCGCGCAACCAGTTGCGCGCGACGTCACTGAGGCCGAGTTCTACCTGTCGCCGCGTCTGCACGCAGAGCGCCTCCACCAAACCTGGCGTTGTCACTCGCCCACGTGACAGCTGACGGCCCTGAATGGCGGCTGGTAGCTGGCAGCTCTCTCGGCGGCTTACGTGATTCTCCGGCGTACCATGGAGCGCCGGGCCACAGATGCCCGGGAGTGAGTTGAGGAACACGTTGAGTCGGACCGCACGCACCATTCTGATCTACCTGGCTGTCATCTTCCTTGTGGTGATGGTCGTCAACATGTTCGTCAATCAGTCGAACGAGCCCCAGGAGCTCAGCCTCAACGAGTTCAACGCCAAACTCGCATCCGGCGAGGTCGAGAATCCGGTGACGATCAAGGACCGGTCAAACGAATTGACCGGCACCTACGTCGACTCCTCCGGCGAGCCGGTCGAGTTCATCATGATGTACCCCGCCGAGTATTCGCCCGTGATCACCGATGACATCCTCGACGCCGGTGTGGAAGCCGTCACCGACTCGCAAGAGCCATCGATGTTCATGTGGTTCATCGGGAACGTGCTGCCCTACCTGCTGCTGTTCGGGCTCTTCATCTTCATCATGTTCCAGCTTCAGGGCGGCGGGAACCGCGTCATGCAGTTCGGCAAGTCCAAGGCGAAACAGGTCACGAAGGACACGCCAAAAGTCTCGTTTGACGATGTCGCCGGTGTGGATGAGGCCATCGAAGAGCTCAACGAGATCAAAGAGTTCCTCCAGCAGCCGCAGAAATTCCGCGCCATGGGGGCGAAGATTCCCAAGGGCGTGCTGCTCTATGGCCCGCCGGGAACCGGAAAGACGCTGATCGCACGGGCGGTTGCCGGCGAGGCCGGCGTTCCGTTCTTCGCAATCTCGGGTTCGGAGTTCGTCGAGATGTTCGTGGGCGTCGGCGCCAGTCGCGTTCGCGACCTTTTCGAACAGGCAAAGGCAACCGCACCGTCCATCGTGTTCATCGATGAGATCGACGCGGTCGGGCGCCATCGCGGCGCCGGTCTCGGGGGAGGGCACGATGAGCGCGAGCAGACGCTGAACCAGCTCCTTGTCGAACTCGATGGCTTCGATGTCAATGCCGGTGTCATCGTCATTGCCTCCACGAACCGACCGGATATCCTCGATCCGGCCCTGCTTCGCCCCGGCCGTTTCGATCGCCAGATCGTCGTCGATCGACCGGACATCAGAGGCCGCGAACAGATTCTCGATGTGCACGCCAAGGGCAAGCCGTTCGAGGACGATGTCAAGATCAGTGTCCTTGCGCGGCAGACCCCGGGGTTCACCGGTGCAGATCTCGCGAATCTGATCAACGAATCGGCGATCCTCGCCGCGCGCCGCGACAAGACCAAGATCGGCATGTCGGAACTCGAGGAAGCAATCGAGCGCGTCATTGCCGGGCCGGAGCGCAAGAGTCGCATCATGTCGGAGGAGGAGCGAGAGCTCACGGCATTCCACGAAGGCGGGCATGCCCTCGTCGGATTTGCCCTCCCGAAACTCGATCCGTTGCACAAGGTCACGATCATCCCGCGCGGTCGTGCCGGCGGCTACACCATGGCGCTCCCGCTCGAAGACAAGCACTACGAGAAGCGGAGCGAACTCGTCGACCAGCTGGCGTTCGCCCTCGGCGGGCGAACGGCTGAGGAGATCGTGTTCGGCGATCCTTCGACTGGTGCTTCGAACGACATCGAGAAGGCGACGAGCCTGGCGCGCAAGATGGTCATGGAGTTCGGGATGAGCGACCGTCTCGGACCGTTGAAGTACGGACAACCCCAGGGCGAGATCTTCCTGGGCCGGGACTACGCCAAGAGCCAGGACTTGTCGGACGAAGTCGCCGCCGCCATCGACGACGAAGTGCGCAAGCTCATCACACAAGCCCACGAGGAGGCGATGCAGATCATCGTGACGCATCGTGAGGCGCTCGATCGGGTCGCCGCGCTCCTCCTTGAGCGTGAGACGCTCGATGCTGAGCAACTCGTCGAGGTCTTCTCCGACGTTCCGAAGTGGGAGCACTCGGACACAGGAGGGTTGCGCATCAAGGGTCCGAAAGGAACCGGGTCGACCGGCGGAATCGCCGCAGCCCAAACGGGCGGATCCTCGACTCTGTGAAAGCGGGTGCCGTCCCCACCAGGTGGGACCTTCGAACCCGATCGTTGAGCACCTCACATCACACGCTGGTGATGGGTGTGATGAACACGACACCCGATTCGTTTTCCGACGGCGGCCGCTGGACAGATCCAGAGGCCGCGATTCGTCACGGTATCCAGCTGTGGAACGACGGTGCCGATATTGTCGATGTAGGTGGCGAGTCGACGAGGCCGGGAGCCCAGCCGGTTGACGTTGCCGAGGAGTTGGCGCGGGTGATACCGGTGGTCGGAGCCCTGGCGTCGCGCGGGGCTGTGGTCTCGATTGACACCAGCAAGCCTGAGGTGGCACGGGCGGCCGTCGAAGCCGGAGCCGAGATCGTGAACGACGTGACCGGACTCTGCGATCCCGCGATGATCAAGGCCTGTGCCTCCACAGGTGTCGGGGCGGTGATCATGCACATGCAGGGCGAGCCCCGCACCATGCAAGTCGACCCGACCTATGGCGACGTCGTCGCAGACGTTGCCGGATTCCTTCGGGACCGGACGGCCGAAGCGGTCGCCGGCGGCATGGATCAATCCCGGATTGTTGTCGATCCGGGCATTGGGTTCGGCAAGACCTTCGAGCACAATCTCGTCCTGCTCGCCAACATCGACGAACTCGGCGGCGGCCGACCCGTGCTTGTTGGCGCGTCGCGCAAGGCATTCCTCGGCACGATCCTCGAGCGGGCGGGCCTCCCCTTCGCTCCGGAAGACCGTGACACCGCAACGGCGGCAACCGTTGCTCTTGCGATCGCCGGTGGAGCCGGTCTGGTGCGGGTACACGACGTTGCCGGGGCGGTTGATGCTGCGCGAACGGCCGACGCTATCGTGCGAGTTCGCAATCGGGCATGAGGACATGATCAAAAAGGACGTGCCGGGACTCGAACCCAGGGAGTTCCGATGGGTGATCGCTGGGCGCCTCGCGGTGTCCGAACGCATTGGAGGATCTGGATTCCAACACCGTCGCGTACGTCGCGAGGAAGAAATCGCGTGGCTCAACGACCAGGGCATCAACACCGTTCTCTCCCTTCTGCCGGCAGGCCAGAACAAGGCCGTCTATCAAGAGGCCGGCTTCCGGGTGATCGTGCACACGGTCGAAGGCCCGCCGAGCGAGATCCAGGATGTGGATGGCGTCTTCACCGCAATGGATGAGGCGCTGCGCGTCCGCGGCGCATCGGTGCTGCTGCATCGTGACACCATCGACGAGACCGTCGGAGGGCTGCTCGCCGGCTACCTCGTGCATTCGGGCATGGTGCCCGACCCGATCATCGCGACTTCGGTCATTCAGGAGATCCTCGGGCGTCCGCTCGGGCCGGAAGGTCGCGGACTCATCCCAACCCGGTGAGTCGCTGCGCAGTCGGGATCGGCTCGAACCTCGGAGATCGCACCGCTCATCTCTCTGCCGCCATCGATGGCCTCAGAGCGGTTGTCGCCATCGTGGCCGTCTCCTCCATCTACGAGACCGCCCCCGTGGGTGGGCCCGATCAGGGCCCGTTTCTCAATGCCGTCGTCGTAGCGGATACCGCCAGAACACCGCGCGCCCTGCTTCGAGAACTGCTGCTCATCGAGCGGGCGCGGGGACGTTTCCGGGTGGCACGGTGGGGACCGAGAACACTCGATCTCGACCTGCTGCTCTGGGATCGGGCGACGATCGAAGAGCCCGGCCTGCGAGTTCCCCACCCGCAGCTTCGGAACCGGCGCTTCGTGCTCGAACCGCTGCTCGAGGTGTGGCCTGACGCCCGCATGCCCGACGGCTCGGTCATCGACGCTGCCTCCGATTCCGTCGGCCGCCAGGACCTCCAACGCGTCGCCGGAGCGTTCGGGAGCCCCAAGCCCGCCGCGACGTAGTACGTTTGGCGCCAGCGCGCCCCGAGGCGGGGCCGGACCGATACCGGGAGGATCGGAGCCATATGCGGATCGTCCTCGTGGGACCCGGGCGGGCAGGAACGTCCGTCGCCATCGCAGCGAACGGTGCAGGCCACGACGTGGCCGCTATTGCCGGACGCGACATCGCACAGACCGAGACCGTCGCGCGCCGGTTCGATGCCGCTGCACTGGCGATCGGAGAGCCGATCCCTCCCGTCGATCTCGTGATCATCGCCGTGCGCGACGGAGCAATTGCCGAGGTGGCCGGACAGATCGCTCCGATCGCCCGGAATGCCGCAGCGAGCGCGATTCATCTCTCGGGCGCCGTTCCGGTCGAAGCACTGCAACCAATCGCCGACCAAGGCCTCGCGGTCGGATCGCTGCATCCGCTGCAGACGCTGCCGGATCCCGTCCGAGGTGCGAAATCGCTCGCGGGAGCATGGATTGCCATCACGGCAGACGAGCCCCTGCGCTCTGACCTCCGCGGATTCGCTCGGTCGTTCGGGGGACACCCCTTCGATCTTTCTGACGAGCATCGGACTGCGTATCACGCTGCGGCGGCCGCCGCTGCGAACTTTCCGATCGCCGCGCTTGCCATTTCGCAGCGACTCTTCGATGCGACCGGGGTGCCGTTCGAGGCCGCGCGGCCCCTCGTTGATGCGATCGTCGAGAACGCCTTCGCCCAGGGCCCCGCGGCTTCGCTGACGGGGCCGATCGCTCGTGGTGACACCGAGACCGTCGATGCCCAGATCGCTGCCGTGCGGGCTGCCGTTCCGGAGCTCGCAGCAGCATTCGAGGCGATGGTGTCGGCGACCACGGATGTCGCTGCGGCGGCGCACGAGGAGGACGAATCGTGAAGACCGTGACGTCGTTCGCTCAGGCGCGTGCGTTGGGAGCTGGCTTGGTCGGGTTCGTTCCGACCATGGGCTACCTGCACGAAGGCCACCTCAGCCTGGTCGAGGCCGCCCGGCGCGAGTGCGACACGGTCACGGTCAGCCTGTTCGTCAACCCGCTTCAGTTCGGACCGGGTGAAGATCTCGACTCCTATCCCCGCGATCTTGAGCGCGACCGCGCCCTGGTGGAAGGTGCCGGCGCGGATGTGCTGTTCGCTCCTCCGGTCGAAGTGATGTATCCGAGCGCCCCGCTCACCACCGTCACGGTGGGCGGCGTCACCGAAGGCATGGAGGGCACTCGGCGCCCCGGCCACTTCGACGGGGTCGCGACCGTGGTCGCGAAGCTGTTCGCCGCAATCGCACCGGATCGTTCCTATTTCGGGCGCAAGGATGCGCAGCAGTTGGTGACGGTGCGGCGCATGGCTGCCGACCTTTCTTTCCCGACGCTGGTCGTCGGCGAACCGATTGTGCGCGAGTCCGACGGTCTGGCCCTGTCGTCGCGCAACATCTATCTCGACGATGCACACCGCATTGCCGCCCGATCGATCTCTCGTGGCATGTTCGCTGCCGCCGAGGCCGTGCGGGCGGGGGAGCGGTCGGGGAGCGAACTCGAACGTATCGCGGCCTCGTCCGTTCACGCGGAACCGGGAACCGAGCTCGACTATGCCGTGTTCGCCGACCAGGACACGGCCGAGCGGGTCGAGTCCCTGGATCGACCGGCATTCCTCGCCGCCACCGCCAAGGTCGGTTCGACGCGACTGCTCGACAACGTTCACATCGACTGGATTGATGGCAAATGGGTACCGGACGTGGGCGTCCGTCTCGAGGTGCCGTCCATTCTCTACAAGGAGGACTGATGCTGCTCACCATCGACGTCGGGAACACCCAGGTCGCGATCGGGATGTTCCGCGACGAAGAACTTGTAGGACACTGGCGGTTCTCTACAAAGGAACAGACCTCCGACGAGATGCGCTGGGAGCTGCTCGGCGTCCTGGCACTCGACGGCTTCACACCGAGCGACATCGGTGGGGTTGCGGTGTCGAGCGTGGTCCCGTCGATCACGGCCACGATGCGCTCCGTCGCTCCTGCCCTGTCACACGGCCCCGTGCTCGTCATTGGCCCGGGAATCCGCACGGGCATGTCGATCGAGATCGACAACCCCCGCGAGGTAGGTGCCGACCGCGTGGTGAATGCCGTTGCTGGCCGCGAGCGCTACGGCAGTCCCGTCATCATCGTCGACTTCGGGACCTCGACGAACTTCGATGTCGTGAGCGGCGATGGAGCCTATGTCGGTGGGGTCATTGCTCCGGGGCTGGAGATCTCGACACGTGCGCTGATCTCAGGAACGGCCGCGCTGCGCCGTGTCGAATTCGTTCCACCGAGGTCGCCGATCGGCAAGGGGACGGTCGAGGCGATCCAGAGCGGCGCTCTCTACGGACACGCTGGTCTCGTCGACGGAATCCTCGGGCGGCTGATCGACGAGATCGGCGGCGCACCGTCCGTCGTGGCCACCGGCGGGCTCGCACCTACCATCGTGCCCTACTGCAGCAACGTCGACATCGTCGACGAGTATTTGACGCTCGACGGACTGCGGATCATCTTCGACCGGAATCAGGACGAGCTATGAACGATGACACAACCGACGCCGCGATCTCGCACGATGATCCGCTGATCGCTGCACGCATCGAGAAGCACCGGCGGGTGCTGGCCGACGGCGGCTACCCCAAGCGATTCGACCGAACCGACACAGCAGCCGAGCTCCATGGGCGCTACCCGGATCTCGATCCTGGCAGCGAGACCGGAGCGGAGGTCACGGTCGCTGGGCGGCTCATGAACGTGCGCGACATGGGTCGCCTCGCATTCGGAGTGGTGCAGGACGTGAGCGGGCGAATCCAGCTGTTTGTCAGCAAGGCGGTGCTCGGCGATGACGGATTCGACCAGTTTCTCGACCTCGACTCCGGTGACTGGATCGGAGCGACCGGCGAGGTGATCTCAACGAAGAAGGGCGAGTTGAGCGTCCGTGTGTCGTCGTTCACGTTGCTGGCGAAGGCGATGCGCCCACTGCCTGACAAATGGCACGGTCTCAAGGATGTGGAGGCCCGGTCGCGCCAGCGCTATGTCGATCTAATGGCGAACGAGGAATCGATGAAGGTGGCACTCACGCGCGCCAGAGTCGTTTCGGAGTTGCGTCGTCAATTCGAGGTCCGCGGTTTCGTGGAAGTCGAGACGCCGGTGCTCCTTGCTCAAGCGACAGGGGCAACAGCCAAGCCGTTCGTGACACACCACAACGCGCTCGACATCGATCTTTCTCTGCGCATTGCCACAGAACTGTTCCTCAAACGCCTCGTCATCGGAGGTATCGAGCGAGTCTTCGAGATCGGCCGCATCTTCCGCAACGAAGGCGTCGACTCCACGCACAATCCAGAGTTCACGATGCTCGAGGCCTACCAAGCGTTCGCCGACTACGAGGATGTCATGACTCTGATGGAGAGCGTGGTGGCTGGCGTGGCGGTGGAATCAGTCGGTTCTGCGACGCTGACCTACCAAGGCCGTCACCTTGATCTGTCGCCTCCGTTCCGCAGAGCCCGCCTGTGCGATCTGGTCTCTGAGGCGGTCGGCGAAGATGTCTCGCTGACGACACCGGTGGATCGGCTCACGGAGATCGCCGCCGAACGACGTGTCGATATCGAGCCGTCATGGGGTCCGGGCCGGATCATCTTCGCGTGCTACGAGGACCTGATTGAAGGCGGCATCTGGGAACCGACGTTCGTGACGGACTATCCGAAGGAAGTCTCTCCGCTCGCCCGGTCCCGCCCGGACGATCCGGATACGACCGAGCGGTTCGAGCTGGTGATCGCCGGCGCCGAGTATGCGAACGCGTTCTCAGAACTGAACGATCCCTTCGACCAGCGGGAGCGCTTTGAGGCCCAGGCGGCGGCGCGTGCCGCAGGCGACGACGAAGCCCATCCCGTTGACGAGGACTACGTCCGTGCCCTCGAGTATGGACTGCCTCCAACCGGTGGCCTCGGCATCGGCGTCGACCGCTTGGTGATGCTGCTCACCGACCGCAAGCACATCAGAGAAGTGATCCTGTTCCCCACGATGAGGCCGGAGCA
>CAZONX010000024.1:17743-21880 GCA_964581295.1 uncultured Acidimicrobiaceae bacterium
AGTAGCAAGTAGCAAGTACTCAGCTACTCAGCGACTCCGTTCCCTGGCCGCCTCGACACGCCCGAGGATGTAGCTATCGAGATTGCGGAGCACGGGCGTCAATGACGTGTCCGGGATCCGGTCCGAGGCCTGCTCGGCGATCGCCATGCGCGCGACCGCTTCGTTGATGACCTGATCGACGTAGCCGCCGGCGACGGTGAGTTCGATGACACGATCGATCGAGCGTCGATTGGTTGGAGCGCCGTCGGCGAGCAGATCTTGAATCTCGGTGCCGTCCGGCCCGTCCGCGGCGTAGAGCACGGGGAGGGTGTAGACGCCTTCACCGATATCCGAACCGGATGGCTTGCCGAGAAACGCCTCGTCTGCGGTCAGATCGAGCACATCGTCGGTCATCTGGAAGACCAGACCCATTTCCCACGCCCACTCGCTGATCGCGTCGACAACGTCGTCTGGTGCTCCGGCCGTCATTGCGCCGAGGCGAGCCGACGTGCGAATCAGGCTGGCGGTCTTGCCGCCGATCACCTGGTAGTACCCGTCGGGACCGTGGTCGAGCGCCCCGGAGTAGCGCAGTTCGGCCACCTGGCCCTCGCACAGCTGGGCGTACGTCCGGGCGATGAGCGCCACGGCCGTTTCGCCGAGCGGCGCAGCGACTTCCGAGGCGCGAGCGAGCAGGAAGTCCCCTGCGAGGATGGCAATCGTATTCGACCAGTTCTCGTTCACCGAAACTTTGCCACGGCGGGCATCGGCCTCATCGATAACGTCGTCGTGATAGAGCGATCCGACGTGGACCAGTTCAACCGAGACGCCTGCCTCGACCGAGCCATCGCCGGCCTCGGCACCCAACTCTCCTGCCACTTGGGCCAGGAGCGGTCGGTAGCGCTTGCCCCCTGCACGAAGCAGGTGTTGGGCGATCTCAGTGAGGAATCTGTCATCCGACTCGGTGACCTCGAGGAGACGGCGTTCAACCGCGGCCATGCGCTCCCACACGCGGGGGATAGGCACCAGATCGTTCAGTATTGGCCGATCCACAGGTCTCCTGGGGCTGTCGGGAATTCGGATGGTAGCCCCGGCGTTCGTTGAAACATGAGCCGGAAGGACCGGTTCGCGTACCCGGGTCTTATGGGCACCCCGTCCTATACTCGGTGGGGCGCTCGGGGAACCCGGCGCCATAGTTGCATCATGAGGTATCGCCTTGTTCGAACGGTTTACCGATAGAGCCCGCAGGGTTGTCGTCCTCGCCCAGGAAGAGGCGCGGCTGCTCAACCACAACTACATAGGGACTGAGCACATCCTGCTCGGCCTGATCCACGAGGGTGAAGGCGTTGCCGCCCGCGCGCTCGAGAGCATGGGGATCAGCCTTGAATCCGTGCGCAGCCAGGTTGTTGAGATCATCGGACAGGGTTCGCAGGCACCCAGCGGCCACATTCCGTTCACACCACGCGCCAAGAAGGTCCTCGAGCTGTCGCTGCGCGAGGCGCTCCAACTCGGCCACAACTACATAGGGACCGAGCACATCCTGCTCGGCCTCATCCGCGAAGGCGAAGGCGTCGCAGCCCAGGTGCTCCAACAGCTCGGTGCCGACCTCCACAAGGTCCGCCAGACGGTGATCCAACTCCTCTCCGGCGTCCAGGGCGAAGAAGCTGCGCCCTCCGGGCATCCCGGCGGCAGCGGTAGTGGCCGCACCGAACCGACCGGGTCAAGCAGCGGATCGACCGTGCTCGACCAGTTCGGCAGAAACCTCACCCAGCTCGCTCGCGAGCGCAAGCTCGACCCGGTGATTGGCCGCGCAACCGAGATCGAGCGCGTCATGCAGGTGCTGTCACGCCGGACGAAGAACAACCCGGTGCTGATCGGCGAGCCCGGCGTAGGCAAGACCGCCATCGTCGAGGGGCTGGCCCAACGCATCGTCGACGGCAACGTGCCAGACACGCTCACCGACAAGCATCTCTACACACTCGACCTCGGTGCCCTCGTGGCGGGATCCCGTTACCGCGGAGATTTCGAGGAACGGCTCAAGAAGGTCCTCAAAGAGATCCGCACCCGGGGCGACATCATTCTGTTCATCGACGAGATCCACACGCTCGTCGGCGCCGGCGCTGCCGAAGGAGCCATCGATGCGGCAAGCATCCTGAAGCCGATGCTGGCGCGTGGCGAACTCCAAACGGTCGGCGCCACCACCCTCGAGGAGTATCGCAAGTATCTCGAAAAGGACTCCGCTCTCGAGCGGCGCTTCCAGCCGATTCAGGTGGAAGAGCCCACGGTGGCCGACACGATCAAGATCCTTGAGGGGCTGCGGGACTCCTATGAGGATCACCACCGCGTCCGGTTCACCGACCAGTCGCTGGTCAACGCAGCGAATCTCGCCGATCGCTACATCGCCGACCGCTTCCTTCCGGACAAGGCCATCGATCTGATCGACGAAGCGGGAAGCCGTATGCGCCTCAAGCGCAAGGATCTTCCGTCTGATATCCGCGACATCGACGAGAAGGTCTCGAAGCTGCGCGGAGACAAGCGCGACGCTGTCTATGCCCAGCAATACGAGCGGGCCGCCACGATCCGGGACCAGGAACGGGTTCTGATGGACGAGCGATCCGAGTTCGAGATGCAGGGTTCCACCGTCGGCGAAGACTACTCGGCCGTCATCGACGAAGATCAGATCGCCGAGGTGCTCGCCCAGTGGACCGGTATCCCGGTGCACCGGCTCACCGAAGAGGAGACCGAGCGGCTGTTGAAGATGGAGGATGAACTCCACAAGCGCATTGTCGGTCAGCACGACGCTATCGAAGCCGTCTCGAAGGCCATCCGGCGTACGCGGGCCGGTCTCAAGGATCCGAAGCGTCCCGCGGGCTCGTTTATCTTCCTCGGCCCGTCGGGTGTCGGGAAGACCGAGTCGGCGAAGGCCCTTACCAACTTCTTGTTCGGCGACGAGGACGCGCTCATCCAGATCGACATGTCCGAATACATGGAGAAGCACGCCGTCAGCCGCCTCGTCGGGTCACCCCCCGGTTATGTTGGGTACGACGAGGGTGGGCAGCTCACCGAGGCCGTGCGCCGCAAGCCGTTCTCTGTGGTCTTGTTCGACGAGATCGAGAAGGCCCACTCCGATGTGTTCAACATCCTGCTCCAAATCCTCGAGGATGGACGCCTGACCGATTCACAGGGTCGCACCGTCGACTTCAAGAACACGGTCATCATCATGACGTCGAACCTCGGAACGGCCGACCTTCGCAAGAAGGCGATCGGCTTCACCATCGACGATGAAGAAGTCAACTATGACCGGATGCGGGAGAGGGTCGTCGAGTCGCTCAAGAAGCACTTCCGGCCCGAGTTCTTGAACCGTATCGATGAAGTGATCGTGTTCCACGAGCTGACGATGGCCGAGGTGAAGACGATCGTCGATCTGCTCGTAGAGCGTGTCCGTACGCAGCTCGAGTCGCAGGCAATCGATCTGGCTCTCTCCGACGCGGCAAAGGTCCGCCTGGCCGAGAGGGGCTACGACCCGCAACTCGGTGCGCGCCCGCTGCGACGAGCGATCCAGCGTCTGCTCGAGGACCCCCTCTCTGAGCGTGTGCTCCACCGCGAGTTCCCGGCCGGTTCGACCGTGCTTGTCGACATCGACGAGGAAGACGACGAGCGTCTCTCCTTCGTCTCGGTCGAGACCCCGGATCAGCCCCCAGTGGAACTCGCAGACAACGAGCGGTAGGCGGAGCTTCCAGTTATCAGCCGGAGTCGCTGAGGGCGTGCCTGCTCCAACCATCGCGCGTATTGATGGGTCAACGCGTGCTCCCGTCCGCCATCGTGTCCGAGGGGCGGAGTCCAGCAGGGCGGCTGGTGGCTGCTAGCTGACGGCTGGGAGCCGGGAGCTCTCCCCCGCGCAAAACTCCACCAAACCCTCTAGACTTGAGCCGCTGCTATTGCCGGTAGGCGGGCAGCGTATTCGACCAACGAAAGGGTTCGATCCATGACCGGATTGAAGAAACGCGGAGGCTTGTTCGTAATCCTCCTCGCATTTGCACTGATTGTTGCTGCGTGCAGCAGCGATAGCGACGACACGACCACGACGGCGGCGGCCACGGGTGGCGAAGAGACCACGACCACGGCAGCCGCAGGTGAAGAGACCACGACCACGGCAGCCGC
>CAZONX010000024.1:21980-24118 GCA_964581295.1 uncultured Acidimicrobiaceae bacterium
TACGACATCGGCGGACGCGGGGACAAGTCGTTCAACGACTCCGCAGCGACCGGTCTCGACAAGGGCGTCACCGACTATGGCATCGAGACGCAAGAGCTCGAGCCGACCGCTGGTGGCGAGAACCGAGAAGAGAACCTGCGCCTGCTCGCCGAGAGCGGCTTCAACCAGATCTTCGCGATCGGCTTTGCCTTCAATGATGGCTTGGCCAGCACGGCAGTCGACTATCCGGATACCTCGTTTGCTATCGTCGACAGCGTCGTCGATCTCCCGAACGTCGCTTCGATCGTCTTCGCCGAGCAGGAGGGTTCGGCCCTCGTCGGCGCCGCGGCCGCGCTGAAGTCCGCCACCGGCAAGATCGGCTTCATTGGTGGGGTCAACGTCGGCCTCATCAACAAGTTCGAGGCCGGCTACATTTTCGGTGCCGAGCAGATCAACCCGGACATCGAGGTCCTGGTCCAGTACCTGACTGAACCACCCGACATGTCCGGATTCAACGACCCGGCCAAGGGCAAGGAAGCAGCGCTCGCGATGTTTGAGCAGGGCGCCGACATCGTCTACCACGCGGCCGGCGGTTCCGGAGGCGGTCTCTTCGAGGCAGCCAAGGAAGTATCCGAGACGAGTGGCAGCAAGGTGTGGGCGATCGGTGTCGACACCGACCAGTACCTCACCGCAGGTGACGACGTCAAGGAGTACATCCTGACGTCGATGCTCAAGCGCGTTGATGTAGCTGTCTACAAGACGATCACCGACTTCGTCACCGCTGGGAACCAGTCCGGCGTTCTGGTCTTCGACCTCTCCGCCGACGGCGTCGGCTACTCGACGTCCGGCGGATTCGTCGACGACATCGCCGCGGAGCTCGAGGAGCTGCGCGGAAAGATTGTCACCGGCGAGCTCGTTGTTCCCGACACGACCGGCTGATTGCAGGCACTCAACTAGATACGGATGGGCTCGAGGCGCTAGCCTCGGGCCCATCTTGTTATGGGCGTCAATTCGGAGGCGAGGAGCACACCGGTGACAGACCAGCCACTAGCTGTTGAGTTGAAGGACATCACCAAGACGTTCCCGGGCGTGATCGCCAACGAGGATGTGAACCTCGCAGTCGGGGCGGGCGAGATCCACGCCATTGTCGGAGAGAACGGTGCCGGCAAGTCAACTTTGATGAAGATTCTCTACGGCATGCAAGCGCCCGACGAGGGCACGATCCAGGTCCGTGGCAAGACGGTTCACCTCAAGACTCCGAAGGACGCCATCGCCGAGGGCATCGGCATGGTTCACCAGCACTTCATGCTGGCCGACAACTTCACGGTGCTCGAGAACATCGTGCTCGGCGACGAGCCAACGAAGGGCGTCCAGATCGACTTCAGCAGCGGCAGCGAACGGATCAAGGAGATCGGCGCTACCTACGGCATGGAGATCGATCCCGGTGCGCTCGTGGAGACGCTGACCGTCGGCGAGCGGCAGCGGACCGAGATCGTGAAGGTCCTCTATCGCGGCGCCAAGATCCTGATCCTCGACGAGCCGACCGCCGTGCTCGTTCCCCAGGAGGTCGACGAGCTGTTCGGCAACCTTCGGGAAATGAAGTCGGAAGGCGAGACGGTGATCTTCATCTCTCACCATCTCGATGAAGTGTTGGCGATCGCCGACTCGATCACGGTGATGCGCGGTGGGCGAACGGTCGCCACCGTGAGTCCCGACGACGTGGACGCCAAGCAGCTCGCTGAGTTGATGGTCGGATCTGAGCTTCCGACGCCCGAGACGACGGAGTCGACCGTCACCGACATCGTGGAGCTCTCCGTCGCAGGGCTCACCGTGATGTCTGACGACGGGCGCAAATTGTTGGACGACATCACCTTCGACATCCACCAGGGCGAAATAGTCGGCATCGCGGGCGTTGAGGGCAACGGCCAAGCCGAGTTGACCGATGCTCTCATGGGAATCCTCTCCGTGTCGAGTGGAAGCGTGGTGTTCAAGGGAGACGACATCGCCTCCTGGTCGACGAAGCGCCGCAGGGAAGACGGCCTCGGAATCATCCCCGCCGATCGGCATCGCCAGGGGCTTCTGCTGCAATCCCCGCTCTGGGAGAATGCCATGCTTGGGCACCAGACGGTCAAACCGTTCAGCAAAGGCCCGTGGATCGA
>CAZONX010000025.1:0-20243 GCA_964581295.1 uncultured Acidimicrobiaceae bacterium
CAGGTCCCGGTGAACGACACCCAACTCGATGCGATGGAGCGGCAGCTCGAGGCACTGTGGGCTGCGATCGATCGCTCGATCGAGACCGACGACTTCCCGACCAGAACGGGCGTGTTGTGTGACTGGTGTTCCTACCAGGACATCTGCCCGGCTTTCGCCGACGAGAATGGGGGCAGCGCCTGACCACCACGATCTGGACCATTGGACACGGCGGCCGGTCGTTCGACACCGTCGAGCGACAGCTCTCCGATGTAGGTATCTCTCTGATCGTCGACATCCGAGCGGAGCCGGACGATCCTCACGCTCCCGATTTCGCTCGGCGACGGATCGAACGGATGGCCGCGGATGCCGGAATCGGCTACCGATGGTTCGGCACATCTCTTGGGGGCGACACGCCATCCGATTTGACCAGCGGAGTCGCGGATCTGGTCGCCCTGGCGTCGGTCTCGACGACGGTAGTGCTCTGCC
Organism: uncultured Acidimicrobiaceae bacterium; assembly: GCA_964581295.1. Taxonomy (GTDB): domain Bacteria; phylum Actinomycetota; class Acidimicrobiia; order Spongiisociales; family UBA5794; genus JAHEEL01. The sequence continues at coordinate 469 of CAZONX010000025.1, forward strand.
GCGAGGCTGATGCTGGCGCGTGTCGACGGTCGGCCCTGATCGCTCCGATGCTGCGCGATCGCGACATCGCCGTCGTCCACCTTCTCGCCGACGGTTCGACACGGCGTCATGAGGCGCCCCTCCCGTTCGACACATGACACCCGAGATCCGCGTCGATCCCGGCGACTGGTCCGAGGCCGTGGCACCAGCGACGGTGCCGCAGCTCGTGGTCGGCGGGCCGGGGACCGGAAAGACCGAGTTCCTCGTTCGGCGCGCAGCGGTCCTCGTCGAACGCGACCACGCCGATGAGCTGCTCGTCTTGTCGTTCTCGCGGCGCGGGGCCGAGGATCTCGACCGGCGGATTCGCACATCGGTGGCAGGCCAGACTCGCGCCATCGACGTCTCGACGTATCACTCGTTCGCCGCGCGTCTGCTCGAGGCACATGCTGCCGACCGCGGGTGGGATCGAGCACCCGACATCCTTCCCGGACCGGACCAGAAGCAGCTCGTTGGAGATCTCCTGGCCGACGAAGATGCCGGCAGGTGGTCGCCCGCCTACCGCCCGCTCCTCGCCACGCGTACGTTCGCCGACGAGGTCACCGACTTCATCTTGCGGTGTCGTGAACAGCTCGTCGGCCCGAGCCGACTTGGCGATATGGAGCGCGACCGCGCCGACTGGCGTGGTCTCTCCGCATTCCTCGATCGCTACGACCGAGTGCTGCGAGACCGGTCGCTGGTTGACTACGGAACGCTTCTAGCTGAGGCCGCCGCCCTGTTGGGCGATCCGACCATCGCAGCGACGGTCGCGTCCCAATACCGTCATGTCCTGGTCGACGAGTACCAGGATGCGACCCACGCCCAGTCTGTCCTGCTGCGCCGCCTGGTCGCCGACCACGGCAATCTGACCGCCTCGGCCGATCCGTACCAGTCCATCTACAGCTTCCGCGGCGCCGACATCGAGAATGTGGCTCGCTTCCCCGATGACTTCGCCCGCGATGGGCACCCCGCTGAACGCCTCATCTTGACCACGTCGTTTCGCGTCCCCGAGGAGATACTCACCGCGGCCGTCCGGATCACAGCGCACGAACTCCCGGGCGCGGCGGGGAAGGTCAAGCCGGCGCCGGGCCACGGATCGGTCGAGGCTTATAGATTCTCTCAACAGGTCGAGGAGGCGGAGTGGATCGCATCAGAGATCAACCGGCTCAACCTCGAACAGCGCATCGCCTTTGGGCGCATCGCCGTGTTCACCCGATCCAAGAACCGGTTCCTCGTCCCGCTGTCTCGATCGCTCGATCGGCGGAACATCCCGCACGATCGACCGGATGCTCGTCTTGTTGACCAGCCGACCGTGCAGTTCGTTCTCGACCTCGTCACAGCGGCTGCATCCGTTGAAAGCCCTGAAGGAACCGATCGCGCCGTTCGGCGAGTGCTCCTCGGCCCGCTCTTCCAGACACCGCCGGGCAGGCTTGCCGAACTCGAGCGGGACCGTACAACCACCGGCGCCTCCTGGGCAGATGTCATCCGGTCAGGAGTTCGCGATGGGAGGCCTCTGGCGACATTGCTCTCTGACGCGTCCTGGGCGACCTCGTCGCCCGCCGCCCATGGGCTTTGGCATGTCTGGTCGACGCTCCCCCAGATCGCCCGGATAGCGACCGAACCGGATCGAGACCGCGACCGAGCCGCCTGGTCGTCGTTCGCTCAAGTCCTGGATCGGTGGGGTGAACGCAGCCCTCGGGCGACCCTCGTCGACTACCGCTCGCACAACGAGACCGAGGACTTCGAAGCTCGGCCTCTGCTGTCGTACCAAGGTGAGTCCGACGATCGCGTGACCGTCACAACGCTCCATCAGGCCAAGGGACTCGACTTCGACGTGGTGTTCCTCGCCGACGCCGTCGAGGGAGTTTTTCCCGACCTCCGAACGCACGACTCCCTGATCGGGACCCGACATCTCCAGCCCCACCTGCCGAGCGACACCGTCGGCTATCTGGCCTTCCGACTCCAGGAAGAGCGAAGGCTCGCCTACACGGCCATGACCAGAGCGACGCGCCGGGTGGTGTGGACCACCACCGACAGCGGGTTCGATATCGACGGAGGAAGCCCAAGCCGGTTCCTGCCCCTCGCGTGCGGTGTGGCGACGATTGACGACGCCCTCAGCGACATCGCAGATGCCGGCACACCGATCACCATCGGCCAGGCCGAGGCAGCGCTGCGCCGCACGGCTGCGGATCCCGCAGCTCGACCTCCGGAGCGTCTTGGCGCGATCGAGACCCTGGCTCGCGGCCACGATGTCGGCCTGCGATCGCCTGGTCGGCTCGCCGGAACCATGGCCCCGGGGTCCGACTCCGGCATCGTTCGGCGTCCGATCCGCCTATCACCGAGCCGGGCCGTCGCCTACGAGACGTGCCCGCGCCGATACGTTCTCGAGCGCAAGCTGGGAGTCGGCGTCGGATCGACTGTCTACATGGAGTTCGGAACGCTCATCCACGGCATTGTCGAGCACGTGGAGACCGCAGCGGCGAAACGCGGGGACCTCCACGGAACGCTCGAGGAGGCGCTCGCCGAGCTCGAGAACGAGTGGATGCCGGGCATGTTCGGCGGCGGCGCGTTCGATATCGCCTGGCGCGTGCGGGCCGCGGAGGCGCTCACGAACCTCTATTCGCTGTGGCCAAGCGCCGGAACGCCTCTCGGCTCGGAGACGGACCTATCGATCGAGCGCGATGGCACGCGTTGGCTCGGTCGCGCCGACCGCATCGAGGATCGCGGTGGATCGGTTGCGATCGTCGATTACAAGACGGGCCAACCGGTCAGCGCCGCCGAAGCGGCGGAGTCGCTGCAACTCGGCTTCTACCTCATCGCGGCCCGAGAGGACCCGGCGATCAGCGAGCACGGCGAGCCATCACACGCCGAGATGTGGTTTCCGATGCGCCCGCTCAAGTCTTCGATCGCCGTTCGCTCGTTCGACCCTTCCCTCGTGGATGACATCGAAGATCGGATAGCCGCGGTCGCTGTCGGGATCGACACCGAGGATTGGCAACCCACCCCGGGTCCGGCCTGTGAAAGATGCCCCGTTCGACTTGCGTGCCCCGCAATGCCCGAGGGCAAGGAGGCCTTCGCATCGTGAAGATCGAGCTCACCCAGGAACAGAAGGCGATCGTCGATGCGCCGCTCGTTCCCCTCCGCGTCTCAGCTGGCGCCGGTACTGGGAAGACCACGACGATCGTGCTGCGGCTCAAGGCGCTGCTGTCGCGTGGCATACAACCGGAGGCGGCGCTCGGCATCACGTTCACCAACAAGGCTGCCGGAGAGCTCGCCGACCGCCTCCGGGCCGAGTTCCCCGACCTGTCGGCAGACGGTCGCGAGATCCAGGTCACGACCTACCACGGGTTCGCCTACCGGCTGCTGCAAGAGTTCGGCGCCCTTGTCGGCGTCGAGCGAGACACGACGGTGATCGGCCCGGCGCATCAACGTCAACTCTTCGGAGAAGGCCTCGCTGCGACTTCGTTCGAGTACCTCGATCTGACGAAGCCCGGCGGCGTCCTCGACAAGGCTTCCACGCTCGCAGGACAAATTGGAGACAACCTCATCGACCCCGAGGCCGTTCGGTCTGCGGCTCCCCTTGCGGACGTCTCGGATGTGACGTGGGCCACCCGTGTCGAGCTGCTATCTCTGGTCGAGGCCTACACGGACGCCAAGGAGCGGCTCGGGGTCGTTGACTACGCGGATCTCGTCGGCCGGGCGCACCGCCTCGTCGCGAAGCATCCAGAGATCGCTCGGCGGGTCCGGGCGCGCTACCGCATCGTGCTACTCGACGAGTACCAGGACACCGACCCTGCCCAGCGAGAACTCCTGCGTGCGATTTTCGGCGATGGCTTCCCGATCACCGCCGTCGGAGACTCGGATCAGACGATCTACGAGTGGCGTGGAGCTTCGCGCCTCAACTTCGACGGCTTCGTCCACCACTTCGCGAACGCGGACGGTTCCGAGGCTGTGACGCTGCCACTTGCGGTCAACCGGCGATCGGATCGTGTCATCCTCGACCTGGCGAACCGAATTCGGGAGCATTTGCACGGCGATCAGTCGTTCACCCCGCTTCGCCCAGGGCCCGATGCGGGACCGGGCCGTATCGACGTCGGCTGGCTGGGCACCCGGGCCGACGAAGCAGCCTGGATCGCCGATCGCATCGAAAAGGACCACGCCTTGGGAACTCCTTGGAACGAGATTGCCGTGCTTGTCCGCAAGAACCGGGATATCGGCTCGGTTCGCGAAGCGCTTCTCTCCGCCGAGATCCCGACACAAGTCGCGTCTGTTGGCGGCCTCCTCGACGTACCCGAGGTAGCTGAGCTCGTTGCCTGGCTCCGCGTTCTCGAGCATCCGGCGGCGACGACGGAACTCGCCAGGATCCTGCTCGGAAGCGGGTACCGCCTCGGCCTCGCCGACCTTGCGGCGTTGAACGAATGGGTGCGGCAGCACCCCCGCGCGACCGATGCGGAACCGACGCTCATGGACGCCCTCGAGGATCTCGAGAGCATCGACGGCTGCTCCGAAACGGCCAGGGCACGGCTCGAGCGCTTCCATTCCCGGTATCGGAGCCTGCTCGTTGAAGCCCAGACCGCTCCCGTACCCGATCTCTGCCGGACGGTGCTCACGTCCATGCACGCGTGGGACGAGATCGACGCCATGGAGGAGGGGGCCGGCCTGTCGGCACGCCTCAACCTGTACCGATTCCTCGACCTCGTGGAAGCGTGGACGCCGCTTGCCGGCCGTGCGTCGCTCGGCTCGTTCCTCGACTACCTGAACCTCCTCTCCGATGAGGCTGCGCCTGGCGAACTCGACACCGTGGCGGTCTCGCGCGGACCCGCGGTCGCGTTGCTCACGATTCACCGCGCCAAGGGCCTCGAGTGGGACACCGTGGTCATCCCGTCGGTGGTCGAGGGTGGGTTCCCATCGCGGTCTCGCTCCTACGCCAATCCGGTCGACAAAGCGGAGTACCTCCCCTACAACCTCCGGCTCGACGCTGAGAGCCTTCCGGACCTTTCGCAAGCGTCGACGCAGAACGAACGCAACGCGGTCCTTCGCCAGTACCACGAAGCCGAGGAATGGCGAGCGGCCTATGTGGCTGTTACACGCGCCAAACACCGACTGATCCTCACCGGGTCACATCGAACCCACGAGCGCAAGACTCCGCGCGCATGGTCTCCGCTCTTCACCATGGCGGCGGAGATTGCCGATGCCTCAGATGTCGCCGACGATCCGGGGCCGATCCAAGAGGAGCCGTGGATTCCGCCGGGGGCCGCCCCCGACCCGTTGTTCGGCGAGACCGGCTGGCACGCGGCGCTCCACGCGGCCACAGCCGACCCGACCTGGCTGGAGGCGTACCCCGGCCATGAGGACGCAGCTTCGGAAGAGGCCGGCCAAATGCGCCTCAACCTCGAGTCGCTCCCGGAACCGTCATCGGCCGAGCCCGACACTGCCAAGGCCACATCGGTCACCGGCCTCGTCGCGATGGCTCGATGTCCGCAACAGTTCCGGTGGGCATTCGTCGACCGGCTCCCAACGCGGCCGTCGCGGGCGCTTCGCCGGGGGGTGCAGTTCCATCGCAAAGTCGAGCTTCACAATCTTGGGAGAGTTCCGCTCGACGACCTCGAAGAGACCGCATACGACATCACCCCAGACGGAAAGGAAGCAACTCCAGGCAGCGCCGACCCGTTTGAGGTGTTCTCGTCATCTCCGCTCGCCGAACGCAAGGCCCGGTTCGCCGAGGTACCGATCGACCTGCAGTTTGGTGCGGTGCGGGTGCGAGGCCGCATCGACGCGGTGTACGAACCGAGCCCCGGCGTCTGGGAAATCGTCGACTACAAATCCGGCAGACCCTCGGACGATCCAGCTCTCGAAGTGCAACTGGCAACCTATGCGCTCGCAGCAGTGGATGGCGCGGTCGCGACCCCGATCCCGGAGCGGCTCTCGGTGGCATTCGCATTCTTCGGCGGCGGCGAGTTCGTGGAGCGGTCGATTTCGGTCGACGGCGCGTGGCTCGACGATGCCCGCTCGCGCATCGACGATCTCACCGGCCGGTTCGACCGCGACGAGTTCGATCCGACCCCCACCGAGGCGTGCCGGCGATGCGATTTCGCGACGTTCTGTGACGCCGGAAAGGCATTCCTTGCTCGATGAAGAAGGCGTGGGCTAAATCACCCGCCCGCCGACAACATCGAAGACAACGGTCACCGGCCCGTCGTTGACCAGGCTCACCATCATGTGTGCGCCGAATTGGCCGTGTTCAACCGACACGCCGGTTGCGCTGATGGCGTCGCCGAGGGAGCCGAGAATCGGGATGGCGACCTCAGGCGTAGCCGCGGCGGTGAAGGCGGGACGCCGCCCCTTGCGCACGTCGCCGAGGAGCGTGAATTGAGACACGAGCAGCACGGCTCCCCCGGCGTCGGCCACGCTCACATTCATCTTGCCGTCGGCGTCGGGGAAGATGCGCATGCCGACGATCTTGCCCGCAGCGGCCAGCGCGTCGGCTTCGGCGTCGCCCTCGGCGACACCGGCCAGCACGAGCAAGCCGGCGTCGATCGATCCGGTTGTCGTGTCTTCGACGTCCACCGATGCACGGCTGACGCGCTGCACCACGATTCGCATGCACACTCCCTGAGCAGGCCAGACGGCACGCTACACCGATGGCCACGCCCAGCACGTAGACTCGCCGCCGTGCTTCGCGAGATCCCCTGGACCATCATTCGCGGCTACCTGATGGGGGCCGCCGACATCGTCCCCGGCGTGTCCGGCGGAACGATTGCACTCGTCCTCGGCATCTATGAGCGCCTCATCGCCTCGGTGCGCTCCGGGAGTTCGGCGCTCGGAGCGTTCCTACGCCTGGACTTCTCCCGTGGCGTGGAGTGGCTTCGTGCGGTCGAGTGGAGGTTCATCATCCCGCTCGGCGTGGGCATCGGCCTTGCGATCATCTCGTTGTCGCACCTCCTCAGGCAGCTGCTGTTGGACCACGCAGTGCTGATGTCGGCGTTGTTCGTCGGTCTGGTTGCGGGATCGGCCGTGATCGTCTGGGGTCTGCTCACGGTGCGCGACCTCACCCGCATCACGATCATCTTCGTGGTCGGGATCGCCGTCTTCGTACTGCTCGGACTGCGGGAGGACACGTCGAGCGAGTCGGCTGCGCAACTTGCCGATCCCGCCACATGGGCATACTTCGCTTCGGGAGCGGTGGCGATCTGCGCGATGATTCTGCCGGGTATCAGCGGGTCATTCATCTTGGTGATGCTCGGCATGTACGGGCCGGTGCTCTCAGCCGTGACCGATCGCGACATCGCGTCCTTGGTGGTCTTCGCCGCCGGAGCGATAGTTGGGCTCGCCCTCTTCTCCCAGATCCTTCACCGAGCGCTCCGCGACCACTACAACTCGGTGATGGCCGCATTGATCGGGCTGATGGTCGGTTCACTTCGCGTGCTGTGGCCATGGCCGCGTGGTGTGGACAGCACCGCACTCGAAGCTCCGAACAGCCACGTCTTCGCCGCCATCGTTGTTGCGGCGATCGCCTTCGCTGCCGTGATGGGGGTCGAGGCGCTTGGGAGGCGGATCGGCCACCACACTGTCGAGGATGAGATCGGTGAGCTCACCGCGGACGAGGCGGATCCAACCTCCGGTACCAGTTGATCACAGCGTCGGCGACCGTATCTGCCGGCACCCGGTACTCGCCATCCCGGATCCGTTCCTTGATGCTCCGGATGCGTTCCTGCTGGCGGTTGTCGGGTTGGGGCGGGCGTGCGGTCACGATGCCGCTCCCCTCGATCGCAGCTCATCGATCTGCGCCGGATCCAAGCCGAGCGCGGTCAGGATCTCGTATGTGTCGGCGCCGGGCGCTGGGTTCGGCCCGAGGTCCCGCGGGTCGTTGGATCCGATACGTGGTGTAGCACTCGGGAGCCGCCGGTCATCGCGTTGATCGAAAACGGTCCGCGCGACATTCTGCGGGTGATCGGGCGCCTCCGACAGCGACAACACTGGTGTCACACAGGCGTCGGTCCCCTCGAACTTCACCATCCACTCCGCCTGCGTCCTGGTCGAGAATGCCTCGGAAAACCGCCTTCGAAGCTCCGGCCATCCCGCTCGGTCGTATTGCGCTGGCAGAGCCGCAGAATCGAGGCCCAGTCCATCGAGCAGCCGCGCGTAGAAATGGGGTTCGAGTGGTCCGACCGCCATCCACCGGCGGTCACGGGTCTCGTAGGTGGTGTAGAACGGCGCGTACCCGTCGAGGATGTTGGCGTCCCGATGATCGTCCCAGACGCCGCTGCCTGCCATCTCGTAGAACGGCGCCATCAATGCAGCCGCGCCGTCGAGGATGGCTGCGTTGACGACAGTCCCTCCAGACCGATGTCGATCTGAGAAGGCAGCCAGCACTCCGGCGACAAGGAACATCGCCCCTCCACCGTCACCGACCAGATTGAGTGGCGGTGCGATCCGACCGGCGTCTCCAACGGCATGGAGCGCGCCACTCAGCCCCGTGTAGTTGATGTCGTGCCCTGCCATCGCCGCATACGGCCCGTCGGGACCCCATCCCGTCATCCGCCCGTAGATCAGCGCCGGATTCGTGGCAAGGCACGCCTCTGGACCGATTCCGAGGCGTTCCATCACCCCGGGCCGGAAGCCCTCGAGAAGGATGTCGGAGTGGCCGACCAGGCGGAGCGCCGCGTCGACGGCCTCTGGTTGTTTCAGGTCGAGAGCGATCGACCGTTTGCCGCGCCCAACGGCGCCAACCATCGGATCGGGAATCGCAGGGCCGCCGGGACGATCGATCCGCATGACATCAGCACCGAGACCAGCGAGCACCATTCCGGCGAACGGTACCGGTCCGAGCCCAGCGAACTCGAGGACGGTGACGTCACTCAGCGACATCGACGGATGGCGAGAAGCGAGAAGATGTCACAGGCTATGCGCGACCCATCTGCTCCTCGAGACAGACATGGGTGTACGGGGTGAACCGGCCGTCGGCTTCCATGCCGCATTCTTCTTGGAGATTCTCGACGCCCTTCTGGGTCCCGCTCCCGTAGTCGCCGTCGGCGGGGCCCGGATAGAGCTTCAGTTCCATGAGGTCTTCCTGGATCGCCTCGACGACATCCGGATCGGCCTCGAGCGCATCGGCGAGCGCCTCGTAGGTTTCGGGTCCGTATGCACCGTCGGCGGTGATGCCGGCATCCGTCTGGAACGCGGTGATCGCCTCGACGGTCATCGGACCGATAATGCCGTCCGCCGCTCCTTCGAAGTAGCCGAGAGCGGTGAGCTCCAGCTGAATGGCGGAGGTCAGCAGCGTGGCACCGCCGAACGGCGAGGTCGTGGTGGTCGTCGACGAAGTGGTGGTTTCGGCCGGCACGGTGGTCGCCGCGGCGACGGTCGTTTGTGTCGGGAAGGTCGTCGATGTCGTCGTCGTTGTGTCGTCGCCGCTTGAACCGCAGGCGGCCAACACCAGCGCCAACACCGCCGCGAAGACAAAACCTCGTCGGTTGTTCATCGGGTTGCCCCTTTCGCCGATGCCACTACTTCAGACTGGAGGGTACACGCGGGCCGAGCCGCCGCGCACATCGATCAGCAGTCTCACAAGGGCACAACCAGCTTCGGCCGGCCTGCGACCGGCCAGAGCGGGGCCCTCCCCTACCCTTGCGCATCCATGCCCGCCGTCACCGAGACACCGCCCGAGGGGGTCGACTACTCACGCAAGTGGTTCGTCCTGGGCGCGATCGCCATGGCCATCTTTCTCGGCACAATCGACGGCAGCATCGTCAACGTGGCACTCCCCACGCTCGCCGAGGAGTTCGATACCACGTTCAGCGTGACGCAATGGGTGGTGCTCGCCTATCTCTTGACGCAGGCCACGCTGACGCTTGGCTTCGGCCGGTTAGGCGACATGATCGGGAAGAAGCCGATCTTCACCACCGGCTTCACGGTCTTCACCATCGGCTCCGTGCTCGCCGGCGTCTCGCCGACGATCGGCTTTCTAATCGCGGCCCGGGTCGTCCAGGCGATCGGCGCCGCCATGATCTTCGCCCTCGGTTTCGCCATCACAACCGAAGCATTCCCGCCGTCGGAACGCGGCAAAGCCCTCGGCATCAATGGAACCACGGTGTCACTCGGCATCATGGCGGGTCCCATCATCGGGGGCATGATTCTCGAGGCGACCGATTGGCGATGGATCTTCTTCGTCAACCTCCCGATCGGCATCATCGGCACCATCACGGCCATCAAATTCGTGCCGAACACGAAACCGAAAGGCGGACAGCGTTTCGACTTCGCCGGGGCGGGGGCGTTCTTCGTGGCGTTGCTCTCGCTCCTGCTGGCTCTCACCCTGGGCCAATCCGCAGGATTCAGCAGTCCGGGGATCCTGGCCGCATTCGCCACCTCGGCGATCGCGTTCAGAGCGTTCGTGTTCATCGAGCGCCATGTCGACGAACCGATGCTGAATCTGGCTCTCTTCGAGAGCCGTGACCTCACCGTCAACCTCGCTACCGGCTTCGTGGCGTTCTTCGCTATCGGCGGTCTGCTCCTGCTCGTCCCGTTCTATCTGACCGACGTCCTCTTCCTCTCGCCGAGAGAGATCGGACTGGTGCTCGGGGCGATACCGGTGACGATGGGCATCGTCGCACCGATGTCGGGAACACTGTCGGACCGGGTCGGGTCGCGCCCGGTGACCGTGGCGGGCCTCGTTCTCATGACGGTTGCCTACGCAATCGCGGCGTTCTGGATCGAGAACACCACGACGTCGCTCGTCGTGATCATCGTCGGCCTCATCCTCGGGCTCGGCATGGGGATCTTCCAATCACCGAACAACTCCGCCATTCTCGGCTCGGTGTCCCACGACCAACTCGGAGTCACGTCGGGCATGCTGACGATCAACCGCACAACCGCGACCGTGACCGGGATCGCCGTGCTCGGAACGCTGTGGGCGACTCGCACGTCCGCCTACAGCGGAATCGGAGACGCCGCCGATGCCCCAGCCGCAGCGCAGGCGGCAGGTCTGGCCGACACCATGGTCGTGGCGACGGTCCTCGTGGGCTTGGCGCTGCTCCTCGGCGTGTGGGCCTGGCAGGCAAAGAGTCGGCCGTAGGCGCGGCAGCGCCGTACGACATCAGAGCCGGGCGATCGATGCGACCACGAGATCGATGAACCCCGATCGGTTGACGTCGTCCATCACCATGGCATTCGGAGCCGAACCGGTAACTCCCCACCAGTCGACCACTGTCTGCCCTATCGTCAGCTCCGAATCCGTCTCGATGTCGACTCGACAGCGCTTCCCCGAGAAGAGCGAAGCGTCGATGAGATAGGCGATCACGCACGGATCGTGCAGCGGACCGCCGGGCATCCCGTACTTGTCGACATCATGCCGTTCGTAGAAATCGAGCATGCCGGCGACGGCTTGCGAGACCGGCGTCCCGATCTCGCGAATCCGGTCGAGGTCGTCGGGAAGTACGAGCGCTTTGTGCGTGACATCGAGTGGGAACATCGTGATTGGGGCACCCGAGTTGAAGACAATGGCCGCGGCATGCGGGTCGACGTAGATATTGAACTCAGCAACCGGGGTGGTGTTGCCTCCGGCGAAGAAGCCTCCGCCCATGAGAACGATCTCACGGATCTTTGGAATGATCGTCGGTTCTCGAGCAATCGCGGAAGCGATATTCGTCAACGGGCCGACCGGGCACAGCGTCATGCCGCCGTCAGCCGCCGACAGACACGCTTCGATGATGAAGTCGACGGCCGGTTTCGATGACGCGTTCGTCACTGGCTGCGGCAGATCGGCACCGTCGATCCCGGTCGGACCATGCACGTATTCGGCCGTGTAGAGATCGCGTTCAAGCGGCCCGTCGGCGCCGGCATAGACCACGATGTCGGTTCGCCCAACGAGTTCGCAGAGCTTCAGAGAGTTCGTCGTGACGAGCGGCTGTGGAACGTTGCCGGCAACGGTCGTGATGCCGACCACCTCGAGCTCGCGGGCGGCGAGTGCCACCAGGATCGCGACCGCATCGTCTTGCCCGGGATCAGTATCGATGATGATGGGACGCGCCATGGTGAAATGAGCCTACCCAGCGAGACCCTCGTTGTGGCTGCGCAGCACGCCGTCGAGCTCCGGCCGGGTTGGCATCCCGGATCGTGCCCCGATCGCCGTGACGGCGAGCGAGCCCGCCACGACGGCGCGGCGCACGGAGTCTTCGAGCGAGCGGCCCTCGGCCAAACCGACGGCGACGGCTCCACAGAAGGTATCTCCCGCCCCCGTGGTGTCAACTGGAGTGACGAGCGGCGACGGCATTGACTCTTCGGACTGTGAGCGAACGACCGTCGCACCGTCCGCACCGAGGGTCACGACGGTGACCGGAACTGGGAGTTCCCGCGCCGAGAGCGGGTCGTCGGATCCGGTGAGCGCCTCAAGTTCGCCGCGGTTCACGACGAGCACGTCGGTTGCCGCAAGCAGCGCATCGGGGAGCACCGCGGCCGGTGCCGCGTTGAGCACCACGATCCCTTGCGACGCCTCAGCAGCAGCCACCACCGCCGGGAGAGGGATCTCGAGCTGGAGAAGCGTGACGGTCGCCGCCATGAGAATGGCCGAGGCCGCGTCCACGTCAGTCGGGCTCACCCGCCCGTTCGCCCCAGGACTGACGACGATGGAGTTCTCTCCAGCATCGTCGACCGTGATGATCGCCAATCCGCTCGGCGCGTCTGGATCGACCGTGAGGTGGCTGGCGTCGACCCCCTCTCGAGCGAACTCGGTAGCGAGTGTGGAACCCGCTTCGTCTGCGCCGACGCGCCCGACGAACGACACATTCCCACCGAGACGAGAGGCCGCGACAGCTTGGTTCGCGCCCTTTCCGCCAGGCATGGTCTCGTGCCCAGAGCCGAGCACCGTCTCACCGGGAACCGGATGGTGAGCGACACGCGCCACAAGGTCGCTGTTCACCGAACCGATGACTGCGATCACTGCTGGCCCTCCACAATCCGATACACCGTTCCCCCGGCCGACACAACATAGACCTCACCAGACTCGTCGCTGCCGAACGACGCCACCTGAGCGACCGTTCCGGTGCCGTCGGTCCAATCGTGGATGACGCCGTCGGGGCCGATGGACCGGATGAACCCGGAGCACCAGTCGGAGAAGAAGTAGTGCCCGTCGAGCTGAGGAATCGCCGCTCCCCGATAGACATACCCGCCGGTGACCGAGCAACCCTCGTCATGTCCGTATTCGTGGATCGGAGGCACCGCGAGGTCGCCGTCGACGGTCCCTGTGTCGTCGCAGGGACCGTCGAAGCACGCGGTGCCCTCGTACACCGGCCACCCGAAATTGAGTCCGACGTCGTCCGACGAGACGCTGTTGATCTCTTCGACGTCGCCCTGCCCCACGTCTCCAATCCAGAGTTGATCCCCGTCGAACGAGAATCTCCATGGGTTCCTCAGGCCGATGGCCCAGATCTCAGGGGCAGCGAACGCTTGAGCATCTGCGGCGCCGTACGGCTCGAGGCCGGGACCGACGCGGATGCGCAGCAACGAGCCAAGCAGCGTGTCATCACGCTGGCCGTTGCCGAACTTGTCGTTCGAGCCGCCGCCGTCGCCCATGCCGATCCAGAGGTCCCCGGCGGGTCCGAATGCGATCATGCCGCCGTTGTGGTTCCCTGCAGGCTGCGGAATCAGCAGGATCACGCGTTCGGAATCCGGGTCAGCGACGAGCGGTTCACCGCTGGCGGTGAACTCGGATACAACGGTCGCGCCGTCGCTGGCTCGGGTGTAGTCGACGTAGAAGACGCTCGGGTATTCCGGATGGAAGGCCAGGCCGAGCAGTCCGCGTTCACCTCCGAAATCGACCCGCGCGCGAATATCAAGCATCACGGTGGGTTCCTCGCCGGGCGCGATGCTCCAGATGCGGCCCGGTTGGTCGACGATGTAGCCGCGGCCATCGTGCTCGGTGAAGAACACCGGTTGTTCGACGCCCTCGGCCACCACCTCGAGTGCGAGTGTGGTGGCATCGAGCCCCAAGGTCGTCGAGACGGCGTCTGTGGTTGTTGTGGTGGTCAAATCCGTGCTCTCGGTGCCGTCGGCTGTGGTCACGGCCGTCGTCGACGTCGCCGTCGCCGTCGCCGTCGCGGGCAGTGTCGTCGCGGGAACCGTCGCCGGGGTCGTTTCTGAGCTGCAGGCCGCTGCCACCAGGGCCACAGCCACCGCCACGAGCAATCGAGTCTGCATAATCAGTCGGCCTCGACGATGCCGGCGGCAGCAGCAGCCGCGTCGGCCTCGCGAGCCACTCTGCGTCCCTCCGTCTCATCGACGCGAGTCAGCAGGTAGATGCCGAGAGCGAAGAAGACGATCAGACCGAGGACCGCGGGTCGGGACGATCCGAACACGGCGACGGCTGCAGTGAACAAGAGCGGTCCGACAATGGCGGAGAACTTCGACATCACCGAGAAGAACCCGAAGAACTCGCCCGAGAGCGCCTTCGGCGACATCGACGCGTAGAGGCTCCTGCTCAGGCCCTGGGAACCGCCTTGCACCACGGCAACCATGAACGCTAGGAACCAGAACTCGATGACGCTGTCGAGTACGAAACCCCACACGGCAATCGCGGCGTAGACCGTGAGCGCCAGCATGATCGTGCGCTTGGTCGTCATTTGGTCGGCGAGTCTCGAGAACAGCGGTCGTCCGGCGATGGCTGCGAACCCGAGGCCGATCAGTTCGACGATGAGCAGCAGACCGAGAATCGTGGCGAGGCTGCTGGTGCGCGGTGGTGGGAGGACGGTCGCCTCGCCGATTGCTATCACCGTGCCGGTCGAGGCATCGTCTGCCTCGCCGGTGTTGACGATCTCGAGGAGATGCTGGCCTGCGCTATCGGCGGCGATGTCGATGTCGACGCCGTCGTGAACGGCAAGGTTGTAGCCGTCGATGACGAATGGCTCGTTGTCGCCGTCACTCGACGAGTCGTCGATCACCACGCTCCCATCGATGAGGACCGCCCACATTCCGCGGTCGGGGCCCTCGCTGTAGCGAACGCGAACGCCCGTCCCGTTATAGGACAGCGCGTACGTCGCCCTGGGATCGGCGGCTGAGGCGTACTCCTCTCCGACCGCCCATGAGCCTACGAGTACGACGCCCGGAGCATCGATGGCGTAATCGCCTTCGCCGACGGCGCCCGCGGAGTCTTCGTAGGCCGGCGGTCGGGTTCCGGTCACGTCGCCATCGAGCACATACCGTCCACCGATCCCGACCAACGGGAGCATCACGAGATTCCAGATGACGAACGCGAGATAGAACGCTCGCTTCGTTTCCAACTTGTAGGGAATCTTCCCGAACGCGATTGAGAACGGGATACCGACGAACTGCACGAGCAGGATCGCGGCGATTAATTCGATCGATCCGAATCCGAGTTCGGCGCCATAGATCACCGCCACACCGATGATCGTGCCGATGCCGTCGTTGTAGATGAGGAATGCGATGAGGTACTTCAGAAGCTCGCGGTAGCTGCGGAGATGGGCGAATGTGTCGCCGAGTCGCTTGAACGTGACAGAGAGCAGCCCTCCCGGCTCGGTCGAGATCGCAGCCGGCGGCTCCGGGACGCGGCGCATGATCGGAATCGAGAACACCACCCACCAGATGCCAACGGTGATGAATGAGAGTCGCGTGCCGAGGGAATCGCCGAGAGCGAAGATCATGGCGATGTTGATGGCAAGCAGGATGCCACCGCCGAGGTAGCCGACCGCGTAGCCCATCGTCGAGACACGGTCGATGTCTTCCTCGCGCGCCACGTGCGGCAGCAGCGCGTCGTAGAAGACATTCCCGGCAGCGAAACCGATACGAGCGACGATGAACGCCAGCGAGGCAATCAGCCAGTCTCCGGTTCCCACGAAGACCAGCAGCGACACGCCGACGGCACCGACGACCACCGCCGCCGCCAGCATCTTCTTCTTCCCCCGCTTGAGGTCGGAGATGGTCCCGAGTACGGGGGCCAGGACTGCGACAACGATGAGCGAGATCGAGAGCGTCGCCGTCCAGTAGGCGGTGGCCTGGGCAGCGGAGCCGAGGGTGCGGCCCGCGACCTGGCTGTAGTAGACCGGCAGCACTGCCGCCAAGATCGTCGTCGCAAACGCCGAGTTCGCCCAGTCGTAGAGCGTCCACGCTCGCACACGCTTTCGATACTCGCGATCTGCGACCGCGCCGTACTCGTTGATGGAGTCACCCACGTGCGATCCTCCCTCGCGTCCCCCCTCGAGGCTAGTGCTTCATCGACGAGGCGTCGGGGTCAGGGCTCTTTGCCCACCCGAGAGCGCGCAGCGGCGCCAAGGACCTCCTGCGCGCGGCGTGCTCCTCCATCGACAGCACGCCCCGCGTCGATGGATCCGATGCTCCGAAACCCCGCAGGTCCGCGGCATTGCACCGCCGGACGTCGGAAAGAGCCTCGAACTGCTCGAGCCACATCGTCGAGTCGAGCGGGAATCCGTGTACGAAGAGAGCAACACGGCCTTCTCCGCTCTCGCTGTAGGCGAACCTGTGCTGGTTGGCGGTGATCTCGTTCATGGGGGCAGTGTCGCACACGCCGCCACGAGTGCGCGGCGCCTCGCCAGCAAGCACGACCGGGTCGGGCGGGGTGATACGGTCAGGCGATGCATCCATCGCGCCTCCCCCTCGCCAACCTGCCAACGCCCCTCGAAGCGGCTCCCCGGCTCGCAGCTGCCTGGGGCGGCCCGAAGATTTGGGTCAAGCGGGACGACCTCACCGGGTTTGGCCTCTCGGGCAACAAGGTACGCAAGCTCGAGTTCCACATTGCGGCCGCCCTGGATGCCGGAGCCGACGCGCTGATCACGTGCGGCGCAGTCCAGTCGAACCACTGCCGCGCAACCGCACTTGCCGCGGCGAGGGTCGGGCTGCGCACCATCCTCTACCTCCGCAGCCCCGGTGGAGATCCGCCGTCGGAAGCCACCGGGAATCATCTGCTGCAACGACTCGCCGGAGCGGAGTGTCACTTCATCACCCCCGCCGAGTATGAGGACCGCGACGCGATCCTGGCCAATGCTGCAGCAAACCACGGGGCAGCATGGTCGATCCCCGAGGGTGCGTCGGACGCCCTCGGTTCGCTTGGGTTCGTTGCGGCGATGCACGAAGTCGCCGCACAATTGGCGGACCGGGGCGTCGAGCGGCCGACGATCTGGCATGCCGCATCGAGTGCGGGTACAACGGCAGGCATGATCCGCGGCGCCAACGAACTCGGCCTCGACGTCGAGATCGTTGGTTCATCCGTTGGTGACCCCGCATCCGTCGTCTCCCGCCGAATCCGATCGGTCATGCAGACTGCGAACACGCAGTTCGGCGCCGCCCCCGATGGTGTGCAGTGGCGGATTCGTGACGACTACGTCGGCCTCGGCTACGGCCTGGCGACCGCGGACGAGCTTGCCGCACAGGCCGAGGCAACTCGGCTCACCGGAATGCTGTTCGACCCCGCCTACACCGGAAAGGTCGTGTACGCGTTGAAACAGGAGATCGCGGCCGAGCGGATCACCCCCGATGACACCGTCGTGTTCTGGCACACCGGCGGCGGGTTCGCAACGTTCGCGTATCCAGAGCTTGTGGAGGACTGATTCGCCGTGATGGGCCCGAGCTACCGCTCTGAGCTGCCAGCAAGACACCGGGCGGGTGGCTGATAGCTGATAGCTGGCAGCTCAGTCCAGCTCCACCCGCTCCAAGAACTTCACCAAAGCCTCATTCACCACGCCCGGCCTCTCGACGGGGAGCAAGTGTCCTGCTCCCCTCACGATCACGGTCGTCGCATCCCGGGCTGCATCGGCGATCGGCTGGGCGGCGGCCGGTTTCGTCATCAGATCCTGCTCGCCGAGGATCAGGAGGAGGGGCCGGTCCAGGCGGGCGGCTGTGGCAGCCGCGCTCGGATACTCGCTGCACGCCGTGAGATCGGCTGCTGCGACGCCGGGGCGGGCCCCTTGCAGGATCCGGACCGTGTCGGCGACCGTCCAATCGGACGCGCCGGCGGGGGTTCGGGCGTGCATCCACTCGCCCATAGTTGAGAACATCGAGAGATCGCCCGCCTCGGCGCCCGCCAGAAGATCTGGATTCACGCGCATCTCGTCGGCGACCCCGATCAGTGTCACCGAACGCACCAGGTCGGGCCGGGCCGCGGTCGCCTCGAGCACTATGAGGGCTCCCATCGAGTGCCCAACGAGGTGCACCGGAGCGTCGAGGACCGAGAGATAGGCCAGGAGCCACCCTGCGTATCCTCTCGCCGTCGACGACGGTTCACCCTCGGAATGTCCGTGTCCGGGGAGATCGACGGCGATTGGGGTGAACCCCGCCTCCACCAACCCCTCGGCCTGATAGCGCCACACGGAACCGTCCATCGCTGCACCGTGTACCAGGACGACGGTTGTCATCCGGTGATGAAGAACGTCAGCGCTTCCACGATGACTGCCGGGCGATCAACGCCTTCGATTTCAACCGTGATCTCGTTCTTCACGAGCAAGCGGCCGGCACCTTTCTGCGTGACGTCGACCAGCCGCGTCCGACCCCTTATGCGGTTGCCCACCTTGACCGGTTCGATGAAGCGCACCTTGTCGGCGCCGTAGTTGATCACCATCACCATGCGGTCGGGGGCGACCATCGTCTCCATGAGCATTGGCGTCGTGAGGGAAAGCGTGAGGAATCCGTGGGCGATAGTCGACCCAAACGGGGTTTGGGCGGCCGCCTCGGGATCGACATGGATGAACTGGTGGTCCATCGTGGCATCGGCAAACGCATCGATTCGGTCCTGCTCGATCGCCAGCCAGTCGGATATGCCGGTCTCTTGGCCAACTCGATCTGCCAGCTCGTCGGCCGGGATGATCTGCACTCCTACTCCTCCTCGTTGTTGGGACAAGGGTAGATCGCGCAGCACGACCGCCGTGTCGGCGCGCTCCCAACCCGGGCAAAAAGCATGCGCAACCGAGACCGACCGGTACCGTACCGGTCATCATGCGACGCCTCACCGCCACCGTCTCACTGCTCGCGCTCCTGGTCGCCGCGTGTACGTCCGGCCCCAGCATCGAAGCCACCGACGACTCCTCGACAGTCCCTTCGGGCGAACCATCCACGACAACGACTGAGGTGACGCTGCCGCCCGCAGAAGAAGTCGAGCGCGGGACGGTGGATGGCGTGATCGACGGTGACACGCTCCAAGCGGTCGTCGACGGGCAGCGCATGGAGATCCGCCTTCTGGGGGTCGATGCGCCCGATGCTGAGGACTGCTACGGCGCCGAGGCTCGCACCGCGCTCTCGGCCTTCGTGACCGGCCAGACCGTCGTGCTCGGCTCCGGCGACACCGATGTCGACGCTTCAGGCCGAGCTCTTCGCTACGTCATCCTTGAGTCGACGCCGCGCGTGCTCGTGAACGCGGAGCTCGTGTCTCAGGGCGCCGTCATCCCACTCCACAGCGGGCATGCGCAGGAGAGTGATTTCCTGGCGCGCGGCGATCGAGCGTACGCGTCGGGGAACGGCCTGTGGGGGACGTTCGTGTGTGGCTATGGCGACGACGGCGTCTCACCGGATCGCCCCCAGCTTCGGATCAGCGAGATCAGCCTCGCTCCGAGCGGTGGCGCCGAGTTCGACCTCGGCGAAGAGTGGATTCAGATCGTGAACCAGTCGTACACGGCCGTCGACATCAGCGGCTGGCTCATCCGCAATGAGACCGGCGAGCGCTATCTCGCGTTGCCACCAGGCACTTCGATCGGAGCCGGAGGTTCGCTCCGGATCGTCACCGGCTGCGGCAACGATTCTGGCGAGAC
>CAZONX010000025.1:20343-24024 GCA_964581295.1 uncultured Acidimicrobiaceae bacterium
CCAGTCTTGCGCGCCATTGTCTTCATCTCCATGAAGAGGCGGAGGTAGTCGGGGCCGCCGGCTTTCGCATTCGAGCCGGACATGTTGAAGCCGCCAAACGGCTGTATCCCGACGAGGGCGCCGGTGATCTTCCGGTTGATGTAGAGATTCCCCACGTGGAACTCCCGCCGAGCGCGTTCGATTCGCGCCTCGTCGGTGGAATGCAGTCCGCCGGTGAGTCCGTATTCGGTGCCGTTGGCCACGTCGAGTGCTTCGTCGAAGTCGGCGGCGCGGATCACCGAGAGCACGGGGCCGAAGATCTCGTGCTGGGCGAGGCGCGCATCCGGAGCGACATCAATGAACACGGTCGGTTCGATGTAGTAGCCCCCGTCGAGATCCAATCCGTTGCCCCCGGCGACGGGCTCACCGTCCGATGCGCCTCGAGCTATCTCGGCGAGGATCGATTCGTGCTGCTCCTTCGAGATGACCGGCCCAACGGCATGGTTGTCCTGCGGTGGCCCGATGTTCAACGCCGCGGTGCCGGCAAGCACCCGTTCGACGAGTTCGTCGTGCACGGCGTCGACTGCGATGAGCCGCGAGCACGCCGAGCACTTCTGTCCCTGGAAGCCGAAGGCCGAGCGAACGGCGTCGGCTGCCGCGGCGTCGAGGTCGGCGGTCTCGTCGACGATGAGGGCGTCTTTGCCGCCCATCTCCATGTACGCACGCTTCATCCATCGTTGCCCGTGGCGCACACGAGCGGCCCGCTTAGCGATGCGCAGGCCGACCTCCTTCGAGCCGGTAAAGTTGATGAAGCGGGTTCTGGTGTCATCCACGAGGGTGTCCCCCACCACGCCGCCAGGACCGGGGAGGAAGTTCACCACACCGGGTGGCACACCGGCCTCGGCGAGGATTTGCATGAAGCCCCACCCTACGAGCGGCGTGTTCGAGGCGGGTTTCAGCACAACGGTGTTGCCGGCCGCTATCGGTCCAACGGTCATGCCGACGAGGATGGCTAGCGGGAAGTTCCAAGGCGGGATTACGACGCCTGCGCCGATCGGCAGAAGCCATGACTCGTTTGTCTCTCCGGGGTAGTCGCATACCGGAACAGGTGCGTCCATGGCGATCGCCTGATGCGCGTAGTAGCGACAGAAATCCACAGCCTCTGCCACGTCGGCTTCCGCTTCGCTCCAGTTCTTGCCGGCTTCGAACGTCTGCCAGGCAGCGAAGTCGTAGATCCGTTCCGCTATGAGGTCCCCGACGCGATGGATGATCGCGGCTCGCTCGGCGGCCGGCGTCGCCGACCACTCCCCGAACGCCGTCCACGCGGCCGAAATCGCGTCAACCGCAATCTCAGGCGTTGCCGACGAGGCGGTGCCCACGACTCGCTGCGGTTGCGCAGGGTCGATGCTGCGGATGACACCATCCGTCTCGATCGAGCGACCGCCGATTACGAGCGGAGCATGAAGCCCGAGTTGCCCCTCCACTCGGGTCAGCGCCGCGCGATAGGCCGTGGCGTGGCCTTCGTTCGAGAAGTCTGAGTAGGACAACGATTGATACGGCGTCAGCATGATGCTCCTCGTGACGGCAACACCCCAGATGCTACGACGAATCCGCCGTCTCACCAGGGTCGAGGGACTGTTCAAGCCGCCCGCACAACGTGCCGATGATGAAACGCATGCGACCGTCTGTGCTCGTGATCGAAGACTCCGCCAGTGTGCGGCGGCTGATCGATGTCTGCCTGCGTCCCACCGGCGCAGAGATACGTTCTGCCGCCGACGGCTTGCTCGGTCTCGAGGCCGCATGGGCGGATGTGCCCGATGTCATCGTTCTCGACATCGGGCTCCCGGGACTCGACGGCTGGGGAGTTCTTTCGAGGCTGCGAGCCGATGAGCGAACGACCGAGGTTCGCGTTCTCGTGCTGACGGCCCATGCACAACCGGAGATGGCCGACCGTGCCGCCGCCGACGGCGCCGACGCTTTCATGACGAAGCCGTTCCGACCGGACGACCTTCGCGAGACTATCGAGTCACTCGTCGCCGAAGCGCAGACCGCAGCGAACGCCTAGCCCGCGTCACCGGGAGTTCGTGATCGCTCCAAGGCTTCGATGACGGACGCTTCGGAAACCTGCGAAAAGTTGTCGTACCAGGCCCCAACAGCGAAGAACGGTTCCGGCTGGACGGGACAGACCATGGCATCCGACACGTCGCCGAGTCGGCTCACCGTTGTGGGCGGCCCGACCGGCACCGCCGCGATGATCCGAGCTGCGCCGGCGCTTCGGACGAGACGAAGAGCGACCTCGAGCGTTGCACCGGTCGCCACACCGTCGTCTACGACCACGCAGACACGGCCGGCAATCGGCACCGCCGCACGGCCAGCGCGGACGTGCGCCGCACGGCGGGCCACCTCGGCTTGCTGCCGCTGGGTCTCGTCCTGCACGTAGCGCTCGTCGATCCCGAGATAGTCCACCACTACCTGGTCGATCACCGCGGTTCCATCCTCGGCGACGGCGCCAATCGCGTACTCAGGGTTGCCGGGTGCTCCGACCTTGCGCGCGATGAGTACATCCAGTTCGCCGCCGATCCGTTCGCACACGACGGCGGCGAGCGGGATACCTCCACGGGGCACGCCAAGCACGAGTGGCCGCACATCGCAATCGACGACGTCGGCCTCAACAATCGCCGATGCGAGGCGAATTGCCGCGTCGGTGCGGTCGCGGTACCTCACGCCTCGAGCGTACTCGGTCCGGCCTGTCCCACTCGACGGGAAGCGCCAAGAGGGACGACGCCGTACGCTCCTCGTCATGCGCCGACTGCTGCTGCTTTCGAATCCATCTGCATCGGGCTTCACAGGAGCGTTGTTCCGGGACGTCGTGGCGACCCTCTCGGAGTCGTTTGATGTCGTCGCCGAGTGGCCCCACGGACCGGACGAGACGCGAGCGCTCTCGGCAGCCGCTGCCGATGACGGCTACTCGGTAGTGGCGGCCATGGGCGGGGACGGTGTCGTCCACCACGCTGCCAACGGCGTCGCCGGAACCACAGCCGGGTTGGCGATCATCCCTGCCGGCACGACGAATGTCGCATCGCGAATCTTCGGTCTGCCGAAGAAGCCGGCCGCGGCGGCGGAAGCAATCGCAGCCCTGCCCGCCGTCCCGACACGCCTCGCACGCATCGATTCGACCCGCGACGGCGCCACGATGGTCGAGTACGCCGCTTTTGCCGTCGGTGTCGGGTTCGACGCCGATGTCGTGGAACGAGCAGAGCGTCGACCTCACTCCAAGTTGCGTTTCGGCGGCGTCCACTACGCGGAGTCGGCGGCGTCTGCGCTGCTGCGAGATTGGCGGAGCCGCCCGGCGAACCTTCGCGTCGATATCGACGGGGATCGCACCGACGGCGTGGCCGTGCTCGCCCAGGTCCACCATCCCTATACCTATTTCGGTCGCGTGCCGCTCCACATCACTCGCGAACCCGTTGATGGCCTCGCCGCCGTAGTCGCCGAGGATCTCGAAGTGCACCGAGCGGCCGAGATCTTTGGGCGCGCGGTCCTGCGCCGTCCCATGTCGGAACGCACCGGAGCACAGGTCTTCGAGCAATTCGCGCGCCTCGTCATCGATGCAGAACCACCAACGCCGTTCCAGGCCGACGGAGAACACCTCGGACTCAGCTCGCACATCGAGATCACGCCTGCCGACGCCGCCATCCTCGT
>CAZONX010000026.1:0-4433 GCA_964581295.1 uncultured Acidimicrobiaceae bacterium
TCGCCCGAAGGCGAATTCGAGTCCATGAAGCTCATATTCGACATGTATGACATCAACCGCCCGGTCGCGATCGAGGTACCGCCGGCGAGTGACGTGACAGCCGTGGAGGACCTCGGCGTCGGTGGCTTCGGCGCCGGTCTCACTGCCGAGGACCTCAGCACGTAGGCGATCTCCCCGCACGACCGACCCGCAACAGCGAGATTGCTGTTCAGAGCGACGAGCAGTGCATGCCGCAGCCCGACGGGTGCTCGATGCCGAAGTGCCAAGCGTGTGATGGCGCGATCCGCCGCCCGGGAGCGCATCGTTGCCGGCCGCGCGTCACTACGATGAGGGGCCGCATGCGATGTGCAATGACGTGCAGATCGTGGGCATGGTGGCCGTAGCTCAGCTTGGTTAGAGCGCCTGGTTGTGGTCCAGGAGGTCGCGGGTTCAAATCCCGTCGGCCACCCCAACAGTCCGTCCCCCAGAACCAATGGAGACAACGTGCACACTGAGGTCAGCGAGACGGGGCGCTTCGAGCGCACCCTGACGATCCAGCTTGAGGAAGACGAACTCGAAGCTGCGAAGACGAAGGCCGCACGCAAGATCTCCGAGGAAATGAAGATCAAGGGCTTCCGGCCGGGGAAGGCACCGCGCTCGATCGTGGAACGCATGGTCGGAGCAGAGCGTCTCCGCGGCGAAGCGATCGAAGAAGCGATACCAGACACGGTCGGCGCCGCGATTGACGAGAGCGGCCTCGAGCCAGCGACGGTCCCGTCGGTCACCGACATTCGCGACGTCGACGGTGGCGGTGTCGAAGTCGACGTCCTGGTCACCCTGTGGCCGGTCCTCGACGCCATTCCGGACTTCGACGGACGCGAGATCGAGATCGAGCGCCCGGTCGTCGAAGACGAAGATATCGAGCAGCAGATGGACGCTCTGCGCAACCAGTTCGCGGACCTCGAAGAGGTTGAGCGAGCCGCGGATGAGGGCGACTTCGTCACGGTCAACGTCTCCGCATTCGACAATGGCGTCGAGATCGAAGAGGCCGCAGCCAACGACATGGTCTACGAGGTCGGCTCGCGGTCGTTCTTCCCGGGACTCGACGAGCTCCTCGCCGGAGCGAGCGTCGGCGATCTGGTCGAGGGCGAGGGAACGTTGCCGGCCGGCTTCACCGAAGACGGCGACCGGGCGGTCACGCTTCGGGCCTTCGTGAAGGAAGTCAAGGCAAAGCAACTTCCGGAGCTGACCGACGAATTCGTATCCGATGCCACCGAGTTCGAGACGGTTGCTGAGGCTCGGGCCAGTCTCGAGCAGAACATGCTCGCCTACAAGGTCCACATGGCCCGCGAGGCATTCAACGACCAGGCCGTCGAGCAGCTCGTCGCCGACGTTGACCTTGAACTTCCGCAGTCGCTCGTAGACGCAGAAGCCCAGGCCCGGATCCAGAACCTCTTGGCACGGCTCGAATCCGACAACATCGGTTTCGAGGACTACCTCAAGATCATCGACCGCGACCAGGCAGGTTTCGTCGAGGACGTTCGGGGGCAAGCCACGTCGGCACTCGCGACACGAATCGTCGTCGAGACCATCGTCTCGATCGAGGGCACGTCGGTCGGCGACGACGAGTATCGCGAGGCACTCGAGGCGATCGCAGCGAGCTCGGAGTCGACGATTGAGGATCTCGAGAAGATGCTCGAATCGAGCGGTCAAGTTGAGTCACTGACCGGTGATATCCTGCGAAGGAAGGCGCTCGACCGTATCGCCGAGGCCGCAGTCGCGGTGGATGCGGACGGGAACGTCGTCGACCTGACTCCGGTTGTGGTCGACGAACCGCAAGACGCAGAAGATGATGATGAAGCGACCGGGGACGACGGCCAGGACGATGAGTCGGCCCCAGAGATCGAGGAGTGAGATGAGTTACCTAGTTCCCACCGTTGTTGAGCAGACCCCTCGGGGCGAGCGCGCATTCGACATCTACAGCCGACTCCTCAAGGACCGGATCGTGTTCCTCGGAACGCCGATCGACGACGGTGTCGCCAACATCATCATGGCGCAGCTCCTCCACCTCGAGGGTGAAGACCCCGACAAGGACATCAACATCTACATCAACTCGCCGGGCGGCTCGACCTACGCCTTGATGGCCATCTACGACACGATGCAGTTCATCAAGCCGGACGTCGCCACCTACTGCATGGGCCTGGCGGCCTCGGCCGCGGCCGTGCTGCTCGCTGGCGGCACGAAGGGCAAGCGATTCGCCCTTCCTCACTCGCGCATCATGGTGCATCAGCCGCACGTCTCGGGCGTCGCCGGCCAAGCCACCGACATCGAGATCCACGCGAAGGAGATCCTCAAGACCCGCGAAGAGATCAACGAGATCCTCGCCGATCACACCGGGAAACCACTCGAGGTGGTGCAGCAGGACACAGACCGCGACTTTTGGCTCAGCGCGAAGGAGGCCGTCGACTACGGTGCTATCGACGCGGTCCTCAAAGGCCGCGAACTTGAAGCCGTGAGCGCGTAGGGAGGCCATACGTGGCCAAATATGAAGGAGCCGAGCTCCTCAAATGCAGTTTCTGCGGAAAGTCGCAGAAGCAGGTCAAGAAACTGATCGCCGGGCCGGGCGTCTACATCTGCGACGAATGCGTCGACCTCTGTAACGAGATCATCGACGAGGAACTGACCGAGACCGAAGAGATCTCGTTCGCAGAACTTCCGAAGCCGCATGACATCTTCGACTTCCTAGCCCAGTACGTCGTCGGACAGGATCGTGCGAAGAAGGTCATGGCCGTCGCCGTCTACAACCACTACAAGCGGGTACGTGCCGGACAGCGGATGACCGAAGAAGACGTCGAGCTGCAGAAGTCGAACATCCTGATGGTCGGGCCCACCGGCTCGGGCAAGACACTCATCGCTCAGACGCTCGCCAGGCTCCTCAACGTCCCGTTTGCGATCGCAGACGCCACGGCGCTCACCGAGGCCGGCTACGTGGGGGAGGACGTCGAGAACATCCTCCTCAAGCTGATCCAGGCAGCGGACTTCGACATCAAGCGCGCCGAGACCGGGATCATCTACATCGACGAGATCGACAAGATTGCCCGCAAGGCGGAGAACCCGTCGATCACGCGCGATGTATCAGGCGAGGGCGTGCAGCAGGCATTGCTGAAGATCCTCGAAGGGACCCAGGCGTCGGTGCCTCCCCAGGGAGGGCGCAAGCATCCGCACCAGGAGTTCCTCCAGATCGACACCACCAACATGCTGTTCCTCTGCGGAGGCGCGTTCTCCGGTCTCGAAGACGTCATCCAGAATCGCATCGGCAAGAACACGGTCGGATTTGGGGCAGAGGTGCACTCGAAGGACGGTCGGCGTCCCGCCGAGCTGCTCAGCGAAGTCCTGCCGGAGGATCTCCTCGGCTACGGGCTCATCCCAGAGTTCATCGGCCGTCTCCCTGTGATCGCCACCGTTGACGACCTTGACGTCGAAGACCTGGTGCATGTGCTCACTGAGCCGAAGAACTCGTTGGTCAAGCAGTACGCCAAGTTCTTCGAGATGGACGGCGTCGAGCTCGTCATCACCGAAGGGGCCCTGAGAGCCATTGCCGAACAGGCAATGCGGCGCGGGACCGGAGCCCGTGGCCTCCGCGCCATCATGGAAGAGGTCCTGCTCGACACCATGTACGAACTCCCGGCGCGCTCCGACGTTGCGCAAGTGGTCATCGACGAAGAGGTCGTGCGAGATCGAGTTAACCCAACGCTCGTCCCAATCTCCGACCTCGTGTCGACGGACCTGCCGGAAGAACGCACGGCCTGAGCGATTCGAATGGGACGCTGGCAACGGAACGCCAAGGTGGCGTTCATCGGCTCCCACGGCATCCGAAAGACCACGGCGGCCCACGGCTTCGCGAACGCCGTGCAACGTGCCGGCCGCTCAGTCGAATACGGACGCGAAGTCGTCCGTGACAATCCGCTCGGCATCAACGAGGGGGCAACGGGCGAGGCGCAACTCTGGGTGATTGTGTCCCAGATCCGTCAAGAGCTCACCCTCGCTCCCAAGTCCGAAGTCCTCGTTCTCGACCGCGGCGTGATGGACAACTTCGCCTACTACCTGCGAGCGTGCGGCGGGGACGATCGGTTCGCGGTCGAGCCGATGGTCCGGGAGTGGTCGAAGACCTACGACCTCGTGATCCGGCTGCTCCCCGACGTCGATCTGTCCTCCGACGGCGTGCGGTCAACGTCGGATGCCTTCCGTCTCGAGATCGAAGAGATCCTCGACAATCGTCTCGACGCCTTCGTCACCGAAGGAGCGAGGGTGGACATCCCGGCATCCGAGATCGGCGACGGATTCGACTGGTGGCCGACCGCCGAGCGACTCGCCGCCCTCATCCATGAACCGCTGTTCGCCGATGGCATCCCGAAACGAAGGATCGTCCGGAAGCGCCGCGTCAAGCCGCCCCC
>CAZONX010000026.1:4533-23278 GCA_964581295.1 uncultured Acidimicrobiaceae bacterium
CGGCAACCAGCCGGCCTCGGTTCGGGCTTGGGCAGGGGGAATGGTGGAGAGGTCGGGGACCTAGCGGTTCCCGACCTCAGCCCTTTCTGGCGCACCTGCACCTCTATCATGATCTCCTTGCCGACGACCCACGGACCGAGGGGCATGATGAAGCCAACGTACGACCCGAACAGCGTGGAATCGCGCTGGTACTCCGTCTGGGAGGATGCCGGCACCTTCCGACCTGAGATCAACCCGGACGGCGCGCCATACTCGATCGTCATCCCACCACCGAACGTGACCGGCGTGCTCCACATGGGCCACGCCCTCGACCTCTCGATCCAAGACGCCCTCATCCGCCGCAAGCGCATGCAGGGCTACGCCGCCCTGTGGATCCCCGGCACCGATCATGCAGGGATTGCCACCCAGAATGTCGTCGAACGCGAGTTGGCCGCCGAGGGCATGAGCCGCCACGACCTCGGTCGCGAGCAATTCGTCGAACAGGTTTGGGCATGGAAGCGCAAGTCGGGGAACCGCATCACCGAGCAGATGCGCACGATGGGGTTGTCCACCGACTGGTCCCGCGAACGGTTCACGCTCGACGAGGGCCTGTCGCGAGCCGTCCGTAAGGTGTTCGTGTCGCTCTACAACGAGGGCCTGATCTATCGGGGCAATCGCATCATAAACTGGTGCCCACGCTGCCACACAGCGATTTCGGAGATCGAGGTCGAGCACGAGGACGAGGTCGGCGAGCTCACCCACATCAAGTATCCGTTTGCCGACGGCGACGGGTCGATCACGGTCGCCACGACCCGGCCCGAGACCATGCTCGGCGATACCGCCGTCGCCGTGCACCCCGATGATGACCGGTACCGCGACTCGGTCGGAAGGATGATCCGGTTGCCGCTGCTCGACCGCGAGATTCCGGTCGTCGCCGACGAGGGTGTCGAACTCGAATTCGGCACGGGTGCCGTCAAAGTGACCCCCGCCCACGACCCGCTCGACTTCGAGATCGGCCGCCGACACGGACTCGAGGAGATCCAGGTCATCGACACGGAAGCTCGCATCACCGAACACGGTGGGCCGTTCCGTGGCCAGGACCGCTTCGAAGCGAGAGAGGCCATCCGCCACGAGCTGAAGAAGCGCGGATTCCTCGATCACATCGAGGATCACCACCACTCCGTCGGCCACTGCTCGCGCTGCGGCACCGTTGTCGAGCCGATGCTGTCTCTCCAGTGGTTTGTCAAGGTAGAGCCGCTGACGATTCCAGCAATCGCCTCGGTGAAGGAGGGGCGCACGCGGTTCATCCCCAAGCGTTGGGAGAACAACTACTTCCATTGGATGGAGAACCTGCGCGACTGGTGCATCAGCCGACAGCTCTGGTGGGGTCACGAGATTCCTGCGTGGTATTGCGACGACTGCGACGCGGTTGTGGTCGCCGAAGACCCGCCGGCCCAGTGTCCCGAGTGCTCCGGCTCGTCGCTCACGCAAGATGAAGACGTGCTCGACACGTGGTTCTCGTCACAGCTCTGGCCGTTCTCGACCATGGGCTGGCCGGAAGAGACTGTCGACCTCGAGACCTACTACCCGACGAGCGTGCTCGTGACCGGGTTCGACATCATCTACTTCTGGGTCGCCCGCATGATGATGATGGGCCTTCACTTCACGGAAACCGAGCCGTTCGCCGACATTGCGATCCACGGGCTCATCCGCACGCCCGACGGACGAAAGATGTCGAAGTCCTCGGGCAACGCGCTCGATCCGCTCGAACTCGTCGAGAAGTACGGGGCGGATCCCCTGCGGCTGGCGCTCATCCAGTCGGCTGCTCCCGGCCACGACGTTCCGTTCGACGAGGCCTGGGTGGACGCGACCCGTCGCTTCGGGAACAAGCTCTGGAACGCTCTGCGGTTCGCCGTGGAGCACATGGAGATTCGCGACGTGCCGGCAATCGGCGGCTACCCCTCAGAACCCGGACCGGAGGATGCGTGGATCCTGCAACGGCTCGGTGAGGTCACGGCGGAGTTCGATCGGCTGTTCGACGAATATCGGTTCTCCGATGCCTACGGCCTGCTCTACAACTTCGCCTGGGCCGAGGCATTCGACTGGTACCTCGAGATGGCGAAGACGGCGCTGCGCGACGATCAGCGAGCGCCCACGACTCGGGCCACGCTCGGCGTGGTGTTGCGCGATCTCCTCAAGCTGTTCCATCCGGCCATACCGTTCGTCACCGAAGAGCTCTGGTCTGAACTCGGAGACGGGAGCCTGCTGATCGCTGCGCCATGGCCGGAGCCTCCCGCATTTGCCGGACCCGACACAATGGCAACACTCCAGGACCTCGTTACGCGTCTGCGTCGCTTCCGGTCCGAGCACCAGATCAGCCCGAAGACACCGATCGACGTCACGGTGCACGACCCCGACGGCGTGGCGGAACCGTGGTGGGCGGCGCACCTGACCGCCCTCACCGGTTGCACCATCTCCTACGGGAGTGCGCTTGAGGGAGCCGCCGTGAGCCGCGTCATCGCCGGTCCCGTGCAGGCATTCATTCCGCTCGAAGGCCTCGTCGATGTCGATTCCGAGCGCGAGCGGTTGAGGAAGGGGCTCGCCGACACCGAGGCCGACCTCGAACGGTCTCGTTCGAAGCTCGCGAACCCGAACTTCCGCGATCGCGCGCCTGCCGACGTCGTGGCAGGCGAAGAGGAGAAGCTCGCGGTTGGCGAGGAGCGCATCGCGAAGCTCCGAGCGCAGCTCGACGAGCTGGGCTGACATGGACGAATCGATCCCGGTCATAAACAATCGCTCCGACGCCGAGGCCTTCCTCGACAATCGGATCGGCCAGGGTGTGAAGCCGGGGCTGGAGCGCATCTCCGGACTCCTCGGCTTCATGGGCGATCCCCACCTCGACTACCCGGCGATCCAGGTGGCCGGCACCAACGGAAAGACCACGGTGACGCGGCTGATCGCCGACATCCTCGGCGCACATGGCATTCGTACGGGCACGTTCACGTCGCCGCACCTTCATCGGGTTGAAGAGCGCTTCTCGATCGACGGGGCCCCGGTCACGATCGAGCAGTTCACACACGCTGTTTCGAGCATTGCGTGGATCGTTGAGGAGTACGAACGGCGCACGGGGGGCGGAGTCACCTACTTCGAGGTCACCGCTGCCCTGGCGTTCGCGATCTTCGCCGAGTTCGCGCTCGATGTGGCGGTCGTGGAGGTCGGCCTTGGCGGTCGATGGGACGCAACGAGCGTCGTCGACGCCGCTGTGTCGGTGATCACCGGGATTGCCCTCGACCACGTCGAATACCTTGGTGAGACGGTGGGCGAGATAGCGGGGGAGAAGGCCGCGATCATCGGTGACGACGGCGTCGTCGTCACCGGCCCGCTGCCGCCAGCGGCGGAAGGGGCGATCACCGCTCGCGTCGATGAGGCGCGGGCCAGGTGGTACCGGGCGAACGACGCCTACGCCGTTGCCGACGCCAGAGTCGCCGTCGGAGGGTGGATGGTCGACGTCGATGGCATCTACACCCAGTACCCGGAGCTCTATCTGCCAAACCACGGCCGGCACCAGGTCGACAACCTCGCGACCGCGATTGCCGCCTCCGAGGTCTTCCTCGGGCGAGCCCTCGACATCGACGCGCTCGCGGCCGCGCTTGCAGCGAGTACTCAGCCGGGGCGCATCGAGGTCGTGCATCACCGACCGCTTGTCGTCGTCGACGGAGCGCACAACGTACAAGGCATTGAGGGACTCGCCGAGACGCTTTCCGAGGAATTCCCCGACGCGATGTGGCAGGTCGTCGCCGGTATGCGCGGACCCCGGTCGCCGGAAGATATTCTTGCGCCGTTGCGAGGGCTCGCCGGGCATCTGTGGGCGACGGCGCCGGACGATCCGGGAGCGATCGATGCCACAACGGTCGCTGAAGCCGGCGGCCGGGCGCTCGAGTGTGAGTCCACCGTTGTCGAGAGCGTGCCGGAAGCGGTCGCTTCAGCCATCGAAGCAGCAGGACCCGGTGCGTCGATCATCGTCACCGGATCGCTCTACGTGGCGGGTGAGGCCCGCGCCTCGCTGATCGGCACCGAGTTCCGGCCGTCAGGGGTACACGTGCGATATGAGGCGGAGCCGGAAGACGAGCCAGCGGAAGAGCCGTGGGTCGACACCGGAGACGCCTGGACGGAAGACGGTTCCGACGGGTAGCCTTCCCGCCCATGGCAATCGAATCAACTTTCGTAATGGTGAAGCCCGACGGCGTACACCGGGGTCTCGTCGGAGACGTCATCTCGCGCCTTGAGCGCAAGGGTCTCAAACTCGATCGGATGCGCATGCTCCAGATCGACGCCGAGTTGGCGTCGCGGCACTACGCCGAGCACATCGACAAGCCGTTCTACGGCGAACTCGCCGCCTTCATCACGAGCGGTCCGGTCGTCGCCATGCAATGGACGGGATCGTCGGCCGTTTCGGTGGCACGCACCATCATGGGACCGACGAATCCGGCGGAAGCGCCACCCGGGACCATCCGCGGCGACTTCGGACTCATCATCACGGAAAACATCGTGCACGGATCGGATTCACCGACGAGCGCCGAACGAGAGCTGGGGCTCTTCTTCGGCTGATCCAAGACCGCTAGCCGTTCCCGCAGGTACACTGTCGGGACACTCTCAGGGAACGCTCCCATGAACAGTCTTCTCTCTTTCGCAGGTCGCGACATGGCGATCGACCTCGGCACCGCGAACACGCTCGTGTTCGTGCGCGGCCAGGGGATCGTCCTCAACGAGCCGTCGGTGGTCGCGATCAATACGCGCGACAATCGCCCGCTCGAAGTTGGCATGGCGGCGAAGCGCATGATCGGGCGCACACCGTCGTATATCCAGGCGATCCGCCCGCTGCGTGATGGTGTGATCGCGGACTTCGATGTGACCGAGAAGATGCTGCGCTACTTCATCGACAAGGTTCACACCGGCCGGTTCGCCGCAAGGCCCCGCATCGTGATCTGCGTTCCCTCCGGCATCACCGCCGTCGAGCGTCGCGCCGTGGAAGAAGCGGCGTATCACGCTGGTGCCCGGCGGGCCTATACCATCGAAGAGCCCATGGCTGCCGCAATCGGCGTCGGTCTCCCGGTGCACGAACCGACCGGTTCGATGATCGTCGACATCGGTGGTGGCACCACGGAGGTGGCGGTTATCTCGCTCGGCGGCATCGTGGTCTCGAAGAGCATCAGGATCGGCGGAGACGAACTCGACGACTCGATCATCCAATGGGTGAAGAAGGAATACAGCCTGATGCTCGGCGAGCGGACGGCTGAACAGGTGAAGATGGCAATCGGGTCGGCCTGGCCGTACGCCGACGAGCCTGCTGCCGAGGTGCGCGGCCGAGACCTCATCACAGGTCTCCCAAAGACGATCGTGCTTTCCAGCCAGGAAATCAGAGAGGCGATCGAAGAGCCGGTTGAGGCCTTCATCGATGCCGTCAAGTACACCCTCGACAAGACACCGCCGGAGCTCGCGGCCGACGTCATGGAGCGCGGCATCGTGCTCGCCGGCGGCGGAGCGCTGCTGCGTGGTCTCGACCAGCGCCTCGTCCATGAGACGGGCATGCCGATCGTGACCGCAGAGCGACCGCTGCAGAGCGTTGTTCTTGGATCGGGAGCGGTCCTGGAAGAGTTCGACGTCCTCGGCGTTGTCCTCCAATCCAGTGGCCGTGTGTGACGTGGCTGTCCGCCGGAACTGATGCTTCCCTCCGGAAATCGCCTCGACCGCGCGACGGCTTTGTTCATCTCGCTGTTGGCGGTCGGCTTCCTGGTAGCCACCTTCGATGTGCGCGCCTCCGGAGACAGCGCGACCACCGTATTGCGCGGCGGCGCTCAGGCGCTCGCTGAGCCCATTCAGGGAGGCATCGACTTCCTCGTGCGTCCCGCCGTCGGGTTCGTCGACGGCATCTCGAATATCGCCGGCCTCCGGGATCAGAACGAGCGACTCGAAACTGACGTTCAACGCCTCGAGGCGCGACTCCGCGAGACCGCGGCCCTCGAGCGTCGCGTCGCCGAACTCGAAGCGATCAATGATCTCGCTCCGCCTGAGGGCCTTGCCACCGTCACCGCGCGCATCTACTCGTCTGGAACATCGACGTTCGACCAGGTGAGGTTCATCAACAAAGGTTCGTCGGACGGCATCATCGCGGGCCAGGCCGTGATCGACGAGTCGGGGCTGGTCGGCCGCGTCGATCTTGTCACCGGATCTTCGGCACGAGTGCGCCTCATCACGGATCCGCTCGTCTCCGTTGGCGTGCGGATCCAGGACACCAACCAGACGGGCGCCGTCACGGGCCGCGGCGATGATGTTCTACAACTCGACATGTTCGACGCCACGGCACCCGCGACAGAGGATGCGGTGCTCATCACCGATGGCAGTCGGTTCCCACCGGGTGTCGTCGTCGGATTCGTCAAGGAGACCAAGGAAGCGAACGTTGGGTTTGCGCTGCGAACCTCCGTGAACCCCGCCGCCGCGTTCTCCGAGCTCGACTTCGTCAAGGTCGTCGTCGGGTGGTCGCCGCTCGACGCCGATCCCGAGACCGGCGATCCGCTGATCGATCCGCCATCGTTCACCGATCCAGGGCAAGAGATCCGATGACCAGCAGCAGGATCGTCATCGCTCTTGGCCTCGTGCTGGCCGCCGTCCTGATCCAAACCACGGTGTTCCAGCACATCGCGCCCTTCGGGTATGCGCCCGCGCTCGGTCTGCTGGCGGCGATCGCCACCTCCCGATACCTCGATGCCGAGCCGGCGCTCCTCGTCGCGTTCAGCGGCGGATTCCTCCAAGACCTCCTCGGCGGTTCGCCGCTCGGCCTCTGGGCCTGCACCTTCACCATCGTCGCGTTCCTCACGCTCAAGTTCCGCGATCACGAGATCGCCGGTCCGCTCGTGGTCCTCGCCGGCGTCTTCGGGCTGACGCTCATCGGACAGTTCACGTATGCGGTGCTCGGGACACTCTTCGGACAAGGGATCATCGGGCGACCCGGGCTTGTCTGGCATCTCCTCGTGCCGTCGCTCTACAACGTGATCCTCGCCTACCCGGTCTTCTGGATCACGAAGGCGGCCATCCGTCCCAACGAACGGACGTGGGCGGCATGAACGGCACGTGGCGACTCGCAGGTGTTGGTCTCGTGATGGCGGTGATGATGGCCGCCCTCGGACTCCGGTTGTGGTCGATTCAAGTCACCGAGACGAACCGGTACAACGCGGAGGCCGAGCGCAACCTCGTGCGCGTGGTCCCGACGCCTGCGCCCCGCGGCGACATCTACGACCGTAACGGCGAGGTGCTGGCCGGGACCACAGCATCGCTCGCCGTTGTCGTCGACATGGGCCTCGTCGAGGACGAGTTTGCCGAGGATCTGGCGCAGCGCCTCGCGGCCTTCCTCGACGAGCCGGCCAGCGACATCATCGAGCGGTTCGAGAACGCCAACTCAGGGGCGCAGCTCATCCTGGCCAAGGACTTGACGGAACAGCAGGCCCTCACCCTGTTCGAGCACCGCGAGGACTTCCCCGGTGTGGCGGTGATTCCGCAGCCGGTCCGTGACTATCCGAACGAGGAGCTCGCTGCTCAGGTGCTCGGATACATCGGCAAACCGTCGGCCGCCGACCTCGAACGACCCGAGGTCAAAGGAACGGATGTCGTTGGGAAGGCCGGCGTCGAGCGCTACTACGACGACCAGTTGCGCGGTACGGAAGGCACGATCAAATACCAGGTGGACGCGGGCCGTTCGGTGCTGCAGCGTCTCGGTGAGGATGAGGCAGCCCCCGGAGACAACCTCATACTGACCATCGACAGCGGTATTCAGGCACAGCTCCAGACTTCGCTCCAGGGCGGCCTCGAGATGGCGAGGAACCTCGAGATGACCGAGCGTGCCGACGCCCTCGCAGAGCAGGACATCCGCACCCGCCTGTTCTTCGCAAACGAGGAGAGACAGCTCCAAGCCCAACGAGACGCCATTGCGGCCAGAGCCGCGGCGGCCAAGGCCAGCGAAGATGGCACCGTCGACGAAGACAGTATCAAGATCGAGGCTCCCGAGGAGATCGTCGAGGGTGAGGTGCTCGGATCGCTGTACTGGGGACTCCCAATCGATGAGAACGGCGTGTGCGTGCCGGTCCAGCGCGTGGAAGTCGGCGTCGGGGGTCGGACGCTGCTCTCGGGGTCCAAGGAGCGCACGATGCGGCTGGATGCGGTTCTCGAGAACCGCTCGCAGCGGGTGGCGGTCATCGACATCGACGGTGAGCGGTACGAGGTGGAGGAGGGCGACCGGTTCGCAACGACGCTGCGCGCCATCGCCGTCGAACAGGAGAGTCTGGTCGTCTCTCATTCCGACAAGTGGTGTCCGGTCCGTGCGGTCGGCGTCGTCGAAGACCCGAACGACGGGTCGATCATCGCAATGGCGTCGTATCCGTCGTTCGACCCCGGAGCGTTCGTGAACGGACTCACCCAAGCCCAGTGGGAGAGCCTCGGCACGATCAACGCGTTCACCAATTTCGCGGTGCAGGGACAGTACGCCCCGGCTTCTGCCTTCAAGGTCGTCTCCTACGTCCTCGCCCTCGAGGAGGGCATCTACCCGCTCGACCGGCCGGTCAATGACCGGATACTCGGAGACGAGAGCCCGGCTCCGGACACCCCGGCCGACGAGCCGACGCCCGACGAACCTTCGGCAGACGGGGAGACAACCACGACCACGGCCGCCCCGCCGTCGGACGACGAACTCCTGCCGCTCACCTCGGACACCGAGCTCTACAACTGCACCGGAAGCCTGCGGTTCCGTTTCAACGACGGCTCGTCGCAGGTCTACCGAGACTGGAAACGAAACGGCCATGGACCGCTCGACCTGCATGGCGCACTCCAGGCGTCGTGTGACCTGTATTTCTGGGAGATCGCACTGCGGGTGTGGAACGAACGCTCCGACGAGGCCGGCATCAACAACGAAGACCTGTGGCAGGAGTGGGCCAGGGCGTTCGGTTTCGGCACCGAGACGGGAATCGACCTGCCGTTCGAGAAGCCGGGGTTGATCCCCGACCGCCAGTGGTTCAGGGAGGAACAGCGCAAGAACACCGGACGTGTCCGATCGACTGGGCCGTGGGTCGGCGGCGACTTGATGAACGCCGTCGTCGGACAGGGGACGGTGCTCGTCACGCCACTCCAACTCTCAAACGGTTTTTCGGCCATGCTCAACGGGGGGACACTCTGGGAGCCGCGTGTGGTTTCCAAATTGGTGAACCAGAACGGGGACATCACCGACGAGAACGAGAAGGCCACGCTCGGGACAATCGACCTCGATCCGGAGACCGTCCGATTGCTCCGCCTCGACATGCAGCAGGTGGTCAACGGCCCGATCGGCACGGCGCGAAGCGCTTTCGTCGGCTTCGGTCCAAATGTGTCCCGCGTTGGCGGCAAGACCGGAACCGCAGAGATCATCAAAGCGACCGAGGACGTGCAGGAAGTCGACACGGCGTGGTTCGTCGGCGTCGCACCGGTGTCGTCTC
The DNA here is from genome assembly GCA_964581295.1 of uncultured Acidimicrobiaceae bacterium. Classification (GTDB taxonomy): domain Bacteria; phylum Actinomycetota; class Acidimicrobiia; order Spongiisociales; family UBA5794; genus JAHEEL01. The sequence continues at coordinate 14,028 of CAZONX010000026.1, forward strand.
CGCAATACGTGGTCACGGTTGTGGTCGAACGCGGCGGATCGGGCGGTCGTGTCGCGGCCCCGGTCGCCCGCCAGGTGCTGCAGTACGTCATGAACGGCGAGAACATGGTCACGCCGCTCGAGGCTGGGGAGGTGGCCGACTAGTGGCCGCGACCCGAGAGCGCACGCAGATGTCCCTGCTTCGGCGGGACCGACAGCTGCGACCCGATCTCGCTCTTGTCATCCCGTATCTCCTGCTCACCGCGCTCGGGCTGGTGATGATCTATTCGGCGTCGGCGCCCCGCCTCGAGGCGCTCGGGGTGAGCGCGTCGCGCGAGGTCGAACAGCAGGCAGCGTTTGTGTTGATTGGCTTCGCAGCGTTCGCCATCGTGTCGGTGATCGACTTGCGCATCGTGCGCGCCTGGGTCCCCGCCATCTACGTCGGCTCGGTCGCCACTTTGGTGCTCGTGCTGAGCCCGCTCGGATCCGAGGTCAAGGGTGCCCAACGCTGGATCCAGCTCGGTTCGATCCGCTTCCAGCCCTCGGAGATCGCCAAGCTTGCCGTGATCCTCGGCCTCGCGATGCTGCTGTCCCACGCCGCACGGCCGATGAAGTGGTACCGCGTCGCTCGTGCCGTCGCTCTTGTCGCCGTTCCGTCCGCGTTGATCTTCCTCCAGCCGGACCTGGGAACGATGTTGACCTTCGGGTTCATCGCGGCCGTGATGGTTTTCATCGCAGGAGCGACGTGGCGCCAAATGGCAGCGCTGATCGTCGGGGGGCTGATCGCCACCGTTGCCGTGTTCCAGGCGGGAGTGATCAAGACCTATCAGATCACGCGACTCACTGCATTCCTGGACGAGACCAGCGACGTCCTGAACACGCAGTACAACCAGTACCAGAGCCAGATCGCGATCGGAACCGGGGGCCTGTTCGGCAAGGGCCTGTTCAACGGAACGCAGACGAATCTACGTTTCGTCCCTGAACAGGCGAGCGACTTCATCTTCACCGCGGTGGGGGAGCAACTCGGCTTCCTGGGGAGCGTGTTCGTGCTCGCGATGTTCGGCATCATTATTTGGCGCATCCTGGTGTCGGCAGCCAACGGCCGGGACCGATTCAGCCAGCTGACGGCCACCGGAGTGGCCGCCCTCGTCGCGTTCCACGTGTTCGTCAACATCGGGATGACTGTCCGGGTGATGCCGGTCACCGGCCTTCCGCTTCCGTTCATGTCTTCGGGTGGAACGGTCTTCGTCGTCATGAGCGTCGCGCTGGGCATGGCCCACTCCGTCTGGATGCGGCGGTCGCCGTTGGTGGGGGAGCGCACGATCAGCGACGACTGAGCGCACCCGGCGCGTTGGCCCAAGGTTCACGTGTCGTCTACAGTCAGCGCCCATGCACCGACGCGACGAGCAGGGCTGGATCGAAGTCATCGCCGGCCCCATGTTCTCGGGCAAGAGCGAGGAATTGATCCGTCGGGTGACCCGGTACGGCATCGCCCGAGTCCCGGTACAAACGTTCAAACCGCAGATCGACACGCGCTATTCGACCGGCGAGGTCGTGTCACACTCGAACCTCTCGACGGAGGCCATACCGGTCGCCGATTCGACCGAGCTTCTCCACCGGGTCGAGGATCGAACGGTCGTCATCGGCATCGACGAAGGTCAGTTCTTCGACGACGGTCTGGTCGACGTGGCGACGCGCCTGGCCGGCGCCGGCAAGCAACTGATCATCGCCGGGCTGGATCTCGACTATCTCGGACGTCCGTTCGAACCGATACCGTCGTTGATGCTGCACGCCGAGTACCTCACAAAGGCGCTTGCAGTGTGCCACCGCTGCGGGGGACCGGGACTGTTCACCCAGCGCGTCGTCCAATCCGACGAACTCGTCGTCCTCGGCGCCCAGGACGCCTACGAGGCCCGCTGTCGCCGTTGCTTTGACCCCGACGAAGCCCGCCAAGAGGAGCTCGGCATCGAGTAGAGCAAAGAACAAAGAGTGAACAGCAGAGACCGGACGCACCCCATTCTCTCTGTTCTTTGTTCTTTGCTCTTCGTTCTGGGTCAGTCCTTCAGGTACCGGCCCGCGGTTGCTACTCTGCGACACGGTTCGACCGCAAGCCGCGGTCGCCTTTTCCGACCTGGGACGAACCGAGTGGCCCGCACGCGCATCTACAGCGTCTACCGGCATCATCGGGTGATCGATCTTCGAGCATCCGTCGTGCCCGACCTCACGCTGCACTGCTCGGCGCAGCGGCCTCGTCGGTCCCCAACCACCTCGAAGGAGTCCATTGATGGGATTGTTCCGCAAGAAGAACGCGCGCATCCTGCGTCACGGTTCAGCGACGGAGGAGCGCACGGTGCGCACGGTGGACGGCGAGGCCGTCACCGTTCGCCGATTCTCAACGGCTGACGCTGCCAACGCGGGCGGCTCGACAAAACAGAAGTCGAAGCAGAAGCCGAAGCAGCAGCAGAAGCCGAAACAGCGCAGCGACCAGCGCAGCGACCAGCGCAGCGACCAGCGCCGCCGACGCCGTCCCAGCCACGTCGACGTCGTCGCACCACCCGAGACGGCGCGCAAGCAGATGCTCGTTCGGTCGATGCCCCACCAGACCCAGATCGTGGTCCTCGAGGGACCGGTCCTCGTCGAGCACTACGTCGCCCGCTCGGACAAGCGGTCGTTGGTCGGCAACGTCTATCTCGGCAAGGTACGCAACGTCCTCCCCGGCATGGAGGCGGCGTTCATCGACTTTGGCGCCGGCAAGAACGGGGTGCTCTACGCCGGCGATGTGAACTACGGCGCCTACGACATGAACGGCAAGCCCAAGCGCATCGAGTCTGCGCTCTCGGCGGGTGATCCGGTGCTGGTCCAGGTCGTCAAGGACGCCATGGGGCACAAGGGCGCTCGGTTGACCAATCAGATCAGTCTTGCTGGCCGCTATCTCGTTCTGGCCCCTGATCCGCAAGTGCGCGGGATCTCCCGACGCCTTTCAGACGATGAGCGGCGCCGGCTCCGTGAGCTCATCGCCGAGCTCCGACCCGAGGGCGTGGGCATAATCGTGCGAACCGCGGCCGAGGGTGCGTCTCGAGATGATATCAGTGCGGACATCGACCGTCTCAGCGGGATCTGGGAAGGGATCGATAGCGACGCCAAGTCGGCTTCTGCCCCTTCGTTGATCTACCAGGAACCACCGCTCGTCATCCGGGTGATACGCGAGCACTTCACGCGTGATTTCAAACGGTTGCTGGTCGACGACCGCGGCACCTACGACCAGGTGCTGTCCTACCTGGGCGGCACCGAGTCGGATCTCATCAAGAAGGTCGAAATCTACGGTGACGAACTCCCGTTGTTCGAGCGGTTCCACGTCGAAGACCAGTTGCGCAAGGCCCTCGACCGCAAGGTCTGGCTGCCATCTGGTGGTCACATCGTGATCGACCGCACCGAGGCCCTCACCGTCATCGACGTGAACACGGGGCGCTACGTCGGGCATTCGAACCTCGAGGACACGGTCTTGCAGAACAACCTCGAATCGGCCGAGGAGATTGCTCGGCAACTTCGCCTGCGCGATATCGGCGGAATCATCGTGATCGACTTCATCGATATGGAAGTCGAGAAGAATCAGGAAGCCGTGCTGCTCCGCCTCAGAGAGCACCTCGCCAAGGACAAGATGCGGACCCAGGTGTTTGATGTCTCGAATCTCGGTCTCGTGGAGATGACCCGCAAGAACGTCTCGGCGGGGCTCCTCGAGTCGTTCTCGGAAGTCTGCGAGCGGTGCAGCGGCCGGGGCGTTCTCTTGCACGAGGAAGCCGCAACAACCGGGGTGCCGGTGGGCATCGACGTCGAAGACGCCGACTGATCCGTTGGCTTCATAGACCGCGACTGCGCTATCATCCCTGGGCGCTTCGCACGCGAAGCGTTTGACCGCGCCGAGAGAATCGGCCCGACCACCACGAGCACTGAAGGATCATGTACGCCATCATTCGCGCCGGCGGCAAGCAGGCCAAAGTTCAAGAGGGTGACGACCTCGACGTCGAGCGCATCAAGGGCGATGGCGAGGTCTCGTTCACGCCGTTGCTGATCGTGAACGACGACGGAAGCGTCGTCTCCGATCGCGACGTTCTCGACAAACTGACCGTCACGACCGAGGTCGTCGGCGACACGACTGGGCCGAAGATCGACATCTTCAAGTACAAGTCGAAGACCGGATACCGTCGTCGTGCTGGGCACCGCCAGAAGTACACCCGCCTCCACGTGACCAAGATCGAGGTCCCGGGAGCGGAGAAGAAGGCGGCCAAGAAGAAGGCCGCGAAGGCCGAGAAGGCCCCGAAGGCCGAGAAGACCCCGAAGGCCGAGAAGACCGAGAAGACCGAGAAGACCGAATCGAAGGAGGGCTGAGATGTCCAAAACCAAGGCAAGCGGCTCATCCAAGAACGGTCGCGATTCAGCGGCACAGCGGCTCGGGCCCAAGGTGTTCGACGGCCAGACCGTCAACTCTGGTGCGATCCTGGTCCGCCAGCGCGGCACCCGTATTCATCCTGGCGGCAACGTCGGACGTGGCGGCGACGACACGCTCTACGCGATGGTCGAGGGCACCGTCCAGTACGGCAGCAAGCGCGGCCGTCGTCAAGTCTCAGTGCTCGCCTAGCGCGGACCAGTAGCAAGTACCTGGAGAGAGGTCGGCCGCTCGGGCCGGCCTCTTCCTCATTCAGGCACTTGAGGCTGAGTACTGTCTCACTTATGGCTTCATTCGTCGACTCGGTTCGCTTGTTCACTCGCGGTGGCGCGGGCGGTGCGGGCGTCGCCGCCTTCCAGAAGCGGAAGGGCAAGCCGCGCGGCCGGCCGAACGGCGGCCGTGGCGGTCGGGGCGGTGATGTCGTGATGGTGGCGGATAGCGCCGTCGGATCCCTGCTTCGCTACGACCGCAAACCACATTGGAACGCCACGGACGGCGAACATGGCGGCGGCGAGCTGCGGCACGGACGCAATGGTGAAGATCTCGAGTTGACCGTGCCGCTCGGAACACTCGTTCGCGACGCAGACGGGACACTGATCGCCGACCTGGTCGAGTCCGGCCAGCGGCTCATCGTCGCTCAGGGCGGACGAGGTGGCCGCGGCAACGCCTCATTCGTGACGCCGGATCGCAAGGCACCTTCGTTCTGCGAGCAAGGAGAGTACGGCGAGGATCACACGCTTCATCTCGAGCTTCAGCTCGTGGCCGATGCCGCGCTCATCGGCTACCCGAATGCAGGGAAGAGCACGCTCATCGCTGGGGTGTCGGCGGCGTCGCCGAAGATCGCCGACTACCCGTTCACCACACTCGTTCCACACCTTGGTGTGGTCTCGATCGACACCCGCGAATTCGTGCTCGCCGACATTCCGGGGCTCATTGAGGGTGCGGCGGAAGGGAAGGGGCTCGGGCACGAGTTTCTTCGACACACCGAGCGCGCCCGAGTGCTCGTGGTTCTCCTCGATTCATCGGACCTCCAGGTCGACACTCCGGAGCGGCAGTACTACGTGCTGACCAACGAACTGGCCCAGCACTCGCCGGACCTTGCCGAGCGACCGCGAGTGGTGGTGCTCAGCAAGTCCGACTTGCCCCAGGAATACCCAACCGAATGGGCCGCAGATCTCGGCGTCGAATTGATCGAAGCGTCCGGTGTGACCGGCGAGGGGGTGCCAGCACTGCTCCACCGAATCGCGGACCTCGCCGACCTTGCACAGCGCACCGCGCCCGAGCGCGAGGGGTTCATGCTCCATCGTCCGCTGGGATCGTCTTTCACGATCAATCGTGTCGACGGCACGTGGGTGGTAGCGGGCCGAGCCGCCGAACGCGCCGTGAACCTCGACGATCTCACGAACCCGGAGGCAGCTGATCTCGTTGCGAAGCGCCTCGTCGCCACGGGGATCGACGGAGCGCTTCGTGGGGCCGGCACCCAGCCGGGCGACGACGTTCGAATCGGCGAAATCGTATTCACCTACGATCCGGATGCCACAGACGAGACCGAAGAGGACGTCTGGTGAGGAGGCCGATCGAGCCAGGGCGCGCGGTCGTCGTCAAGATCGGGTCTTCGAGCCTGACCACTGCTGGCGGATTGATCGACGACACCGCCATCCAGCGTGTCGTGGCCCAGATATCGGATCTGCGCAAGGCCGGCCATCCCGCTGTGCTCGTGACCTCGGGCGCTGTGGCTGCCGGCCTCCCATCGCTGGGGCTCAGCGAGCGTCCCACCGATGTGCCCGGCCTCCAGGCCGCAGCCGCCGTGGGACAGACCAAGCTCATCGAGCGCTACGCGGGAGCCTTTGCGATGCACGATCTTGTCGTCGGGCAAGTGCTTCTCACGCGTGACGTGCTGGCGAACCGCGACCCGCATCTGCACGCCCGTGCCGCATTTGATCGTCTGCTCGCCCTCGGCGTCGTGCCGATTGTCAACGAGAATGACACGGTGGTGGTGGAAGAGCTTCGGTTCGGTGACAACGACCGTCTTGCTGCGATCGTTTCCCACCTCGTCGGCGCCGGCCTGCTCGTCATCCTCACCGACACGCCGGGCCTTTACGCTCACGACCCGCGCCTCGTCGCGGAACCCGAGTTGCTCGGCGCTGTGCGGCACACCGATGAGGTTCTTGACGCGCTTCGGCTCGGCAGCGATGCCGGAACCTTCGGTTCGGGCGGCGTGGCGACAAAGGTCGCGGCCGCTCGCATGGCTGCCTATTCCGGGATCCCAACTGTGGTCAGCGCTGCCAACGATCGGGATGCCGTGGGTGGGGCCGTCAGAGGCGAGGACATTGGCACCTGGGTTGAGCCGCGATCTTCGGGGTTGCCGGCGCGCAAGCTCTGGATTGCCTTCAGCCTCAGGGCAGATGGCGTGTTGACGGTCGACGCCGGCGCCGTCGAGGCGATCGTCGACGATGGGCGTTCGTTGCTCGCCGCGGGTGTGACTGCGGTGGAGGGCGACTTCGCTCGAGGGAGCGCCGTGGAGATCCATGATGCGACTGGCCGCATCATGGGAAAGGGTCTGGCGGGGCTGGCGTCGAAGACGCTGCGTGGAGCGCTCGGGCAGCACACCTCGGTCGCCGGGGGCGCGGCCGTTCATCGCGACGACTTGATCGTCCTGGTCTGACGCGAAGGCCAAGCAACCGCACCTCGCGAAGTAGACCCAAGAATCGGGCAGAACGGCGACTGGGTCGAGCGACCCCTTCGGTTCAACTTCTCCCGGCCTGGGGCCGATGAGGGAGAGACGGGCACTTTGGCTCGTCGGAAGGGGTCGCCCAGGATGCACGTGGCCAGAATCATCGCAATCGAGGACTCCCCGGCGCTTCAGCGACTGCTTGCTGTCACGATGCGCGATACCGGCCTCGACATCGAGCCTCACCTCGTCGGTTCCACCGGCCTCGCATCGGCGCTCGAAGATCCGCCCGACCTCATCATCCTCGACCTCGGTCTGCCCGACATGCCGGGCTGGGAGATTCTCGAGCGCCTGCGCTCGGAACCCGCAACCATGAACGTGCCGATCATCGTCGCCACCGGCGAGACCCGGTCACTCGTGATCGAGCGCCTGTCCGAACTCGGCGCCGTCATGCTCGAGAAGCCCTACACCGGAGCCGTTCTCAGAGCGACCGTCGAGGCGCTGCTCGCGGCCCACATGGAGGTCGGATCGTCGGCGTGACCCTTTACGTCCGACGCACGCCTGGGTAGGTTGTCAACGCGGTGACGGCGATGGAGCGTTGTGATCCCACTCGTTGTCGTCGTGCTCGTGGCACTTTCGATCGTTCCGGCACCGTGTGCCGGGCTCTCGCAACCGGTCGACGGTGCCATCGTCCGCGGATTCGCACCGACCGGGCGCTACAGCGGACATTGGGGCGTCGACTTCGCCGTCTCCGTCGGATCGACGGTGCGAGCAGCGGGGGATGGGGTCGTCTCGTTCAGCGGCACCGTCGTCGGAAACCGGACGGTCACGATCGACCACGGTGGCCTTCGGACATCGTATTCCTACCTCGCTGGCTCCTCGGTTGAGCGCGGTGATCGGGTGCGGCGGGGAATGCCGGTTGGCAGTTCCGGATTGCACGCCGGACGCGGTGCGTTGCACTTCTCGCTTCGGGTCGGCGATCACTACGCAGACCCGGGTCCCGCGCTGAAGTGCAGCCTCGATCCGGCGGCCGCCGTGTGGTTGCGCTCCCTGGTCGCGAGGACTCCGTATCCTGGCAACCATGCGAGCCATTCTCGGCGGAACGTTCGACCCTCCGCACATCGCCCATCTCGTCGCTGGAGAAGCGGCCCACGACCAACTTGGCGTGGACACCGTCACGTACGTCCCGGCCGGGCGTCCGTGGCAGAAGGCTGGGAGGCTCGTGTCCGAGGCCCGCCATCGACTCGCGATGATCGAACTTGCGATCGAGGACACGGAAGCGTTCATGGCCGACTCCCGCGAAGTCCACCGCGACGGCTGGACGTTCACGATCGACACGATCGAGAGCTACGGCGATGAGGATCTGATATTGATTGTTGGCGCAGACAGCGCTCGCGGTCTGCCGACGTGGCAGCGCGCCGATGAGGTGCTCGAGTTGGCGCCGCTCGCTGTCGTGCCGAGACCCGGCATCAGCCGTGCGGAAGTTGAGTCGGCCGTCGGCCGACCGGTGATGTGGCTTGAGATGCCATCGCTCGACATCTCCGGGACCATGCTGCGCAAGCGGGTTGCTGAAGGCCGATCGATTCGATTCCTCGTCCCCGATCCGGTCCGTGACTATGTGCGAGACCACGGTCTCTATGCGAATCAGGTCTAGTCGTTCACCGACAGCCCGATACAATTGCTCCAGACACACCGAAGGAGTGCCCATTCCAGCCACCCAGCACGCCGAATCCGCGGCGCGTGCCGCCGCCGAAGCCATCATCGACAAGAAGGGCGACGACGTTGCCCTTCTCGACGTTTCGGAGCTCATCGTGGTGACGGACGTCTTTGTGATCGGCACCGGCACGTCGAATCGTCACGTCCGCTCGCTGGCCGATGACGTTGAACTGAAGCTGCGCGAAATGGGCGATCGCCCGCTGCGCCGTGAGGGCGAGGACTACGGACGGTGGGTGTTGCTCGACTACGGAGATCTCGTGGTGCACCTCTTCGACGAAGAGACCCGAGAGTTCTACGATCTCGAACGCCTCTGGGGCAACGCTCCCCGGATCGAGCACGCCGGTCTGTCGGCTAGCACCGAGGTCTGATACACTCCCGATCCGTCGGGGGGCTGTAGCTCAGCCTGGCAGAGCACTTGACTGGCAGTCAAGGGGTCAGGGGT
>CAZONX010000027.1:0-22158 GCA_964581295.1 uncultured Acidimicrobiaceae bacterium
GGTTCGAGCTCCCGATCGCCCCTCCGCCTCGCTGCGCTCGACACCTCCCCCTGAGGGGGAGGACACGAAACTGGACCAGCCGACTCACGACTCACGACTGGCGACTGGCGACTGGCGACTGGCGACTGGCGACTGGCGACTGACCAAGACATACAGAAGGGCGGCCCCCTGGGGGCCGCCCTTCCTTCTTGGTTGGTAGCTGGTAGCTGACAGCTGGTAGCTGATCGCTCCTAGAAGTCCATTCCGCCCATGCCACCAGCGTCGTGACCACCACCGCCCGGCATCGCCGGAGCTTCTTGCTTCTGCTCAGCAACAAGCGCCTCGGTGGTGACGAGCAGGGCTGCGATGGAAGCAGCGTTCTGCAGCGTCGACCGCGTCACCTTGGCAGGATCGATGATCCCCGCCTCGATGAGGTCGGTGTAGACACCCGTCGCAGCGTTGAAGCCTTCGTTGCCGGCGCACTCGTTGAGCACCTTGTTGACAACGACGCCACCCTCATACCCGGCGTTCACCGAGATCTGACGGAGTGGAGCCTCGAGCGCACGCTTGACGATCTGGCGACCGGCCTTCACGTCGTCGGTACCGCCACGGAGCTTGTCGATGGCAGCGCCGGAGCGCAGAAGCGCAACGCCACCGCCGGGGACGATGCCCTCTTCGACAGCAGCGCGAGTCGCCTGGATGGCGTCTTCGATGCGATGCTTCTTCTCGTTGAGTTCGACCTCGGTCGCTGCGCCCACCTTGATGATGGCGACGCCACCGGAGAGCTTCGCGAGACGCTCGGCGAGCTTCTCACGGTCCCAGTCGGAATCCGAGTTGTCGATCTCGTTGCGGATCTGCTTCACGCGGGCCTCAACGTCGGCGTGGCTGCCGGCGCCTTCGACGACCGTCGTGTTGTCCTTCGAGATGACGACCTTGCGGGCCTTCCCGAGCAGGTCCATCGTGACGCCGTCGAGCTTGAGACCGACCTCTTCCGAGATGACGGTTCCGCCCGTGAGGACTGCGATGTCCTGGAGCTGAGCCTTGCGGCGCTCACCGAATCCGGGAGCCTTGACGGCCACGGAGACGAAGGTGCCACGGATCTTGTTCACGACGATGGTCGCGAGCGCTTCGCCCTCGACATCCTCGGCGATGATCAGCAGCGGCTTGCCCGACTGCATGACCTTCTCGAGTACCGGGAGCATGTCCTGGACCGAGCTGATCTTCGAGTTGACGATCAAGACGTAGGGGTCTTCGAGTACCGCTTCCTGGCGATCAGGATCGGTGATGAAGTACGGCGAGATGTAGCCCTTGTCGAACTGCATGCCCTCGGTGAACTCGAGCTCGACGCCGAACGTCTGGCTGTCCTCGACGGTGATGACACCCTCGTTGCCAACCTTGTGCATGGCGTCGGCGATGCGATCACCGATGACCTTGTCCGCTGCTGAGTTCGCTGCGACGTAGGCGATGGCGCCCTTGTCGTCGCTCGACACGGGGGTCGCGGCATCGGCGATGTTCTCGACAACGCGTGATACGGCTTCCTCGATGCCGACCTTCATCTCCATCGGGTTCGCACCCGCGGCGACGAGACGCAGTCCGTCCTGGACCATGGCCTGAGCAAGCACCGTGGCCGTCGTGGTGCCGTCACCGGCGACGTCGTTGGTCTTGTTCGCGACTTCCTTGGCGAGCTGCGCACCCATGTTTTCATAGGGGTCGTCGAGCTCGATTTCCTTGGCGATCGTCACGCCGTCGTTCGTGATCGTGGGGGCGCCCCACTTCTTCTCGAGGACGACGTTGCGGCCCTTCGGGCCGAGGGTCACCTTGACGGTGTCGGCGAGCTTATCGACGCCCGCCTGGAGGCTGCGGCGAGCCTCCTCATTGAAACGTAGTTCTTTTGCTGCCATTGAGTGTTCCTCCTAAGCGAGTACTGCGAGCACGTCGCGCGACGAGAGGATCAGGTAGTCCACACTCTCGATCTTGACTTCGGTGCCGCCGTACTTCGAGTAGAAGACGACATCGCCGACTTTGACATCCACGGGGATCCGCTCCCCGTCCTTGACTTCACCCGGGCCAACGGCAAGGACTTCGCCGAGCTGCGGCTTTTCCTTTGCGGTATCCGGGATGACGAGGCCGCTCGCTGTGCGAGACTCTTCCTCGTCCTGCGGCTTCACGACGATACGGTCGCCGAGAGGCTTCAAATTCATCCGACTCCTCCTTGGGGTCTGGCAGTCGGTTACTGCGAGTGCCAATCATAACACGCGTTTGGCACTCTTTACTCCCGAGTGCCAACCAGTTTTGCTCAATGCGAAGAAATCTGCGTTGGGTGCGCGCACACCCTCGGCGCGACCCTAGGAACGCTCGGCCGCGCTCCCGATGTCCGCTCCCTCGATCATGCCGACGGCGCGGCCGTCGCGCACAACGACCAGGCGACCCGTTGAGCCGCTCGGCCGCTGCATGAGCGTGTCGAGGGGCATGCGGGCATCGACGACATCACCGGGGCCGATCTTGGACATCGCACCCGAAGCTCGCATCGAAACGCGTCGGGCCGGCGACAGTCGTTCAACCTCCAGTTCGCCCAGCACACCGTGGATGCGACCGTCCACCTCCACGGGGAGCGAGCGGAGCCGTGCACCGATCTGATAGAGATCGATCACCTCGGCCACGAACATCTCCCCCGGCACCGGGTCGGGGGTCCGACGCATGACGTCAGCAGCAACCAGCCCATCGACTTGAGTCACCAGCAATTCCTTGCGACCCGCCACCTCGGCGCTGCGCAGCAAATACCAGCCAAGGAGGGCGCCGAGCAGCGCAAACGGATTGAGGGTGGCGAGCATGAGCGCAGAGGCCACCCCGATCACGATCCACCCGAACACGCGTCCCGCCTGTATCGCGATCGTGGTTGCGCGAACCCGGTCGCCGGTCATCCGCCACGCCGCAGCCCGGAGCACACGGCCGCCGTCGAGCGGGAATCCGGGAAGCAGATTGAAGAGGCCGATGAACAGGTTGGTGAACGCCAGGAACTCAATAGCGTCCCTGGCTTCCGGAACGCCGGCCGCGACCGTCGCGACAAGCCAAAGGATGCCGGCAAGCAAGGCCGAAACGATCGGCCCGGCAGCCGAAACTGTCAACTCGTCCAGCGGCCGCTCCGACTTGCCATCAATCGTCGTGTAGCCGCCGAAGGCGAGAAGCTGAATACGGCGCACGTGCATCCCCCGCCATCTGGCGACAACAGCGTGGCTCCCCTCGTGAGCCAGCACAGATCCCACAACACCGGCACCAGCGAGAAGAGCAATGATCGTGGTCAGGGTCGCCTCGGTTGCCGGATAGGCAATGCCGATGTCGACGTACACGATCCAGATGATGACTGCCGCCACCACCAGCAGAGACACGTCCGCAACGATCTCGACGCCGCCGACGCGCCCGAGACGAATGCCGCGGTTCACGAACCCAGCCGCATGCTCGAATCGACATCGGACCCGAGGTCGTCCGATGGCACTCCGTTCCGAATGCGATCGACGGCCACGGCAGCGATCATCGCCCCGTTGTCGGTGCACATCCGGATCGACGGAATGAACAGATCGACACCCCGACGCTCCGACTCCTCGCCGAGGCGTTCGCGCAGGCGACGGTTCGCGAGCACGCCGCCTCCGCCGCCGACCGTGCGCACACCCGTCTCCTCGACCGCGTTGAACGTCTTCTCGACGAGTACGTCGACGATGGCCTCCTGGATCGAGGCAGCGACATCGGCTCGCGGCGGTAGCTCCTTGTTGTCGCGTGCCTTCTCCAGATAGGTGACGACCGACGTCTTCAGCCCCGAGAACGAGAAATCGAACGGACGATCCCGAAGCGCCCTCGGGAACGCAACCGCGGTCGGGTCTCCGCCTTCGGCCTCGGCGTCGATTGCCGGGCCACCCGGATACCCGAGCCCGACGAATCGGGCGAGCTTGTCGAACGCCTCGCCCGCCGCGTCGTCGATCGTTGAGCCAAGCGTCTCGTACTCGCCCCACGCCCGAACGTGCACGATCTGGCTGTGGCCACCCGATGCGAGGAGCACGATCGCCGGCGGTTCGTAGTCGGGGAACTCCAGGCGAGGGGCGTAGAGGTGGCCCTCCATGTGGTCGATCCCGTAGAAGGGCTTCTCGAGGGTCCATGCGAGCGACTTGCCGAATGCGAAGCCGACCATCAGCGCGCCGATCAGCCCCGGACCCTGTGTCGCGGCGATCGCGTCGAGTTGGTCCGAATGAACGCCGGCCGACGCGAGGGCTTGGTGGACCAGCGGACGGATTGCCTCGACATGAGCGCGGGCAGCGACCTCAGGGACGACGCCGCCGAAGCGCGCGTGCTCCTCGGTCTGCGAGGCCAGGACAAACGATCGCATGTCGAAACCCTCGAGGACGGCAACGCCGGTCTCGTCGCAGCTCGTCTCGATTCCCAGCACCAGGGGTTCGTTCATGCGGCTTCTCCGTTCAAGACTGAGCGAATGGCATCGAGCCGAACGGCGTATTCCTCCGCATCGATGTCAAGCGCCCACATGACGATGGCATCCTCTCCGGCGTAGTAGCCCTTTCGTCTTCCCACCGGGGCGAACCCGAACCGCTCATAGAGTTGCTGGGCATCGGTATTGGTTGCCCGCACTTCGAGCGTCAGGTGACGCGCCCCGCGGGCGACGGCCCGCTCAACGAGAGCCAGCAGCACGCGTGTCCCGAGCTTTCGACGCCGCGCGTGCTCGGCGACCCCCAGCGTGGTGATGTGAGCGTCGGCTTCGACCAGCATGAACCCGCCGTATCCGACCGTATCGCCGTCGTCGGTCGCGACCACGTAGGACCGATTGGCATGGCCGAGTTCGTCAAAGAAGACCCTGGCCGACCATGGCTGTGGGTAGATCTCGCGTTCCAGGGTCGCCACGATCGGCACGTCGCTGCGAAGCATCGGTCGGATGATCACGGCCACAGCCCTTCTGAGCGGAACATCTTCCAGTTGATCTGCACGTCGGGATCGCGCATATAGGCAGGCCGAACGTCCTCGCCCGCCACGAAGTCTCCGTGCGCTGCTCGGATCGCTGCGATCTCGAGCATCACATCGGCCGAAGGGTATCGGGGGCGTCCCCTGCGAACTCGGTGCAGCCCGCCCCAGATGGGCTCCGGCAGTGCCTGCCAGTCGCCGACGACAAGCACGTCCGACTCGTCGGTATCAAGGACGGCCCGGAACTCTTCGAACCCAAGCACCTCGGCCATCCCATCGGGGGCTACGCCTCCCGGGAGCGGCCGGAATGGTGCTACCGCGACTTGCTTGCGACGCATATCGACAACCGACCAGATGCGACGGTGACCGGTCGCTGCTCGCAGCGCCTGCACCGTGAGCGACGATACGGGAATCATCGGCGCCCCGACGGCGGCGGCAAAGGCCTGGGCGGTGGCGATCCCCGCTCTGATTCCCGTGAACGGGCCGGGGCCGACGTCGACGGCCACCGCATCGATGTCCTCACGCTCCCATCCGGCTTGTTCGAAGCAGAAGCTGATAGCCGGCATGAGGAATCCCACGTGGCCACGGCGGTCGACGCGAACGCTCATCGCCGCGAGCGACTCGCCATCTCCCAGTGCAACTGACGACGCCGGGGTCGCTGTCTCAATCGCAAGAATCCTCATACGACCCCCTCGAGCGAGCGCCCAACCCATGATCCGTGGGGGAACAGGCGGAACTCCCGGCCGGTCTCGCCGTCGATTTCTATCTCGATCGCGAGTCGGTCTTCGGATACGGCATCTTCGATGGCCTCACCCCACTCGACAACCAAGACTCCGCTGGCTGCCGTCTCCTCGAGATCGAGGTCCTCGAACTCAAGGACTGAGGAGAGCCGGTAAACGTCGGCGTGAACGAGCGGAAGGAATCCATCGAGGTAGACACGGGCGATCACGAACGTCGGACTCACGATCGGGTCGTCGATGCCGAGGCCTTCGGCAATCCCTCCGGTGAGCAGGGTTTTGCCGGTGCCGAGACGCCCGCCGAGCAGCACGACGTCTCCGGGCGCGAGGACCGAAGCGAGCCGGCGGCCGAGCGCCAGCGTTTCTGCAGGTGTGTCGGTTCGTGTGCTGATCATGTGCGAGTTAGGAACCGAAGAGACCGAGTTGCTCCGGATCATCGTCCGGTTCAACAGCGACCTCGGCGGCAGGTTCTTCAATGTCGGCACCGAGGTTACCGGCGATGGCGTCCGCGATCAGACCGAAGTCGTATTGCATGTCGGCCAGCACCTGCGCCGATCCGCGCAGCGCAGCGGCCGGGTGGAACGTCGGGATGAGATACCGGCCCCACCACTCATAGACCGTGCCTCGCAAGCGGGTGATCCCGGTCTCGGTATTCAGCAGCAGCTTGGACGAGAAGTTGCCGAGCGTCACCACGACCTTCGGGTCGATCAGGCTCAACTGCTCGCGCAGATAGCCCTTGCAGGCCTCTATCTCGTCGGGTCGCGGGTCGCGGTTCTTCGGTGGGCGGCATTTGACGACATTGCCGATGTAGACGTCCTCACGAGCGAGACCGATCTCGCCGAGAAGGCGATCGAGGAGCTTCCCGGAGGGCCCCACGAACGGAAGACCCTTTTCGTCCTCGCGCTTTCCTGGTGCCTCCCCGACGAAAACGACGTCGGCATACGGATTGCCGTCACCGAACACCACCTGGGTACGCCCTTCGGAAAGACGGCATGCCGTGCAGGCGAGTGCTTCGCCCTTCAACTCATCGAACCGGGAGATCGATACTTCGCTCATTCGGTACTCCGCGCCTCGAGCAACGCCGACTCGATGGCCCGGCCGACCACGACGAACGCTGCCTGCTGAATCGCGTCGATATCGCCCGCTGCAGATCCGAAAGAGACCACGAACGCAGAGTCGCCGTCGTAGCGCGTGTGGGTTGGCCGAATGCACGCACCGATGGCGTCGTGCGCCCGGATCGCCATCCTGCGCAGTTCGTTGCGATCGTCGATCCCGGCGTCGGTGGCGACGCATACAAGGGTTGTGTTGCCCCCCGAGGCGAGACCGAATGGTGGGTCGATCGCAGCATGGTTGCCGCCGGTGAGAGATTCCCCTTCGAGGCTGAAGATGTCGCCAGCGGCGTTGAGCACGACCAGCGCTCCAACCGTCGCATCGCCGACCTGGACCGCTGCCGACCCGACACCCGCGAACTCGATGGCGTCGAACCCTCGCCAAGCAGCGACCGTGGTCCCGGATCCTGCCCCGACGCGGCCGAGCGGTACCGGCTCGCTCGAGCGCGAGCGATATGCGGAGGCTCCGTCTTCGGGGCCGGGACGTCCCGCCGGATTCCCCGTCATGAGGTCGAACACGATGGCCGACGGCACGATCGGTACGGGACCAACCGGTGTCGGAGCACCCTTGCCGTCGCTCTCGATCTCCGCTGACACCCCGGTTGCTGCGGCGAGACCGAATGCTGATCCGCCGGCAAACATCAATGCGTTGACGGTGATCGGTTTGATGGCAGCGCCGAGTGCGTCAGTTTCCCTGGTCCCGGGTGCTCCGCCGCGGACGTCGACGACGGCGACGTTCGGCTCCGGGAAGGTCAACACGGTCACACCGGTGGCACCGATCGGGTCGGTGTGGTGGCCGACGGAGACGCCGGGGACCGCGGTGATCGTGGGCAGCGGCTTCACGATTCGCCCTTGAAATAGCGTCGTGGGAGCCGCGGTCCGAATTGGCAGACCACCTCGTAGTTGATGGTGTCGAGCAGGTCGGCCCACTCCGTCGCGGTCACTTCTTCATCTCCCTGGCGACCGATAAACACCACTTCGTCTCCGACCTCAACGGCATCATCACCTACGTCGATGACAACCTGGTCCATGGTCACCGTGCCGGCGAACGGATACCGCTTGCCTCGGATCAGCACCTCGCCGCCGAGGGCGGAAAGCCGGCGAGGGATTCCGTCGGCATAGCCGAGCGGCACCGTCGCAACAGTTGATTCGCGAGTGAGGGGCCGAACTCTTCCGTAGGACGGACGCTCTCCTGCCGACAGTCGTTGTACGAACGTCACGGCAGAGACGACTCGCATGGCGGGGTGGAGTTCCAGTCCGGTCGCCGTGTCCGGTGCCGGCCGAAGTCCGTAGATGCCGATGCCGGCCCGGACGAAGTCGAAGCGAGCGTCTGGATGCTCGAGGGCACCTGCCGTGTTCGCCGCATGCACATAGTCGACATCGATACCACTCTCGGCCAGGAGCCCACGGAAGTCGGAGAGGGCCCGGACCTGCTGTGCGGTGAACTCGGGGTCGGACTCGGCGACCGAGAGATGGGTCGCGATACCTTCGAGGGCGAGCCGATCGTCGGCGTGGATGCGCCGGGCCAGTTCGATGGCCGTCGCCGGGTCGGCACCCACCCGGTGCATGCCGGTGTCGATCTTGAGGTGGACGGGATACGGAGTCGCTCCGGCTCGCGCTGCGACCTCGGCAACGGCGTCGATAAACTCTCCGCGGTAGACGATGGGTGTCAGCGACCATTCGACCACCGCATCGAGTTCTTCCTTGAGCGGCTCGGATAACACGAGGATCGGCAGATCAACCCCGCTGTCGCGCAGCCGCACGCCCTCGGCAACCAAGGCGACTGCGAGCCAGGCGGCACCGCCGGCCATCGCGGCATGCGCTGTCTCAACGTCACCGTGACCGTAGCCATCGGCCTTGACGACCGCACACACGTCTGCCGGCGAGACCGCGGAGCGAATAGCACGGACGTTCGCTTCGATCGCGTCGAGATCAACCTCGATCCAGGAAGGTCGCATGGGTGCAAGGGTAACGACTGTCAACCGGTCCGACGATCGCAACGACCGGGAGATGTGGGTCATTCGACCCTACGGGTGGCCGCAATTGCCTCGTACGCTCGTAGTGCGGAAGCAATCCGGCCGGGCGAAGGTGAGTCCGGTCAAGAGCCAGGAGAGGTGCGACGCCCTACAAAGGATTCTGAGAAGTGGTCGGTCCCGTATACGGTCCGGCAATTTGGTGGGAGTGGACACATCACCCCAGGGTGATTTCTCACCAAAGTTGGACCCGATCTGCAGATCATCGTCGCCTATCTCCGCACTCTGCAGAACACCCCTCCCCGGGACGGGTCCGGCCAAAGAAGCGGCCGCTCTTCGGAGCGGCCGCTTCGCGTCCCCACTGGCGACCGGCGACCGGCGACTGGGTTCTACTCCCCCACCGCAATCGCCATCACGATCGCCTGATCGCGCGTATGGGTCACCGTGACCAGCACCTCGGTCACCGACAGCATCTCGGCACGACTCGCGGCCCGCCCATTCAGAACGGCTCGCGGTCGGCCACCTCCCGTGATCTCGATATCGGTCCAGCGCAGCCGCCGCCATCCCGTGCCCAAGCTCTTCATGACGGCCTCTTTGCCGGCGAAGCGGGCCGCCAAGCGGCCGGCGGGATCGCTGAAGCGGTGGGCGTACTCCCACTCGTGATCGGTGAAGCACCGCTGCCGGAACGCGTCGCCGTAGCGCCCGAGCAGATCGCGCACGCGATCGACTTCGGCGAGATCCACGCCAAGTCCAACGATGTTCATGGGCGCACTCCTCGTCCGGGGCTGCGGATTGTCCGTGCGGCTATTCGACGGTGACCGACTTCGCGAGGTTACGCGGTTGATCGATGTCGTGGCCACGCAGTTTCGCGACGTGGTAGGCGAGCAGCTGCAGCGGAACCGCTGCATTCACGGGTGCAAGGAGATCGTCCGTCTCGGGGATCCGCAGCACGAGATCGGCAAACTTCTCGATCTCAGTGTCGGAATCGTAGGCGATGGCGACGATCTTGCCTCCGCGGGCCTTGACCTCCTGCACGGCGGAGATTGTCTTGTCATAGGTCGCTCGCTGCGTCACCACCACAACGACCGGCACGCCGTCGGTAATGAGCGCAAGAGTGCCGTGCTTCAACTCGCCGGCCGGCATCGCCTCGCTATGCAGGTAGGAAATCTCCTTCAGCTTGAGCGATCCCTCCATCGCGACGGCGTAGTCGAGACCGCGCCCGATGAAGTAGATGTCGTCAGCGTCGACGATTGCCCGAGCCGCGTCGACGATGGGGGCCTCGTTCTCGAGGATTGATTCCACCTGGGCCGGCAACCGGGCCAGGCCGCGCGACAGTTCGCTCGCCTGTTCGCGACTGATCGAGCCTCTGGCAAGACCGAGACGGAGCGCGAGCAAGTACTGGCCGATGAGCATGGCAAGGTAGGCCTTCGTCGATGCGACCGAGATCTCAGGGCCGGCGCGCGTGTAGAGCACATCGTCGGCGTAGCGACTGAGCGTTGACCCAACCACGTTCGTGAGCGCGAGCATTCTCGTTCCGCGTTCGGCGGCCAGCCGTGCGGCGGCGAGCGTGTCGGCCGTCTCCCCCGACTGTGAAATAGCGATTGTGAGATCCCCTGGCTTGACCATCGGATCCGCGTATCGCATCTCGTGGGCGTACTCGACCATCGTCGGCAGCCGGAGTACGCGCTGAAATATCTCCCGGCCGACGAGACCAGCGTGATAGGCGGTTCCACACGCGGTGATCCACACCGTGTTGATGTCCCGCGCGAATTCGTCGTCGAATTCGGCATCTTCGAGCCACGTGGTGCCGTCTTCGTCGAGTCGCCCAGCGAGCGTCTCGGTGATCACCGTCGGTTGCTCGCGGATCTCCTTGAGCATGAAGTGCTCGAAGCCACCCTTCTCAGCCTGTTCGGCATCCCACTCGACGTGGATTGCCTCTCGATCGACGGGTTCACCGGCAATCGTCTCGACCACCGCGCCCTGCTCGGTGAGCGTCACCAGCTCGTCGTCTTCGATGATGATGAAGTCGCGCGTCTGATGGAGCAGGGCGGGGATGTCCGAGGCGAGGTAGGTCTCGCCGTTTCCGAGCCCAACCACCAGCGGGCTGATCTTGCGAACCGCCACGATCTTCCTCGGCTCGCGTTTTGTCATCACAACGAGCGCGTATGCCCCTTCCGCGCGCTCGACGGCCTTGCGAACGGCCGCCGCGAGGTCATCGGTGTACTCCTCGGCGATCAGGTGGGCCAGGATTTCGGTGTCGGTCTGCGAGGTGAGCACCGCTCCGCCGGCTTCGAGCTCCTCACGCAGGGTCTGGAAGTTCTCGATGATGCCGTTGTGAACAACGACGAACTCTCCCGTCGGGTCGGTGTGAGGATGTGCGTTGAGGTCGCTCGGAACGCCGTGCGTCGCCCACCGTGTGTGGCCGATCCCCACGGTCCCCGTCAGCGGTTCGACCTCGAGAAGTTCGGTGAGTCGAACGATCTTGCCCTCCGCCTTGCGGACGTTGATCGATCCGTTGGCGACAGCGATGCCGGCCGAGTCGTAGCCTCGGTACTCGAGCCTCCGCAGCCCGTCCATGATGATCGGAGCAGCTTCGCGAGGGCCTACATAGCCCATGATTCCGCACACGCGCGCGACCTCCTTGAGGTTGTGGACCGGAGGGCGCTCCGAGACGATGTCCCGGCTCACTCGGATCAGGATTGTCCCCGGGATCGCTCCCAGGTTTTGCCCGACTCCGTAACGACCGTGAGCGGCCGAGAGGGCACCCGCCGACTGTTCGATAGTCCCTCTTCCTCGTCACCTCGCGAACCGCGAGGGCAGGCGCTTTAGGGTGTCTCCGGTCGGTCGATAGATTGTGCCAGAAGAGTAGCTGAGTAGCTGAGTCGCTGAGTCGCAAATAGCAAGTAGCAAGACAGAAGCAGGATCTACCGGGGGAAACGTCCCAATGCCCAAGTGGGGAATCCGGTCTTGTTACTTGCTACTTGTGTCTTGCTACTGGCCGGCGACCGGCCCTATGCCAACTCGGCTTTGACGGTCTTGGCAACGCGCGACGCTACGTCGGCCGCTTCCTCGGCGGTCGGGGCTTCGACCATGACGCGGACGAGGGGTTCGGTTCCCGAAGGGCGGACGAGGAGACGGCCGCGGCCGCCGAGGGCGCGCTCCGCCGATGCGATCGAGTCGGCGACTGCGGAATTATCCGCGAATGCCTTGTCCTTCACGATCACGTTCTCGAGCACCTGCGGATAGGCCGTCATGACGCTGCGCAACTCGCGCAGTTCCTTTCCGGTGGAGGCCATGACCTCCATGAGGCGCAGGGCCGTTCGGAGACCGTCTCCGGTGGCGCGGTCCTCGAGCAGGACGTGGCCGGACTGTTCTCCGCCCACGACGGCGCGAGAGGTGCGCATCGCTTCGAGGACGTAACGATCACCAACGGTGGTCTCGATGACCTCGATGCCGAGCCGTTCCATTGCCTTGCGGAATCCGAGGTTCGACATCACGGTGGCGACGACGGCATCGTTCTTGAGCCTGCCGCGGTCCTTCATCCACTGGGCGAAGATGGCCATGATGACGTCTCCGTTCGCAACGACACCATCTTCGTCCACGGCGATGAGGCGATCAGCGTCACCGTCGAACGAGAGGCCCACTCTTCCTGCGCTGTGTTCCACCATGGCCTCTGGATGGGTAGCTCCGCATCCCAGATTGATGTTCATGCCGTCGGGTTCCGCGTTGATGATCTCGACCGTCGCACCGGCGCGCTCGAAGAGATCCGGAGCAGCGAGGAACGCGGCGCCATTCGCGGCGTCGACGACGAATTCGAGCCCACGCATCGAATACTCGACCGGCGCGAGGATCTTGTCGATGTATCGATCGACGGCGTCGGCCATGACGGTCTGGATTCCGACCTTCCGGCCCACGGCTCGCAACCAGGGCGAACCGGCGAAGTAGCGAGCTTCGATCGATGCCTCGTCGGTGTCCGACAGCTTGGTGCCGTTCGATCCGAAGAACTTGATCCCGTTGTCGGGTGCCGGGTTGTGCGATGCGCTGACCATGACCCCGTAGGACGCGCCGGTGTCACGAACGAGGCGGGAGACGGCCCCGACAGGGATGATGCCGAGGTCGATCGTGTCGACTCCGACGGAGTTGAAGCCGGCCATTAACGCCGCCGACAGCATCGGTCCAGACCGACGGGTGTCTCGGCCGACGATGACGTGGCCGTCGATGTCCTCGCCAGCGGCGCGCGCAAGGTCGTAGGCGACCTCGGGCGTCAGGACTTCGTTGGCAACACCGCGAACACCGTCGGTGCCGAATAGGTGACGTTCAGCCATCCTGGCTTCTCCCGGTGCAATCGACGTGAAGCGGGCCGTACCGCCTGGGTTAGCGCTTGGTGAACTGCGGAGCGCGACGGGCCTTGCGCAGACCGTACTTTTTGCGCTCGACCTTGCGGTCGTCACGGCGGAGCATCCCGGCCTTCTTGAGGACCGACCGAAGCTCTGGATCGATCTCAACGAGCGCTCGGGCGATACCGAGGCGGAGAGCGTCGCTCTGCCCGGTCGTTCCTCCACCTTCAAGGGTGGCGGAGACGTCGTAGCGGCCTTCGAGTTCGGCAAGCTTGAGCGGTTCAACAATGCGCATGCGGTGCGCGGCTTCAGGGAAGAACTGGTCGAGGCTCTTACCGTTGAGCGTGAACTGTCCGGTGCCGTCGACGAGTCGCACGCGGGCGACGGATGTCTTGCGGCGACCGGTGGCCTGGATAATCGTTTTCGGCATCAGGCTTCAGCCTTTCCCTGCGAGAGTGTGAGCGGTTGCGGTTTCTGGGCGCTGTGCGGGTGGTCACCGCCGGCATAGACCTTGAGCTTGGTGAGCGTCTGGCGACCGAGCCGGTTCTTCGGGATCATGCCCCTGACGGCATTCTGGACGAGACGTTCGGGATGCTCCGTGCGCATGTAGGACAGCGTGTCGGAGCGGAGGCCGCCCGGGAAGCCGGAGTGGCGGTAGTAGACCTTGTCGGTCTCCTTGTTGCCGGAAACCGACACCTTCTCGGCGTTGACCACGATCACGTAGTCACCCATGTCCATATGCGGAGCGAACGTCGGCTTCTGCTTCCCGCGCAGGATCTGGGCGACCTCGGATGCGAGGCGGCCGAGCGGGATGCCCTCGGCGTCGACGACGTACCACGTTCGATCGACGTCGGACGGCGTAGGCGTGAATGTTCTTTGCAGCTTGGCTTTCATCGGGAGTCCTCAGACGGCACGAGACAACCCCCGGGGACCCGGGAGCGAGTCTGGATGGTATCGGACAACGGAACATAAGGCCAACTGACCTCCCATTTCCGCGTACCCAGGGTTCACCACGTCCTATGTGACGTCCCGAACCCGCAGAACGAAGCGGTGCAAGCGGCTCTCTCGTACCGAGGGCTCAGGACGTCACATAGGACGTCTACAACCCTGGGTTCGCGAGTTGGGGGTACTCCACGGAGATGAGAGTGAGGCCGCGTGCCGGGGCGGTGCCGGTCGCCCGCGTTCGGTCTCTGGCCTCGAGAATGTCGCCCATTGCTTCGGGTTCGAGCCGCCCTAGGCCGATCTCGACCGATGCCGACACGATCGACCGAACCATGTGGTGGCAGAACGCGTTCGCAGATATCGCCAGCTCGACGAGGTCACCGTCTCGGACCCACGACGCCTCGCGCACCTCACGCATCGTGCTGCGGCCGGGTGCCTTCTTGCAGAGCGACGTGAAGTCATGCACGCCAACCACGACGCCGATGCTCGCCACCATCGCCGAAACGTCGAGTGGATCGGGTACGTGCCACGACGTACGCGCCGAGAGCGGATCGTGCACCCGACCATTCCAGATCTGATAGCGATAGCTTCGCCCGGTCGCCGAGAACCGAGCATGAAACTCATCGGGCACCTTCGTCACCGCGTTGACCGCGATCGCGGGGCCGAGCTGGCTGTTGAGGCTCCGTTGCAGAAGCATCTCATCGACGGGATTGGTGATGACGAAGCTCACAACTTGCCCCTCGGCATGTACTCCTCCATCCGTTCGGCCCGCGACGGTGGTGTCGACGACGCCCGTCCGGCGGAAGAGCGCCGCTTCGAGTGCTCCCTGGACCGTGGGTACGTTGTCCTGGCGGGCGTATCCGTGGAAGTCGGTTCCGTCGTATGCGAGGTCGAGACGATAGGTCGGCATCGGTCAGGCCTTCCCTAGAAGATGCTGAAACCGCCGAGAATCGTCGAAACGACGATCCAACCGGCCCAGCCGAGCACCGCAGCAACGATCGACCGATCGAGCGGCAAATCCGATACGTAGTGCGTCCCATAGGCGACGACGAGGAGGAACCACAGCGAACCAAGCAGTGTCGCGAGGAGACCATCTCCGAAGATCTGAGTGGTAGCGATCATCAGCAGCAGCGTCGGGAATGCAAAACCCGCCATCCGGAGGTAGATCGGGAACCGTCCGTCACCCCGGAACAAGTACACCACTGCGGCGTACACCAGCGCGCTGTAGACCAGCCAGAACACGACCGTTGAGAGCAGTGTCGCAAGCACGTCGAAGATGCCGGTGACCAAGCCGAACAGTGACGTACCGCCGGCGATGAGGAACAGGACATCAGTAACGGCGACGATGATGAGCGCGTCGCCGGTCGCTCGGTCGTTGAACTCCATCCAGACGAAGGCGTCGCGGTCGAAGCGGATCGTCTGCAGCAATCGGTTGAGGACGACGCCCATCGTGTGATCTCCGTTGGGGAAACGCCAGCCTACCGGCGGCCCGCTACGAGCACGCCCGCCGCAACGCAAGGGCTCCCCGCAGCCCGGATTGGTCGACGTCGTAGGACCCGATCTCGGCCCACGGCACCCAGCGGGCGTCGTAGACCTCGTCGTCCGCGACGAGGCGGTCGCCGAGCGCTCGCAGGGCAAAGCGCAGGTCGAAGTGTTCGTGCTCCGGTTCGGGGGCGCGCTGCGGGATCGGATGGATGTCGAGATCTATGAGCGAGTCCGTGATCGGCGCGGTCTCGACGCCGGTCTCTTCCGCAACCTCGCGAATCGCGGCGGCGATCGGCGACGCGTCCTCGGGGTCGATGTGTCCTCCGGGCTGGAGCCAGCGATCGAGTCGCCGATGGTGGATGAGCAGGAGTGCTTCGCGATCCGGAGAGATGACGAAGCCGGAGGCGGTGAAGTGTCCGGGCTCGAAACAATCACGATCGGTCGGGTCCGGAAGCCGGGCGAGATCGAGCGCACGCTCGACCACGGTGGCCGGCGCCATGTCCAACGCCCCTGCAAGCAGCGACTCAATCGAGTTCATGCCGCAGAATCGTACCCATCGAGTCCCAAACGCAGAAACGCCCCGGAAGGAACCGGGACGTTTCGTGACTGGTGACTGGCGACTGGCGACTCTATACGAGCTCAATCACCGCCATCTCGGAACCATCGCCGCGGCGCTGGCCGAGCTTCGTAATTCGGGTGTAGCCGCCTGGTCGATCCGCATACCGCGGCGCGACATCGTCAAACAGCTTCGTAACAGCATCGTTGTCGTTGATCTTCGCAAGCACGGTCCGGCGTGCGTGCAGATCGCCGCGCCGGGCCTTCGTGATGATCTTCTCCGCGTACGGGCGGAGGTCACGAGCCTTGGCGTGCGTTGTCGTCAACTTCTCGTGCTCGATGAGCTGTGCGGTCAAATTGGCAAGGATCTTGCGCTGATGGGAGGGGCTACCACCGAGGCGCGCCCCTTTCTTTGGTCGTGGCATTAGACAACGCTCTCCGTCGACTCGGTGTCGGCGATCGACCGCAGCGAGAATCCGAGCTCGTCGAGCTTCGCAACAACCTCTTCGAGCGACTTCTGCCCGAAGTTGGTGATGTTGAGGAGATCGTCTTCGCTCTTCTCGATGAGTTCGCCGACGGTTTGGACCTGTGCTCGCCGCAAGCAGTTGCGCGGCCGCTCCGACAGATCGAGGGCCTCGATCGGTAGATCGAGATGCTCTTGACCGGCGGCCTCTGGCTGAATGATCTCGTCGAGTTCGAGCCCGTCGTACTCCTCCATCTCGGAGAACAGTTCGAACAGGTTGCGCAGCGTTGCGCCGGCCGACGAGATCGACTCGGCGGGGGTCACGGAACCGTCGGTCTCGACGTCGAGGATGAGCTTGTCGAAGTCGGTCATCTGTCCGACCTGGGTGCTCTCGACCCGATAGGCGACCTTGCGCACCGGCGAGTAGATCGAATCGATCGGCATCACGCCGATCGCATCCGAGGTCTTGTTCTTGTCGGCACTGCGATAGCCGACCCCGCGCCCTGCTCCCATCTCGACCTCGAGCTTCGCCGAGGCCGACAGAGTCGCCAGGTGGTGGTCGGTATTGACGATCTCGACACCTGCAGGCGCCTGGATGTCGCCGGCAGTGACGTCGCCCTTGCCCGAAGCGGACAGGTAGAGCGTCTGTGGGCCTTCGGCGTCGATGCGAAGGACGACCTGCTTGAGGTTCAGGATGAAGTCGACGACGTCTTCGACGACGCCCTCGATGGTCGAGAACTCATGCTGGACGCCTTCGATGCGCACTGACGTGATCGCTGCACCGGGAATCCGCGACAGCAGCGTGCGCCGCATCGTGTTTCCAAGGGTGTATCCAAAGCCCGGCTCGAGCGGTTCCACAATGAACCGCGAGCGAGTGTCGTTGACGATTTCTTCTTCGATGGTGGGCCGCTGCGTGATCAGCACGGAGAGACTCCCCTTTCGGGTTCGGGAACTACTACTTCGAGTACAACTCGACGACGAGTTGTTCTTGGATTTGGGTGTCGATCTGTTCCCTGCTGGGGAGATCGATGATCGTGATCTTGCGCTCGTCGGTATTGACGTCCATCCACTCGGGGACCGTGCGGTCGCCGGTGTCGATGGCGATCAGGATCGGCAGCGCTTCCATGCTCCGCTCCTTGACGGTGACAACGTCGTCCTTGCGCACCTGATACGAAGGAATGTCGACCCGCTTGCCGTTGACCATGAAGTGACCGTGGTTGACGAGCTGACGTGCCTGCGGGCGAGTCAGCGCCAATCCAGACCGGTACACGACGTTGTCGAGTCGGGTCTCAAGGATGACGAGCAGGCTGGTTCCGGTGATGCCGGACTGGCGAGCCGCTTCCTTGTAGTAGCGACGGAACTGCTTCTCGAGCACGCCGTACATGAAGCGCAACTTCTGCTTCTCGCGGAGCTGAACCAGGTACTGGGACTCGCGAATGCGGCCGCGGCCGTGCTCGCCCGGCGGATAGGGCCGCCGGTCGAAGTACTTCGCTTTGTTCTCATCGAGGAGCTGCCGCGCCCGGCGGCTGACTTTGGTCCTCGGTCCGGTGTAGCGAGCCATCTCTAGCGCATCCTCCGCTTCTTGGGGCGGCATCCGTTGAATGGCACCGGTGTGACGTCCTTGATGCCGGTGACCTCGATGCCCATGTTCTGGAGCGTGCGGATCGCCGTTTCACGCCCGGAACCGGAGCCGCGGACGATGACGTCGAGCTTGCGAATCCCCATCTCGCCGACCTTGCGGGCGGCCTGCTCGGCTGCAACCTGTGCGGCGTACGGAGTCGACTTGCGTGATCCCTTGAAGCCGACAGATCCGCCGGAGGACCAGCCGACGACCTCGCCCTTCTGGTCCGTGATCGTGATGATCGTGTTGTTGAAGCTGGCCCGGATGTGCGCCTGACCATGCGTGATGGTGCGGCGAGCCTTGCGGCGCGGCCGTGGTGTCTGTTCGACCATTACTTCCCGACCTTCTTCTTGCCGGCAACCGGAGCGCGACGTCCCTTGCGGGTCCGCGCGTTGGTGTGGGTTCGTTGACCGCGCACCGGAAGACCGCGGCGGTGACGCAGCCCTTGGTAACAGCCGATCTCGATCTTGCGCTTGATGTTCTGAGCGACCTCACGACGAAGGTCTCCCTCGACGACGTAGTTGTTGTCGATGAACTGGCGGATCTTGACGACTTCAGAGTCGGTCAAATCTCGCACTTTCGTGTCGTTCGAAATCTCGAGCGCGGTGAGGACCTGCTTCGATCCTGTGCGTCCGATGCCATAGATGTATGTCAGGCCGATTTCGACCTGTTTTTCTCTCGGGAGATCTACTCCAGCGATTCGTGCCATGTGTGCGCTACCCCTGACGCTGCTTGTGTCGCGGGTTCTCGCAGATCACCCAGACGCGACCATTGCGCCGGATGATCCGGCACTTGTCACACATCTTTTTGGCGGATGCTGATACTTTCATCAGTGGTGATCCTGCCTCGGTTCGGTTGTGACGAACGTCTCATGCGAGCGTCACCGAGGCAGACACCGCAGTGTCCGCAGCGAAGGGTGACCTCTACACCAACGGTGGCCGAGCGAAGCCCGGGCCCGTCGATATCAACGACGTCTTTGCATGGGAAAACGCAGCCCGAAGCCGGGCCGCTGACGAGATTGTAGGGACGCCCGGCGCATAACGGCAAGTTGGGCATGAGGGACTTCACCGACCGCAGGGAGCCGGAGTCGCCGATATCCCGCACAACGGTAGCGTTCCGCCTATGAACCGCATCGTCGCAGTCGCAGTATCGCTCGTTCTGATCGCGGCCGCATGTAGCGAGCCGACGGAAGTGGCCGGCACGGAGCCGACCGCGATATCGAAAACCGCGGCGACTGTCGCCAACCCGGATGGGACGTCGGCCACGCTCGGCTATGTCTTCGACGGCGATTCGATGGAAGCCCGAATTGCCGGCGAGGTGGTCGAAGTGCGTCTGATCGGCATCAACGCCCCCGAGGGCGACGAGTGCTTCGGCGATCGCTCCCGCGCGGCGTTGATCGCAGCGCTCAACGGCGCCGACCTCGTGTTGGTAGGCGGGTCCGACGCCAATTCAGATCGCTACGGGCGCCTGCTTCGCTACATCTACGTCGATGGAGAGAACGTCAACGGCCGGATGCTCGCCGACGGCAACGCTGTCGCTCTTCAGGGCGACCACCGGTACAACGCCGCGTTCGTGGAGATCGGCGACCTGGCCGCCGACGCCGGCGCCGGCATGTGGGCGCCCGACGCCTGTGGCACCGCGCCGCATCCCGACGTTGCGATCGTAGAGGTCGAATACAACCCGCCGGGGCCGGACGATGAACGCCTCTACGACGAATACGTCACGATCGAGTACGGATCCGACTCCGGAGCGATCGCCCTGTCGAATTGGATCCTTCGCGACGAGTCGTCACAAAACCGCTACGTGTTCGGAGACGTCGTGCTTGGCGAGGGAGACGGGGTCACCGTTCGCTCCGGATGCGGCACCGACACCGCGAAGGTCGTCTACTGGTGCGCCGAGCGCTCCGTGTGGTCGAACACCGGCGATACGGTGATCCTCCAGGACGAAAACGGAAACGTCGTTGATCGGTGGAGGTACGGTGCCGACGGGTAGTCGGCAGGAGAGAGCAAAGAACAAAGACGAAAGACCAAGCCCCCGAGACACATCGGCCCTCTTTGCTCTCAACTCTCGTTGACAACTACACACGTGGGCGTCGGGACGCTGTCGCTGCTCGAGCCGTGGGCCATCGGCGGTGCTCGAAGAGCAATCCTGCGCCTCCCCTACGCTCCATGCCCGTGGATACACAGGTAGCTCCGGTGGACCGAGGCCGACCCCGACTGCGGGGATGGTCACACGCCGCGATGTTTCCGATCGCTGTCGCTGCCGGCGTCGTGCTCGTCGCCACCGCGCCCACCGCGGAGAGCCGCGTGGCCGCTGCGATCTTCGCCGTCACCGCTGCGCTCCTCTTCGGCACGAGTGCGCTGCTCCATCGCGGATCGTGGTCGCCCGGCACGGAAGGCCTCTTGCGCCGTCTCGACCACGCAAACATCTATCTGATCATCGCGGGCACCTACACGCCGTTTGCCGTCCTCGCTCTCCCCCCATCGGATGGGCGCACGCTGTTGTTGATCGTCTGGACCGGAGCGCTCGCAGGTGCGATGCTCCGGGTATTCTGGACGTCGGCCCCTCGGTGGCTCACCACGGCGCTGTATGTGATCGTCGGGTGGGTGGCGATCTTCTACGTCCCGGAACTGATCGAGGGCGCGGGCGTCGTTGCCGTCTTGTTGATCGTGCTCGGGGGCCTTCTCTACACAGCCGGTGCGGTCGTGTACGGGTCGAAGCGCCCGAACCCCTCCGCCAAATGGTTCGGATTCCACGAGGTGTTCCATGCGCTCACCGTTGCCGCGTTTGCCGCCCACTACTGCGCCGTGTGGATCGTTGTCCACGCCTAGAGATTGACTCCGACGAGGCGGCTCGGAATCGCCAACCAGCGGGCGCCTTCCGACCCGTCGCATTTGCCGCGATCGGCTGCCTACGGGGCCTGGTTGATGTTCAGGCAGACGGCGGTGAACTCCTCGTCACTGCTTTCCTCAGCCTGGGGATCGAAGCAATCTCCCAACGCGACAAACGAGTTGCTTTCTGTTCCGACCCACATCGTTGACCGCTGGTCCGGCCCGCCGGTATCAACCGACATGGTTTGCTTCTCATACTTCTCGCCGGTCCCCGCGGTCCAATCGTCGTAGTAGGCGACGATCTCTTCGTAGCGGCCCTTCTCGAACATCAGCACCACCATGACTCCGTCTTCCATTTCGACCGACGTGGTGATCTCTCCGCCGTCTGGGACCGGGACCGTGAGGCCCTCGGGCATCTCACTCCCGGCGCCCATCGTGAACGTTCCGTCCTCCGACTCCATCTCGATCGTCGCGTCGTCTCCATCGCCGGATACATCGATCGAAACGTTTCCATCCTCGGTATCGAGGTTGATCGTCATCTCCTCGCCGTCGCCGGACACGTCGACATCGACGTTCCCATCGGCGCCGGCCTCTATGAGTTCTTCCGCCAGATTCTCGGCCACGACGTCGGATGCGCTCGAACAGGCCGAGATGAGGAGAGCGAATGCGAACGTGGCGATCAAGAGCAGCGTCGTTGGTTTCCGGGTCATAATCCACTTCCTGTGTGTCGATCGGTGAACGCGGCGGCTCACCCCCTCTGCTTTCTATCGTCACGACAACCCTGGGACCTTTACAGGGCCGATTGGCAGGTCCGCGCCGTCAGCTCACAACGCGCTGAGAGGGAGCCGGTGGCACCGGCTCCCTCTCTCTCAATGTTGTCGTCGCGCGAGCAATCAGCTCTCGTCGGGCATCGGGTCGGCGTCTGCCTTGGGATACGAGTCGGATGGCAGCGCCGGTGCGACTTCCTCTCGGTCTGCCGGCAGGACCAGGTTGGCCGCGACGCCGATCACGGCTGCCAGCGCGAGCCCGGAAATCGGGACGTCGCCGATCACGAGCGGGTTCACGAGGCCGTTCAGTCCCAGCCCGAAGACCAGGATCAGCCCGACTACGACCATGTTCCTGCCCTTCTTGAAGTCGACCTGTGCCTCGACCAGGGTCCGCAGGCCG
>CAZONX010000028.1:0-8248 GCA_964581295.1 uncultured Acidimicrobiaceae bacterium
CGGGTCCACAATCCCGGCATTGCCAGCCGGTATCGCATCGCGCGGCGAATCGTCTTGGTCAGCGACGGATGATCGAAGGACCGGAACACGAAGCCGGTTCCGTTCAAGGTGTCCTCGTCGATGTCGAACACGGTGTCCTCGAGACCGCCGGTGAAGTGCGCGATCGGTGGAGCTCCATACTGCATCGCATAGATCTGCCCGAGGCCGCACGGCTCGTACTGAGAGGGCATGAGGTAGGCGTCTGAGCCGGCGAAGATCAATCGGGAGGCCGGCTCGTCGAACGGCACATGCACCACCGCTTTCGGGAACCGTTCTGCCCAGGAATCGACGAGCGGATCCAGATCCCCGTTGCCCATGAAGACGAACCGAGCGCCTTCGTTGACCAGTGTCTCGAGGTCGTACTCGATGAGCCCGAGACCCTTCTGGCCAGACATGCGTCCCACGTTGCCGAGCACGAACCCGTCTTCGATGCCGTAGGTTTTGAGCAACGCCGCACGCGACGCAGAACGGCCCGTCAGGTCGGATGCTGTGAACGGCTTCGGCAGCGTCGAGTCGGCCTGCGGATCCCAGTCAACAGTGTCGATGCCGTTCACCACGCCGAGAATCGGGCGGAACAGCCCGCGGATGATCCCGCCGAGACCGAACGACAGTGCGTCGACGTTCAGCTCGCGAGCGTGCCCGGGGCTCACCGTCGTCGCCTGAGTCGCTCCTACGATGCCAGCCTTCAGGAAGTTGGCCTCGCCGAACCATTCCATGTCTCCACCAAGCACCGACGCTTTCGGGCCGAGGCCCAGCAGTTCGATGCTCGCATCGAGGGGGCCGATCATCGGGTACGACGCGTTGTGGATCGTGAACACGGTCGGTACCGACGTCATCAGGGTCACCGCCCCGACATGACCATCGTGCAGGTGGACGACGTCGAAGTCGTCGGCAAGCTCGGAGACAGCAACCGAGAATCGAGCGAAACGCTCCCAGTTGTCGTCGTAGGACGAGGACGCATCGGGCCCGTAGATGCCGGGCCGCTCGAATAGCTCGTCGAGCCAGAACAGCACGTCGACGTCGCCATCTCGATGCTTCCGCCACGGTTGCCCTGAGACCCTTCGGCCGGGCGCGTCGGCATCCCGATAGCCCGGCACGGCCACGGTGACGTCGTGGTCGGCCGCAACCGCATGGGCAAGGCCGGATACGGCATTGCCCAATCCACCGGTGCGAACGAACGGAGAGAGCTCTGCAGAAGCGAAGAGGATCTTCATGGGGCCGCATCGTACCGTCGGTCCGAGACGCCGGCCATCGGGCCGCCGCGACCGCCCTGGTCGGACCGGTGAACCGACCGACTATCAGCTCAGGGGAGAAGACCTGTGTCTGGCCTTTGGGCGATATCGGACGGGGGGCATAGACTTGCCTTGGGCCGCATTCCTGTAGCCCCAAACCCGTCCACAAGGAGGAACTCCCGAATGAGGAGTCGATTCACAATCCTCGTCGGTCTGGTGCTTGCCCTCGCCCTTGTCGCCGCTGCCTGTAGCAGTGACGAAACAGGCGACGAGAGCACAACGACCACCGAGGCCACCACCACCACCACCCCTGAAGCCACGACCACCACCACAGCAGCGCCCGAGACCACGACGACCGAGGCCATGGAGGCCATCGATCTCGTGATCTGGGCCGACGAGAAACGCGCCCCGATCCTCGAGACGCTCGCTCCGAAGGTGCTCGAAGAGACCGGCGTCAACCTGGTCATCGAAGTCATCGTCTACGACGACCTTCGTGAGCAGGTCACGACGGCAGCGCCGGCAGGCGAAGGTCCGGACATCTTCATTGGTGCCCACGACTGGACCGGCGAGATGGCGGCAAGCGGTATCTCCGCTCCGATCGATCTCGGCGGACGCGACGCAGAGTGGTTCCCGGTAGCCCTCGAAGCGTTCAACTACAACGGGCAGCTCTATGCCGTCCCCTACCAGAGCGAAGCGGTCGCCCTTTATGTCAACACCGACCTCGTCCCGGAAGCCCCGACGACGATCGAAGAGCTCACCGCAATCTGTGACGGGCTCACCGACATCGAAAACTGCTGGGCGATCCCCGGCGGTGGCGACGGCGCAGACCCGTACCACAACTTCTCGTTCGTCTCCGCCCTCGGCGGCTACATCTTCGGATGGGATGCCACGACCGGTCTCGATGCCACCGATGTGGGCCTCGACAACGAAGGCGCGATCGCCGGAATGACGGTGCTCGAGCAGCTCGTCAAGGACGGCTACGTCGGAAACGTCAACGGCGGCGACGCCCAGACGCAGTTCCAGGACGGCAAGGCTCCGTTCTTCCTGAGCGGCCCCTGGCAGCTCGCAGGATTCGATGAGCTCGGAATCCCCTACGGCGTTTCGAAGCTCCCGACCATGGACGGCAAGGCCATGCGTCCGTTCCTCGGCGCCGGTGGCTGGTTCATCAACCAGTTCAGCCAGAACGTTGGGATCGCGGAGGCATTCCTCCTCGACTACGTCGCCACCGACGAGGCGATGACCGCTCTGTACGAAGCCGATCCGCGCAACCCGGTCTACAAGACTACGTTCGAAGCGGTCACGGCCGACAACGACATCGCGAAGACCTTCGCTCTGTCGGGAGCCGATGGTTCCCCGATGCCCAACATCCCCGAGATGGGCAGCGTCTGGGGTCCGCTCGGTGAGCAGATCCTCGGCGTCCGTAACCTCCAGATCGATGCGGCCACTGCCATGGCAAATGCCGCCGAGCAGGTCCGAGCGGCCGTCGAAGGCTGATCCAACCAATGGTTCCGGGACTCGTCCCGCACACCCAAAACGCAACGGGAGGGGCTTCGGTCCCTCCCGTTTCGCGTCCCGGGCAGCCAACAGGCGACCGAGTAGCATGCTCGCCGAATGACCGATCTCGACACGCGACCGCCGAAGGGAAGTGATTCATTGGATCGCTGGTCGTCATCACTCGGAATCGGCTTCTGGCTCAAGATGGCTGGCCTCGCGCTGCTCGACGCGCTTGCGGTGTATGCGTTCATCGTGTTCATCGGCCAGGGCGACTGGGCGATCGCCGGCTTCCTCGCGATCCTCGTCGTCCTCATCAACTGGGTCTATGTCTGGCCGGGAACCGGAGCGCTGCGGTGGTTGACCCCCGGTCTGACGTTCTTGCTGGTGTTCATGATCATCCCGATCATCTTCACGGCGTTCGTCTCGGTCACGAACTGGTCGACCGGCCACACGCTCACCAAAGACCAGTCAATCGAAGTCCTCGAGTCGAAGCCGTATCTCGACCCTGATGCGCCGGAGGTGGTCTTCGACCTCGTCGTGTATCAGGAGCCGGCTACCGGGGACCTGCTGTTCCTGCTCATCGACGTTGAGACGGGAGAGATACTGGCGGGAATCCCGCGGCCAGCCACTGACGAGCCGACAGAAGATGGCACGGTGGACCTCGTCGACTACGACGTCGTCGACGGCGACGAAGTCCCGTCAAGCATCGGTCCATTCGTCCGACTCTCCGGGCCCAGACTCTTCGCTGTGGCGAACGAACTGAAGAGCTGGACCCTCGACCTTCCGAACGGCGAAGCGATCCCCATCGGAACCAGCAAGATCCGGGTCGTCCAGGGAGCGCAGCGCTTCGAGTACGGCTCAGCATCGGACACGATGTACGACAACGCCACCGACCAAACCTGCGCCCCAGACGACGAAGGAAGCTTCGTCTGTCAGGACGGCACGGTGCTGGAACCCGGGTGGCGAGTAGTCATCGGATTCCGGAACTACTGGGACATCCTCACCGAATCGCGAATCCGCGGCCCGATTCTCGGAGTCCTCGTCTGGAACATCATCTTCGCCCTCGGATCGGTCATCCTCACCTTCACGCTCGGCCTCACCCTCGCCTTGACGTTCAACAGCAAGCGGATGCGAGGAACGGGGATCTATCGGTCGATCTACATCCTCCCGTACGCGATACCCGCCTTCCTCAGCGTGCTCATCTGGCGCGGTCTCCTCAACGAGCAGTTCGGACAGATCAATCGCCTACTCGGAACGTTCGGAATCGATCCGGTGCCGTGGCTCACGAACCCGACATGGGCGAAGATCGCCCTACTCCTCGTGAACACGTGGCTCGGATTCACCTACATGTATCTGATCTCGACCGGGGCGCTTACGTCGATCCCAACCGAACTCCAGGAGGCGGCCCGCGTCGACGGGGCGAACGCATGGCAGGTCTTCCGGCGCATCACATTCCCGATGCTCATGGTCTCGCTGGCACCGCTGCTCATCGGATCGTTCGCCTTCAACTTCAACAACTTCGTCATCGTGGAGTTCCTCACCCAGGGTGGGCCGCCCATCCTCGATGCGTCGGTCCCTGTGGGAGCAACCGACATTCTGATCACCTTCACGTTCAACGTCGCAGTGTCTGCCGGACGCGGCAACAACTACGGGATCGGTACTGCGATCACCATCCTCATCTTCTTCATCCTCGTGATCATCTCGAGCATCAGCTTCCGATTCACCCGGCGCTTGGAGGACATCTATGGCGGGCTCTGACGTGAGTCGCAGCAACAGCGCCGATCCGACCCCGCCGCTGGTGGGCGGCACAGCCGCGAGCGCCCGGTCCGCCGGCGCAATCGCCCAGGTGCGCAGCACGATGCGTCGGAGCAAGAAGCCGAAAGAGAAGCTGCCACCGCTGCCTCCCCGGCGATGGATACGAGAGGTCGGCTGGCGCCACCTCGTCGCTCTGATCGTTGCCTTCTTCGCCCTCTACCCCGTGGTGTGGATCATCTCGGCCTCGGTCAACCCGGTCGACAGCCTGTCCAACGCAAAGCTGATCCCAGAAGGGGCCACGCTCGACAGCTATCGAACGATCTTCTCGAATCCCGCCCTCAACCCGTTCATGACCTGGCTGTGGAACTCGTGGAAGATCTCGATCCTCGCGGCAACCTTTAACCTGCTGCTGGCTGCCATGGCGGCCTATGCGTTCAGCCGGTTCCGCTTCAAGGGACGCCGGCTCGGCCTGTTGAGCCTGCTGCTCGTCCAGGTCTTCCCCCAATACCTGATGTTCATCGCGATCTTCCTGATCCTGCAACGCTTCGGCGTGGTGTTCCCTGCCCTCGGTCTCAACACGCACGCCGGGCTCATCCTCGTCTATTTGGGTGGCGCCATCGGATTCAACACATTCCTGATCAAGGGCTTCATGGACTCCGTGCCGACGTCGCTCGACGAGGCGGCCAGGGTCGACGGTGCCGGCCCTTCGCTCATCTTCTGGCGAATCATCCTGCCGCTCACACGACCGATCCTTGCGGTCATCTTCATCATCACCGTGGTCAACACGTTCTCCGAGTACCTGCTCGCTCGAACGATGCTCCGGTCTACATCGCAACTCACCTACATCCTCGGCTTGCAGAACTACACAATCGCCGAATACTCCTCCAAGTGGGGTGAGCTCGCCGCGGGCGCGGTTGTCGGAGCGCTCCCGATCGTCATCACGTTCCTCATTGCACAGAAGGCGATCGTCTCGGGACTCACCCAGGGTTCGGTCAAGGGTTAGGTCGAGCCCAACCAGGCCCAGAGCACCCAGACCCCGACCATCACCAGGCCTATGCCAAACTGCATACCGGACGCCACCAGCATCGACTTCAGCGTGGCCCACGTGGCGGCGAGTGCGCCTTGGAAGTGCCGCTCGCGAACCAACGTCACCACGAGGATGCCGACGATGAAACCAAGCGGAGCGCCCACCACCGGGACGAGAAAGAAGCCGGCGACGGCGCCCACGAGCGCAAGCACCTGGCCCCACCACGGCACACCAATCGACGACGCCGTGCGCTGGGGAACGTAGACCGCCGCCGCCGTGCCGGCGGCGGCGAAGGCGGTGATGATCACCATCGCGACCCATCCCCAGATACCGAACCCGGCGAACACGCCGTAGCCCAGCGCCGCGGCCCAGATGAGCCACAGCCCGGGGAGGATGGGCAGGATCGTGCCAGCAAGGCCAACCACCATGATGACGGCGACAAGGACGACGAGCAGCAGGTCGGCGCTCACCCGTCGGTAGAGATGCTCTCGGCGAGGAGCATCGCAATGTCCTTGACGATCACGGTCTCCTCGACGCCGAGGTCGCGCACGCCGTCGTCAACCATGACGAAGCAGAAGGGACAGCCGGTCGCAACGACATCGGTCCCGCACGCCACCGCTTCCTGCGTTCGCTCGATATTGATTTTCTTGCCGGTGTCTTCCTCGAACCACATCTTGCCGCCGCCTGCGCCGCAGCAGAACGCGTCGGCCTCGTTGCGGGGCATCTCGACGCGCGTGCCGATCGCGTCGATGACGTCGCGCGGCGGTGCGTAGCCGTCGTTGTAGCGGCCGAGGTAGCAGGGGTCGTGGAACGTGACGGTGGTGTCGCTGGACACCGGGTTGAGCTTCCCCTCTTCGACGAGGCGCATGAACAACTCCGAGTGGTGCATGGTCTCGTACTCGCCGCCGAACTGCGGATACTCGTTCTTGAGCGTGTTGAAGCAGTGCGGGCACTGGGTGATGATCTTGGTGACCCCGAGGTCATTGAGCGTCTCGATGTTCTGGAGCGCCAGGCCCTGGAACACGTACTCATTCCCGGTCCGCCGGGCGGGATCGCCGGTGCACAGCTCGTTCTTGCCGAGAATCGCAAAGTCGACGTCTGCCGCATGGAGGAGCTCCGCTGTCGCGATCGTGACCTTCCGATTCCGATCGTCGAATGAGCCGGCACAACCGACCCAGTAGAGGTACTCCGCCGTCACGCCGGGCTCGCCGAGCAGCTTCACGTCGAAGTCGAGTTCCTTGACCCAGTCCCCGCGGGTGGTCTGGTCCATGCCGTAGATGTTCGAGGAGTTCTCCAGGCTGAGGTAGGCCTTGCCGAGATCGCTTGGGAACTCCGCCTCCATCAGAGCCAGGTAGCGGCGCATGTCGAGGATCTTGTCGACGATCTCGAGACCGGCGGGGCACGCCTCATCACAGGCCCGGCACGTCGTACACGCCCACAGCTCCTCGGCCGTGATTCGCTCAAAGACGAGATCGGCCGAGACGGTGAGGTCGGTATCGACGCTCACGGGAGGAGACACCGGATTCGCCGCCGTCTGTGCTGCGACCTGGCCGAGTTTGAGAACGATCTCGCGAGGGTCGAGCGCCTTTCCCGTCTGGTTGGCCGGACACACCTCGGTGCATCGTCCGCAGACCGTGCACGCGTCGGTATCGAAGAGCTGTTTCCACGTGAACTCCCCGACCCGCGAGGCGCCGATCGTTTCGATGTCTTCCGCCTCCATGAGGTTTTCGACCTCTCGCATTGCGCCCTTCGGCCGGGTCCGCGGGGCGAGCGCCAGGTTCGTCGGTGAGGTGACGGCGTGTCGGAGCTTCGTCGTCGGCAGCATCACCAGGAAGACCACGAACGCAACCGCATGCGCTATCCAGAGTGTCTGGTGCCACCCGGATGCGGTCGCCGCGGGGAAGAGGTACGACAGCGGGTATCCCACAAACGACCACTCTTCGAACGACGGCCGGCCGGCCAGCGAAATCCGTGCCGCCTCGGTGAGCAGACCGGAGAGTCCGATGAAGGCGAGCACGATCAGGATCCAGGCATCTTCCGGTCGGGTCTTCGAGCGAAGACGCCACGGCTTCTGCCCGTAGCGGCGCACGACCGCCCACACGATGCCGACCAGGAACACGATGGCAGCGAAATCGAGCACCGCCGAATAGCCCTCGTAGAACCGGCCGTAGAGGAACTTCATGCTGGCCGGGAGGAGGTGGTCGAGTTCGAGGGTGATGGTTCCGATCATCAGAACGATGAAGCCCCAGTAGATCATCGAATGCATGAGTCCGGCCTGGCGATCCTCCAGCACAGTCCGCATCAGGACCGCGTCGCGCAGGGCAACCGTCCGCTGCTTCCACAGCCCGGAACGGGTCGCCCACATGCCCCGTTCCCAGCTGAGCGCGCGCTGAGCGAAGAGGTAGAACATCACAGCGAGGAACGTCGCGATCGTGACGTAGAACAGGGCGACGATCAGCGCCGGGATGTTGCCGAACACCACGCGGCCGATCGCGAAGTCCGGATCGTCCGGGAGGGAGCCCAGCCACCAGAAGATGAGGGTTCCAACCACGGACACGCCGGCAAGGACCATCAGCGCATGGCTTGGTTTGATCCTCCAACCAGTCCGTTGATCGTCACTCGTGGGCGGCGTCTCGGTGGTGGTCAACACGGGCCTCCTGTCGATCACCGACGAGTGTAGAGAACGAGATTGGGGGCCCGA
>CAZONX010000028.1:8348-22057 GCA_964581295.1 uncultured Acidimicrobiaceae bacterium
ACACGGGCCTCCTGTCGATCACCGACGAGTGTAGAGAACGAGATTGGGGGCCCGAATTCGGGCCCCCAATTCCTTCAGATCAACCGCTTGGCTCAGACGCCCTGCGACCAGTAGGTGACGAGCATCTTCATGTAGTTGGCCCGCACGAACGCGTCCGGATTGGGAGCGGAACCAATGCTCATCGATCCCTGCATTTGGCGGACCGATGTGTACTCGTTCTCTTCAAGCCAGGCCCGCATCTCATCGATGATCTTCGTCACGAGTCCCGGTCCTTGCTTAAGCAGGGCTGAGGCCATCATGACCGCATTCGAACCCACCAGCAGCGACTTGAGCGCGTCCTCGGACGTATGCACGCCCGAGGTGATTGCGAAATCGGCTTCCACACGGTCGGAGAGCAATCCAATCCAGCGCAGCGGCAGGGTCAGGGCTGCCGATGTGGACAGGTTGACCTTCGGCACGATCTCGAGGCTCTCGAGGTCGATGTCCGGCTGGTAGAACCGGTTGAATAGGACGAGAGCATCAGCGCCGGCCTCGGCCAGTCGCACCGCCATGTTGGGTGGCGACGAGAAGTAGGGACCTACTTTGACGGCGAGCGGAATCGAGACCTGCTGGCGCACCTCCCAAACGAGGTCGAGGTACTGGTCCTCGATCTCGGGTCCGGTGATCTCCGGATCAGTCGGGATCAGATAAACGTTCAGTTCAAGCGCGTCGGCGCCGGCCTCTTGGATCCGCTTCGCATAGTTGACCCAGCCGCCGTTGGTCGTTCCGTTGAGGGAACCAATCACCGGCACCGACAGGGCCTCCTTCGCCTTCGTCACGTGGCGCAGATAGGCCTCCGTGCGGGTTGCGTAGTCGTCGAACTCGGGGAAGTAGCCAGAGAGCGCTTCGGCGAACGAACCGGCTCCCTGCTCCATGAGACGCTGCATCTCCATGGCCTCGTGCTCGATCTGCTCTTCGAAGATCGATGGCAGCACCACCGCGGCCACGCCGGCATCCTCGAGTTCGCGCAACGAGTCGACCGAGGCCGTCATTGGTGAGGCTGAGGCGACGATCGGGTTCTTCAGGTCGAACCCCAGATACGACGTCGACAGATCGACGCTCATTCTTCCACCTCCTCTTCTTCGTCCCCGCTGATCCGGTCGATCTCCGTGAAGTCCTCGTAGAGGGCCCACCGATCATCGACGTCCTGTTGCGCCTGGTCCATCAGCTCGACGTAGTGGTCGGGGTTCACCCGCTTCAGCACCGCGTAGCGCGCCTCTTTCGAGATCACATCGATGAGGGGCTTCGAAGGTGGCCGCCCGTCAAGACGGAACGGCTGCTTGTCTTGCTCGACGAGCCTCGGGTCGTAGCGATAGAGCGGCCAGTACCCGGCGTCCACGAGGTCCTTCTGATGACTCATCGACGTCGCCATGTCGATCCCGTGCGCGATGCACGTCGAGTAGGCGATCACGAGCGACGGTCCTGGAAAGGCCTCCGCTTCGGCGATGGCCTTCACCGTTTGCAGGTTGTTCGCCCCCATCGCCACCTGGGCGACGTAGACATTGCCGTAGGACATGGCAATCTGACCGAGGTCCTTCTTGCCGGTGGTCTTGCCGGTCGATGCGAACTTCGCGACCGCACCGCGAGGTGTGGCCTTCGAAGCCTGTCCACCGGTGTTCGAGTAGACCTCGGTGTCCATCACGAGGATGTTCACGTTGCGGCCCGACGCCAATGCATGATCCAGACCGCCGAATCCGATGTCGTAGGCCCAACCGTCGCCGCCCATGATCCACACCGACTTGCGCACGAGGGCGCCGGAGACCGTCTCGAGCCGCCTCGCCTTCTCATCGTCGATGCCGGCGAGCTTGGTCATCAGATCGGCAACCTGGCTCCGCTGGGCCTCGATCCCGGTGGGGGCCGACTGGTCGGTCTCGAGCAGCGCGCTCACGAGCTCGGAGCCAATGGCCGCCGAGAGCTCTCCGACCAGGCGTCGGGCTTCCGATTCCTCCATGTCGAGAGCGAGCCGCATGCCAAGGCCGAACTCGGCGTTGTCCTCGAAGAGCGAGTTCGCCCACGTCGGACCGCGGCCCTCGGCGTTCGTCTTCCACGGCGTCGTCGGGAGGTTTCCGCCGTAGATCGACGAACAGCCGGTCGCGTTGGCGACCATGAGGCGGTCGCCGACCAGCTGGCTGACGAGCTTCACATACGGGGTCTCTCCGCAGCCGGAGCATGCGCCCGAGAACTCGAACAGCGGCTCGAGCATCTGCGAGCCCTTGACATTCTCTTCCTTGAAGAGTCCTCGCGTCGGCTCGGCGATGGTCTCGAAGAAGTCCCAGTTGACGCGCTCGGCGTCGAGGTGGTCCAGCTTCGGTTCCATGTTGATCGCCTTGTGCTTGACCTCTTCCTTCGACTTCGCTGGGCACACGTCGACGCACACACCGCAGCCGGTGCAGTCGTCCGGTGCTACCTGGATGGTCATCAGATAGTCGGGCATTTCGCGACTGCGGAAACCGCGGCTCTTGAACGTTTCCGGTGCCCCATCGAGCGCAGACTCTTCGAAGACCTTCATCCGAATCGCCGCATGCGGACAGACGAGCGAGCACTTGGCACACTCGATGCAGATCTCCGGGTCAAAGATCGGAATGTCGAGCGCAATGCTGCGCTTCTCGAACTGCGTCGTTCCGGTGAGGAACGTTCCGTCGACCGGCAGCGCCGAGACCGGGAGCTGATTCCCGCGATCCTCGAGCATCATCGCGGTGACCCGCTGCACGAAGTCGGGAGCATCGGCAGGAACCGACCGCTTCATCTTGATCGTTGAGGAGACGGCGGCCGGATAGTCGACCTTATGCAGGTTCGCGACCGACAGGTCCACGGCCGCGTTGTTCTTCTCGACGACTACCTCGCCGAACTTCGAGTACGACTTCTCGATCGCCTTCTTGATGGATTCGATTGCCTGCTCTTGCGGCATCAGGTCGGCAAGTGCGAAGAAGCAGGTCTGGAGCACGGTGTTCGTGCGCTGACCCAGGCCGGCCGAACGTGCGACCGCGGTCGCGTCGATCATGTAGAACTTCAGTTGCTTGTCGATGATCTGCTGCTGCACCTCTTGCGGCAAGTGCTCCCAGACTTCGTCCGGTCCATACGGGCTGTTCAGGAGGAACGTGGCGCCGTCCGATGCCTTGGCGAGCACATCGACCTTGTTGATGAACTCGAACTGGTGGCAGGCCACGAAGTTCGCGTCACTTATCTCGTAGGTAGCTTCGATGCGGGCCGGGTCGAATCGGACATGCGATGTGGTCATCGCCCCGGACTTCTTCGAGTCGTAGACGAAGTGGCCCTGAGCGAAGAGGTCGGAGTGGTCGCCGACAATCTTCACGGTGTTCTTGTTCGCCCCGACGGTTCCGTCGGCCCCGAGACCGTAGAACACTGCGCGGACCTGCGACTGGCGGCCGGTCACGAAGCCTTCGCGTGCGCCGATCGACAGGTTGGTCACGTCGTCCACGATCCCGACGGTGAAGCGGCGCTTCGGCTCGTCCTTGCGGGCCTCATCGAATACTCCCGCAACCATTGCCGGAGTGAACTCCTTTGAGGACAGCCCGTAGCGGCCGCCGATGATTCTCGGCATGACGGCCCATGACGTTCGGCCAGCCTGGGTCTCTTCGACGACGGAGGTCAGCACGTCCTGGAAGAGCGGCTCGCCGACGGCTCCCGGTTCCTTCGTCCGGTCGAGCACCGCAACGTTGTGCACGGTCTCCGGCAGCGCCGCGACCAAGGCCTGTGTGGAGAAGGGGCGGAAGAGTCGCACCTTCACGAGGCCGACCTTCTCTCCGCTGTCGACCATCGCATTGACGGCCTCTTCGGCCGCTCCAACGCCCGAACCCATCATCACAATGACGTCGGTGGCGTCCGGGGCGCCGACGTAGTCAAAGAGGTGGTAGCGGCGTCCGATCTGCTCCGAGAATTGGTCCATGGCGCCCTGCACGATGTCG
Organism: uncultured Acidimicrobiaceae bacterium; assembly: GCA_964581295.1. Classification (GTDB taxonomy): domain Bacteria; phylum Actinomycetota; class Acidimicrobiia; order Spongiisociales; family UBA5794; genus JAHEEL01. Next base: position 12,314 of record CAZONX010000028.1, read on the forward strand.
GGAACCGCCTCGTAGAACAGATTGCACGCCTCGCGAGCCTGGAAGAAGACGTCCGGGTTCTGGGCGGTGCCGCGCAACACGGGGCGGTCGGGGTCCATGCGGCGTTCGCGATGGGCAAGGACGCCGTCGATCGGGATGAGCCCGCGAAGGTCGTCGTCGGACAGCAACTCGATCATGTTCACTTCGTGCGAGGTGCGGAAGCCGTCGAAGAAGTGGAGGAATGGGATCCGACTCTTGAGGGTCGCCATCTGGGAGATCGCGGCCATGTCGTGCGCTTCCTGCACGGAATTGGAGGCGAGCATCGCCCAGCCGGTGGTCCGTGTCGACATCACGTCGCTGTGATCCCCGAAGATCGACAGGGCATGGGTGGCAACGGTGCGTGCCGCGACGTGGAACACAGCAGGCGTGAGCTCGCCGGCGATCTTGAACATATTCGGGATCATCAGGAGCAGACCCTGTGACGCAGTGAACGTCGAGGTGAGGGCTCCTCCTTGGAGCGCGCCGTGCGCTGTTCCCGCGGCGCCGGCCTCGCTCTGCATCTCGATCACTTCTGGGATGTTGCCCCAGATGTTCGGGCGCAGCTGGTTCGACCACGCATCCGACAGCTCACCCATCGGTGAGGAAGGGGTGATCGGATAGATCGCCAAGACTTCGTTGGTTCGGTAGGCAACGGAAGCCGCGGCTTCATTGCCGTCGACGGTGACAACGGTCCGCGTCGGCGCCTCGAGCATGGTCATAAGGAGAGATCCTCCGGCATCGCGAAGCCCACATGGTAGGAGATGCGCGGAGGACCCTCTCCGTTTGAAGGGAGGTTGAGCCTTTCGACCCTAGTTGGCCATTCCCGACGATTCGCCCTCGGCCTCCGGCGCCGCGTCAGCCTCGTCGGACAACCCCAGTTCGGCCTTGAGCTCTTCGAGCTTGGCATCCGCCTGAGCCTCGTTCATCGCCTGGCGCAACTCCGCCTCTCCACCCTCGGGTGTTGCGTCAAAGACCTCGGCCTTGGCCATGGCCTGCGCCTGGCGCTTCTCGATCTTGTTCTCAACGTCCTCGAGCGAGGGCATCGAATCGTCCATGGTGGACGACATCGACTCCACGGCGGCGTTCACCGACTCCTGCATTTTCGCCTGCTGAAGTGCGCCGAGCAGCTGCATCTGCTTCGCGCTGAGCTCCTGGAGCTTCAGAGCGTTGGCCTGGACCGCCGCCTTGGCCTCGTCGGCCTGCTTGATCGACGTCTCGTACTGTGCGGTGAGCGACGTGAGGTTGTTCTCGGCCGCCTGGAGCTTGGTGGCCTGCCCCTGCGCGATGTTCGTCCACTTGGTCACCCCAGCCGTGTCTCCGGCTGCCTTGGCTTCTTCCGCCTTGAGGATCGCCTGCTTCGCCATCTCGCGGGCCTCGCCCACCTGATCGGCTGCCTTCTCGATCTTGGCCTCGAGTTGGGTGCGGTGAGCAACGATGTTGGCAGCTTGGTTGCGCAGGTCCTGGTTCTTCTTGTTCGCCTGGTCGATCGCCATCTGGATCTCGATCTCGGGATCCATCATGTCGTTTGAGGTCTTGTTGAACCACGACTTGATGTAATTCCACCACTTCTTGAGCATGTCGATGTCCCCTCTCTTCGTGTGCCGGTGTTGGTTGCGATTCTAGGAGTGCCGTCAGCCCCTGCGTCGGCCGCCGCCGCGCATGCGGCCGCCGCTCGACGAACGCGATGATCCGGAAGACCGCGAGGACCCCGAAGAGCGCCCGAAGGAACGTCCCCCGGAGCGGCGCGATGACGACATCGCGCCCATCAGCATGCCGGTGAGAATCGCCGTCGTGTTCGACGAACTCCGCCGCGTTGGGCGACGGTAGGTCGACTGCGGAACGCTTGGTGGGGTGTCGATCGGCGACGCCCCGGACGGTGCCGAGCGAGGCGGCGCGGTGGGTTGAGGCTTGGGTTTGTAGGGCTTCGGCGGAGCCGGCTTGCCGTCGAGCAGCGCTTCGACACTGTCGAGCTGCCAGATCGCCTGATCCAGCTCCTCGGCCGTGGTCATCAATTGCGCCGGGGACTGAGCCTTCTCGTAGTCCTTGAGTGCCGCCGAGTAGGCCTCGGTCGCCGACTTGTACAACACCGCAACGGCCACGATCTCGGAGGCCGCAACCTCGTGTTCGAGATCGATGATGTCGTTGGCGACGTCGTCGAGGCGCTTCTTGACTTCGTCCCGCGCCGATTCCATCGCGGCCGCCTCGTTGCGCTTCGACGATCGCGACATTCGCCAGAACAGGAAGGCGCCGCCGGCAATGACGACAAAGAGCAGGATCCATCCCCACGGCAACCCGCCGCCTCCGCCCGGCTCGGCCGCTCCGACGGGCTGGTCGATGAGCGTCGCCACGAAGAGCTCGACGACCTCGGTATCCGATCCGCCGTCGAGCGAGGCGTCGGTAGCCTCGTCGAGCTGCTCCCTGGTGTAGATGTCACCCTGGGATTCCCAGCCCACGGTCTGCGGGGCCACGACGAAGACCGTCCCGTTCCCGCCCATCTCGTCGAGGGTGTTCCCTGCGAAGATCGTGGCGCCGCCAGCGGGTTCCACCGCGAGGACGGCCACCGAGAGCGCTCCGCCGGCGAAGCGTGCTTCCGCGACGGCCGCCTCCACCGCGTTTGGGTCGGCATCCGATCCGTTCTCTATGAAGAAGCCCTGGGCATCGAGTAGGGGCGCAACGTCGCCCGGTAGTGCGGCGGCAACGAGAACAACGAGGGCGGCGATGGCGAGAAGCAGGCGTTTCATAGGCGAATCGTACCTATCCACGCGGTTCCCGGGGCCTACCGGCCGGCCGCGGCGCGCAGGAAGAACGTGAGGTTTGCCGGACGCTCGGCCATTCGGCGCGTGAGATAGGGGTACCAGGCGGTTCCATACGGCAGGTAGACGCGCAGCGGATAGCCGTCAGCGATGAGCTCGCGCTGGAGGGTTGTGCGCACGCCGTAGAGCATCTGAAACTCCCACGGCTCCACGCGACCGGCGGCAAGCCGTTTCGTGAGGTTGACGCGCTGGGTGTCGTGCGTTGCGATCGCCGGAGCGACCGACGGTGTCGCCATGAGACGGCGGGTAAGGGTGTCGAACGCGCCATCGACGCGGTCGGGATCTTGATGAGCGACCTCGGCAGGTTCTGCATACGCTCCCTTGCACAAACGGACGTGCCCGCCGCGTTCGACGATCCGATCGAGATCCGCTGGTGTTCGGTAAAGGTAGCTCTGCACGGCTACGCCCACGTTCCCGAATCGTGCCTGGACGGACTCAAACGCCGAGACCGTCGATTCCACGAGTTCGGACTCCTCCATGTCGATCGTTACCGTCGTTCCGCCCTCGGATGCACGAGCAGCGAGCGCAGCGAGCGAGTCGACCGCCAGTTCGTCATTGAAGCCGAGGCCGAGCTGCGTCAGCTTCACCGAGACATTCGCGTCGAGCCGGTCTTCGTGGATGCGATCGAGGCACTCGAGGTAGTCGTCGCGTGCCTGCTCCGCGGCGCCGGTATCGCTCACGTGCTCTCCGAGATGGTCGAGCGAGACGCGCGCTCCGTCGGCGTTCAACGAGCGCGCTGCGTCGGCGGCCGCGTCGAGCGTCTCACCGGCGACGAAGCGCAACGAGAGTCGCCGTCCGGTCTTGGACTCCGCAAAGACACGGCGAACGGTCGATCGGTTGGTGACGGCCAGCACGCTGCGGCCGACGACGTTCATGGGGCCAGTTCTGGCGATCCGGCGGCGCCGAGCTCTCGGGACCGTCGTGTCGCAGCTTGGATGGCGTCTTCCATGAGCGCCCGGAATCCGCCCTCTTCGAGCACGTGCATCGCGGCGGCGGTGGTCCCTCCCGGCGATGTCACCTCGCCGCGGAGACGGAACGCGCTCTTCTCTGATCCTGAGAGCAGCATCCCCGAACCGCGCAACGTCTGATGGACCAGTCGCTCGGCGGCATGGTGGGGCAAGCCTTCACGAATCGCGGCTTCGGTCATGGCCTCGGCGAGCAGAAACACATAGGCGGGACCGGTTCCCGACACCGCTGTGACGGCATCGAGCAGGTCCTCGGAGAGCCGGATCGTGTCGCCGACCGCCCCCAGGACGGCAGCACCGTCGGCGAGCGCGGATTCGTCTGCATGCGTGCCCCCGCAATAGGCGGTCATGCCTTCGTCAACTGAGCTCGGCGTGTTCGGCATCGACCGGATGATCGGAATGCCGGGGAGTTCGTTCTCGTAGGATGCGATTGTGACGCCCGCTGCGAGCGAAACCACCACTTGGTCGGGAGTCACGCTGTCCCGGATCTGGGTGAGGAGTGCCGGTACATCCTTCGGCTTGACGGCAACCACGATGACGCGCTTGCCGCTCGCTGCTTCCGCCGTGTCAAGGGTGGTTGCCACACCGGTGTGGAACTCGGCCTCGCGGGCTCGCTCCGGGCGCCGCACGGCAAGCGCCAGGTCTTGTGGTTCCCACCCTGCGCGCAAGAGACCCAAGGCGAAGATCTCGCCCATCGAACCGACCCCAAGAATTCCGACCGAAGGTTTCATACCAAGGATGTTAGATCGCCCTCACGGACGCGGTGTGCCGCAGGCGGTTCGACGCCAGTCGCTCCGCGCTATCGGGAATGCAGCGCGCTCAACGCTGCGTCGAAGTGGCCGGCTGTCGCTTCGTCGAACGCGACGAGCCGGATCTCTTCGACCGATCCGCCGTCGTCGAGCCACGCGTCGGCCGTCTCCACGATCACGCGGCACGACTCGGCCGGCGGGTATCCGTAGATTCCAGCGGAAATCGCAGGCATCGCCACCGACCGCGCACCGAGGCTCGCCGACGCATCGAGGGCAGCGCGCACGGTGTCGATCAGGTGCGGTTCGTCATCCGGGCCGTCTCGGTAGATCGGCCCGACCACATGCACCACATGACGCGCTGGCATCTCACCCGCGGTCGTGACCGCCGCTCCGCCTCGCGGAACCGGTCCGTGCCGCGAGACCCACGCCCGCGACTCTTCATCGACCGTGGCGCCGCCTGCTCGCGAGATCGCGGCGGCAACGCCGCCGCCGTGGGCGAGTTGCGCGTTGGCGGCGTTGACGATCACATCGACGGACTGCTTCGTGATGTCTCCCTCGATGACAACGATGGGTCCCGTCAGACCTCCGGGGATCGCAATGGTTTCGACGTCCGCCGTGATCCCGACGAGTCGAGTGATCTGAGCAACGAAACGCTGAGGGTCGCCGGTCGTTTCGAAACGCGTCGATCCGGATTCCCCGGCGTCGCGATCGGATCGGACTCGAACCGTCTGACGGGCGACCGCGGATGCCGGGTCGATCACCTGGACTCCGTCCCCTGCGGCCTCGCGAATCTGGTCGGCGACGAACGTGTAGTGGGTGCATCCGAGCACGATCGTGTCGGCGCCGCGATCGACGATGTCGGCGGTGTATCTGCCTACGAGGTCGCGAGCGTCCGTTCCGTCTTCGATGGCCGCCGCGAGTCCCGGGCATGCCCTGGCCACCACCGACACACCGCGAGCATGCCGGTCGACAACCGACGCGAACAATTCACCTTGGAATGTTGTCTCGGTCGCCAGCACGCCGATCGTGCCGCGCTTGGTCGCATCGGCCGCGGGTTTGACCGCGGGCTCCATGCCGACGAAGGAGACGGCGGGGAATCGGGCCCGGAGTTCGTGGAGCGCGGCGGCGGAGGCGCTGTTACAGGCAACGACCACGGTGGTCGCGCCTCGATCGATGAGGTAGCTGCTCACCGCGAATGCTCGCTCGCGCACGACGTCGAGACCGCGCTCGCCGTAGGGAGCGAAGGCCTGATCGGCGACGTACACCAGATCTGCGCCGGGCAGGAGGCGGCGGATTTCGGTGAGGACACCGAGGCCGCCGACCCCGGAATCGAAGACACCGATCGACTCCTGGGTCACCCGGTGTCTCCGTGGCGGTTGCGGTAGGCGACCTGATCCATCGGCTTTCGTCCGCCGAAACGCCGGGGCGCCGCGTCATCGGTCGGGTAGCCGAGAGCGATCGCGTAACGGCACCTGGCCCCGCCCGGCAGACCCAGCACCGTCGCCACGACATCTTCACGATGCAAGGTGATCGGGCAGGACGCGATGCCGATGGCGTCGGCGGCGAGCATGACGTTCTGGGCGACCCGGCCGGTGTCGAACTCGTAGCCGCCGAGTTCCTCGACGAGGGCCACGGCGATCGGCGCGTCGACGAGCGGCGTGGTGAAGTCGCCGCACGCCGCCAATCGCTGCTTCTGCTCGCCGTCGACGACGACGAACGACCAGTTCTGGAGGTTCTTGGCGCTCCCCGTCCAGCGTGCCGCCTCGAGGAGCAACGCGAGGTCTTCGTCGGAGATGGAATCGGCGCGATACGACCGAAGGGCGCGTAGACCCACGATGCGATCGTAGAAGTCGTTGGTGGTCATGGACCAAGCGTAGACGTGGAACACGAGAGAGGGACCGGGTCAGCCCCGGTCCCTCTCCACTGTTTCGTACCTTGGTTCGGCTCAGCCGAGGAGCTTCGCCTTCTGGGAGGCGTACTCGTCGTCTGTCAGCTTGCCGGCGTCGTGGAGATCCGACAGCGTCTTGAGTTGGTCTGCGGTGTTGTCCGTGCCCGCGACGCTCTTGATGTAGTCGTTCTGCGCCTGCTGTGAAGCAGCCGATGCTTCCATCGAGCGCTCCTGCATCTTGCTCCCCTCGGCGATCAGGTAGACGAACACACCCAGGAACGGCAGGATGATGACGAAGATCGACCATCCGGCCTTCGCCCATCCGGAAATCGGGCTGCGGAAGATGTCGATGAAGACCGTGATCAACAACCAGATCCAGATAATGAACAGGAAGAACACGAGCATCGAGAAAAGTACGTCCAACAACGGCACAGATTACCTCTTTCTAGGCGACCAGCATTCTTCTTCGCCGGCCCGTTTCAGACGGCGCAGTCCCTGAACACAAAGTGCCCGCGAACAAACCCCGCGTTCGTGATCCTACCGTCGCTCATTCTCCGACGAGAAGCTCAGAACGACTCCACCGGAAGATCCATCAGGCCACCGTCTTCGGATTCCGCGAGTTCGCGACGCAGCTTCGCCTTCGGCAGAACGGTCTTCGCAAAGTACCGGGCCGACGCGATCTTGCCCTCGTAGAAGGCGCGATCGGCCTCGCTCGCATCGTCGAGCGCCAGGAACGCCACCTCAGCGTGGCGAATCATGAGCCAGCCCATGACGACCTCGGCAAGCCCTTCGAGCAGCGACGTCGTGTGGAGACCGGTCTTGTAGACGGCCGGCGGATCCTGCATCGACGCCATCGAGAATCCGACGAGCGCGCCGACCTGTGCCTGGATGTCGTCGAGCGCCTTGCCGAGCAGTTCGCGCTCGACCGCGAACTCTTCGGAACCGCCCTTGATCGTCTCCAGGATGTCCTGACCGAGCCGCATGAGTGTGGCGCCCTGGTCTCTCGCGATCTTGCGGAAGAACAGGTCGAGACCCTGGATCGCGGTCGTGCCCTCGTAGATCGTGTCGATCTTGGCATCCCGGATGTACTGCTCGATCGGGTAGTCGCGGCTGTAGCCGGACCCGCCAAAGACCTGAAGCGACTGCGCAAGGAGTTCGTACGCCTTCTCTGACGAATAGCCCTTCACGAGCGGTAGGAACAGGTCGTTGAGCTTCGCGTAGAAGGGCTCCTCTGGGTGCAGGTGGGCCATGTCGAGCAGCCACGCGGCGTACACCACCATGGCACGCATCCCTTCGGCGTGCACCTTCTGCGTCATCAGCATCTTGCGCACCGCGGGATGATGGATGATCGTCACACGCGGCGCGGTCTTGTCCCTGCTCTGTGTGAGGTCGGCCGACTGCACCCGCTCCTGGGCGTACTCGAGGGCGTTGAGGTAGCCGGTTGACAGGGTTGCGGCGGCCTTGACACCGATCGACATGCGGGCGTCCTCGATGATGAGGAACATCTGCCGGATGCCGTCGTGGACGTCTCCGACGAGATAGCCGACCGCCGGTTCGTCCATGCCGAACGTCAGCTCGCACGTCGTCGACCCGCGGATCCCCATCTTGTCCTCGAGGTTTGTTGTGACCACGCCGTTGCGCTCGCCGAGCGATCCGTCCTCGTTCACATGGAACTTGGGGACGATGAACATCGAGAGGCCCTTCGTCCCCGGTTCGGCGCCGGGGCGCCGTGCGAGGACGAGGTGAACGATGTTCTCGTAGTAGTCGTTCTCACCCGATGTGATGAACCGCTTCACGCCTTCGATGTGCCAAATGTCGCCTTCGACATGGGTGGCCTTCGTGATGCCGGCGCCCACATCGGACCCAGCGTCGGCCTCGGTCAGCACCATCGTGGCGCCCCAATTGCGCTCGACCATCGGCCTCGCAAACCGCTCGACCTGTTCCGGGGTGCCAACGGCCTCGATCACCCTGGCCATCAATCCACCGATCGCGTAGAGGAACACGGCGGCGTTGGCTCCGGCAAACAGCTCACTCCCGGCCCAGCGCAGCGCTTCGGGTGCGCCGAATCCCCCAAGGCTCTGGGTGACGCCCATGAGGTGCCATCCGCCATCGTGGAGCGCGTCGAGGCTCTTCTTGACGGCGGCGGGTAGTTCGACGTTTCCGTCGACCAACTTGAGTTTGGTGCGATCGGCCTCGACGAAGCTTTCGGCGAAGTCCTCGGTGGCGAGACGATCGATCTCGCGCAGCATGTCCAAGGCGGTGTCGTGGTCGAACTCCTCGAATGGTGCGGTACCGAGGTATTCGTCGACGCCATAGGCCTCGAAGAGGTTGAACTGCAGATCTCGAAGGTTGCTCTTGTAGTGGCTCATCGCTCACTCCCCGTCTGGTGTCGTCGTCGTTGTCCTAGCGACGAACGCAACCGGAGGCGGACCACCGGCCGTCCGACAATTTGAGTATACACTCTATTTTGAGCGATCACTCAAGATCCAAGTATGCTCGGGGGGAAGGAGGCGCGGGATGGCGCGGTACCAGGTGGGAATCAGGACCGAGACGCGAATCCTCGATGCGACCCGCGAGCTCCTGGCCGAGGGCGGGCTGGAGGCGACGACCCTCAAGGCCATCTGCGATCGAGCAGGCGTGCAAGCCGGGTCGTTCTACAACCTCTTCGCCTCGAAAGAACAGGCCATCATGCGCGTCGCTCGTGACGCGATCCAGGCCGTCGATCCGGACCCGCAACGAGCCGGAACCGACACGATCGCGGACCTCGTCGAGGCGTACATCCGCTTCATCACCGACCAGCCCGAGCTGGCGCGCATCTATCTCCAGATCGCCGTCTCCGGCAGCAACGACGAGTCCGTCGCTCGGCGCTTTCTGCGACATCACGTCAGGCGTGTCGAACGCTTCGCCGACGCCATCCAACGCGCCGATGATTCGACAAAGCAAGAGCGAACGACGATGACGGCCGAAGTGTTGCTCGGAGCGCTCGACGGTCTTGCGTTTCGGTGGGTCCTCGACCAATCGTTCGACTTCGCGACACACGCCAAGGCCGCCGCCGCCCAATGCTCCTAGTGGTCTGTCGCAGCAATGGCGGCTGAGTGTCTCCGAGGCATCGGCGTCATCTGGCAAAGACGCCCAATGAAGGCGCAGTCGGGACTGCTGTCAAGGCGTGCCGCAAGCGGCACGCCGGTCCGGCGCTAGCCGGTACGCGCCGAGGGCCGGAGAGACACGGTGCCCATTTCTGCGCCAGACCGTTAGATAGCTCCCCTGTCGCCATCGCACTGTTGGTTGGCGACGCGGTACCGTTGTGCCCG
>CAZONX010000029.1:0-13609 GCA_964581295.1 uncultured Acidimicrobiaceae bacterium
AGACAAGAATCACACCGGTCGACCCGAGCGCAGACAGCGTGCTGCTGTCGAACGTCGGAATCAGGATCGCGGCGAGCCATGCCGTCGCTGCGAGGAGCAGCGCACAGACAACGGCGGAGGCGAGCGACATGGGCAGCGGAGTCGGTGTCCCCCATCGATAGATCGCGTAGAGGATAACGATGACCCAGATGACGAGAGCTGCGACCGTGATCCACGGGGCGTTGCCGACGGGAACACCGTGTTGGTCGAGGGTTTCCGTGAGCCAGTTCCCGAAGATGACTGCCAGATAGCTCACGAGCAAGGCAACACCCGCTCCCAGCGTGAAGAGGATGCCGAGGCCACGGGTCACAACCCAGCCGCGATCTTCCTCGACACCCTCGATCAGCCGGAGCGCCTTCTGCACCGCGTAGATGGCTCGTGATCCCGACCACAGCGCCACCAGCAGCGAACCGATCAGCACGACCGGGCCCATACCTCCGACGGCGTCCTGGGCCTGGCCGAGGATCGAGATGAGGAACTGAGCGACGTCCGGTGGGAATTCGGTCTGGATCGTTTGCTTGGCCTGGGCCAACTGATCAGATCCTGAGCCAAGCATTGACAGGGCCCCGACGGCGGCATAGGCGAGGGGTACCAGGGCGAAGATCGTGTTGTACGCGATTGCCGCTGCCATCAGAAATGGATCGGCGTCTCCGATACGCTTGACCGCTGCAACGATCGGTTCGAAACGGGGCGGCAGCGAAGGCAGCGAAGACATGCGCCAAGGATACGGACCATCGGTGCCCAGCAGAAAACCAGCTGCTTCCTACACTCGCTCCAATGCGTCGATTGATCCTCTCCGCGGTCGCCCTCACTCTTGTTGCGTCAGCATGCGTGGCCGGCGCCGACATCGTCCCTGCCGAGCCCGACGGATCGACCACGACCACGGCCATCTCCACTACCCCCGAGGAGTCGTCGACCACGACGCCGACCGACAGCACCGCAGAGACCACCCCCTCGTCGACCACCACAACGCTCCCGAGCCGTCCAGCCGGGGTCGTTCCACCCGAGAGCGTGGGCGAGCCGTGGGGCGAGGTCATCGGCCTCACGATGTTCCGGGGCAATCCCACGCGCACGTTCTTCGGGTCAGGGCCGGTGCCCACCAGCGCCCCTGACCAGGTGTGGCGATTCCCGGACGACGCGATGTGTGGCCAATCACCCGTCGGCCAGGAGAACAAGGTCTGGTGCGGAAGCGGATGGACGGGCCAGCCGGTGGTCTGGGAGCGGCCGGATGGAATCACGGAGGTGATCTTCGGGGCGTACGACAAGCAGATCCATTTCCTCAACGCCGACACGGGCGAACGAACCCGCCCCGACTTCGATATGGGCGACATCATCAAGGGCTCCGTCACCCTCGATCCAGACGGCTACCCGCTCTTGTACACCGGTTCACGTGATCCCCGATTTCGCATCATCGCTCTCGACAAGGAAGAGCCGTACGAGGTGTGGTCACTCCACGCCAAGTCGGTCGACGGCATCTGGAACGATGACTGGGACTCGAACCCGGTCATCGTCGATGACATCATGTACGAGGGCGGAGAGAACTCGTGGTGGTTCGCCGTCAAACTCAACCGCGGCTACGACGCCGCAGGGAACGTGACCGTCGATCCGCAGGTCGTGTACCAGATGCCGGCGTGGACCGATGAACTGACTGAGATCTTCGGACGACAGCACTCGGTCGAAAACTCGACGGCGGTGTTCGAGCAGCGGGCCTACTTCTCGACCTCGGCCGGCCGTGTGGTCGGTGTTGACGTCTCCGATATCGAAGCGGGCAACGGAACCGTCTTTTTCGACTTCTGGAACGGTGACGACACAGACTCGACCATCACGATCGACGCCGAGGGGTATCTGTACGTGGTGTCACACGCCGACACCGCCAAGAAGAACAACACCGCGGCGCGGCGTGTTCGCGAGGTCGGCGATCTCGCAAAGCTCGATCCCGACAATCCGGACGATCCGGTGATCTGGTCGGTGTATCTGTCTGCGGCACGCGGGCAGGATGCAGGCGCGTGGGCCACCCCCGCGCTGCACGCCGATGCAGGCCTGCTTTTCGTGGCGACCGACGCCGGTGACCTCATCGCCGTCGACACTGCAACGGGAGAAACGGTCTGGGAGGACTTCATCGGCGGGAACGCGTGGTCATCGCCGGTGATCGCAGACGGCATGCTGGTGGTCGGCGTTGACTGCCTCACCGGGAGTGCCGGATTTCGTGCCTACGACCTCGCCGACCCTCGGGCGCCGCAGCGTCTGTGGGACACAGAGGTCGGCTCGGGCCAATGCGTCGAATCGACGCCTGCAGTCTGGAACGGTCGAATCTACGTCGGCTCGCGCGATGGGTTCTTCTACGCCCTCGGAAGCGGCTGATGGCCCGCGCCACGGCGGAAGCCGGGACGGGGCGCAAGTTCTCTTCGGCCGTGCTCTTCGTCGTCGGTACCGCCGCCACACTCGCGACGGCGTTCGGCTTCCTTGGGGCGACGTGGTGGGGTTGGGATCGGATTGCCGACTGGCGATTCCCGCTCATGCTGATTCTCACAGTCACCGCCATCACGTACGGTCTCGTCTTCCGTAAGGCAGCCTCCGCCGTGTTCCTGCTCGCAGCCATCATCAACGGCGCCCTCGTTGCCCCGATGTGGCTCGCGACGCAGGAGACCGTGGGATCGAGCGACCGCGTCCGGATCGTCAGTCTCGACACCAGCGGCGCGCCGGACAACCCGCGCACCATCCTGACGTGGATCGACGGTGTCGAAGCCGACGTCGCGCTGCTCTATCGGACCAACGCCGACTGGGGTGATGCGATCGCTACCGCAGAGGTCCCGTACCGGGTCCTTTCGGTATCTGTGGGCCCGGATGCGGTCGGACGCGCCGCCGTCCTCGTCCGCGACGAAGCTGAGGTTGAGCCACTCGATCCGATTCCAGGTTCGGATCTCACCGTTCGCGTCGCCAGTGGATCCACCGAAGCGATCGTGGTCGGCATCGCGGCGCAGAACCCTTCCTCGACCCTCGAGTCCGACCGCCGCATCGGGCGGTTTGCCGCCATCAACGAAGCCGTGTCGTCGATCGATGAGTCGGTCGTCGTGACCGGCAACCTCGAGGCGTCTCGGTGGTCGCATGCATTCGAAGTGATGGCGTCTGGGATGGTCAACTCCGAGGATGGCTTCGGCTACGTGGCGTCGTGGCCGTCCACCGACTGGCCGATCATCGGAACCTACGCGGGTCTCCCCCTCGACCACGCGGTATACCGCGGGGACCTCACCGTCCCGACGCGCCGCGTCGGACCGGACCTCGGGCCATCGCACCGCCCGCTGCTTTTCGACATCACCGTCGCATCCAGGCCGAGGTGAATTCGGAAGGCCCGGTACGCTGCTCAGCATGCCCCATGACTACACGAACGTAACCCCCGAATCGGTGACTGCGGTCACCGAGACCGCTATCGCTCAAGCCGAGTCGCTGGTCGACGAAGCCGTGACTGCCCATGTTGCGCGTACGTACGCGAACACCGTGGCACCGCTTGACGGTGTGGGCGTCCTGCTCTCAGACGCCTCCGGGGAAGGTTCGTTCATGGCCCGGGTCCATCCCGACGGCGATGTGCGTGCCGCCGGGGTCGCTGCCGGCGAACGCACCTCCAAGTGGGTCGCGGACCTCGTGATGCGCGACGATCTCGCAGCAGCCGTGCGCGGGTATGCGACATCAGACGCCGCGTCCGACCTCACGGGGCTCGAGGCGCGCAACCTGGAGTTCTGGCTCAGAGATCTTCGACGTGCTGGACACGATCTCACCGAGGAGGATCGCGCCCTCCTTCGGGAGTTGCAGCAGCGACTCATAGAGGTTCAGGTTGAGTACGCGAGCAACCTCGATGAGTGGGGCGACGCCATCGAAATGACGCGCGAAGACCTTGCGGGGCTTCCCGATTCCTACGTCGATCGTCTCGCGCCCGGTGCCGTCGACGGTACCTACCGGGTCTCAATGGCGTACCCGGACTACATCCCATACATCCAAGAGGCAGACGACCGCGACCTCCGGCGCCAGATGCAGTACAAGTTCTGGAATCGAGCCGCCGACGCCAACATACCGCTACTTGGGGAGGCCGTGGCACTCCGCAATGAGATCGCCGGGCTGCTCGGCTACCCAACATGGGCCAACTACGCCATGGAGGTCAAGATGGCGGACCCAGCCGCCGTCAACGCCCTCTACTCCTCGATCATCCCGGGCCTCACCGCGCGCGGCACAGATGAACTGGCAGCGCTCCAGGACCTAGCGAATACCGACCTCGATGGAGAGCCCATCCGCTCGTGGGACTGGATGTACTACCACACCAAGCAACGGCAGCAGGACTACGGCATCGACCAGAACGAGGTCGCCGAGTATTTTCCGCTCGAGACCGTCGTCGACGGCATGTTCGCGATTACCGGCGACGTCTTCGGCCTCGAGTATCGCGAGGTTGCCGAGCCATTGGCATGGCACGACGATGCGAAGCTGTACGAGATACGCAACCGCGGTGCCGACGAGCCGATCGCCTTCTTCTATGCAGACCTCTTCCCGCGCGAAGGCAAGTACGGGCACGCCGCCTGCTTCTCGATCACCGGAGGAATGCGCATGTCCGACGCCAGCTACCGCGCGCCGGTCGCAGCGGTGGTTGCGAACTTCACCAAGCCGGGACCGGACTCTCCATCCCTGCTCAAGCACGACGAAGCCCTGACGCTGTTCCACGAATTCGGCCACGTTCTGCACTTCTGCCTGACCGAGGTCGACCACCCCCGGTTCGCCGGCTACGACACCGAGTGGGACTTCGTCGAGGCGCCGTCGCAGATCATGGAGCACTGGATGTGGCAACCCGAGGTGCTGGCACGCTTCGCCCGCCACTACGAAACCGGTGAGGTCATTCCAAGCGACCTCGTCGAGCGTCTCGTGGAGGGCCGAGATCAGAACGTCGGCCTCTCGACGCTAAGGCAAGTGTTCCTCGGCGAGTTCGATCTCGCTATTCACTCAGGTTCCGCCGACATCGACCTCGACCAGGCGACCCGGGAAGCCTTTGCCCTGACGTTGATTCCCTACCACGAGGGCACCCACTTCGCTGCGTCGTTCGGGCACCTCATGGGCGGGTACGACGCCGGCTACTACGGTTACCAATGGGCGAAAGTCTATGGCGATGACATGTTCTCGGTATTCGCCGATGAAGGCGTTCTCAGTCCGGCGGTCGGAGCTCGATATCGAGACGAAGTCTTGAGCCGGGGATACTCGCGCGACGCCATCGATCACCTTCGAGCGTTCCTTGGACGTGAGCCGTCGGCCGATGCCTACCTCGAAAACCTCGGCCTCGAACGTTGAGACGCCTGGTCGTTCTTGTAGCTCTGTTCCTGGGCGCGGCGGCGTGTTCGCCGTCGGCCGATGACACGACCACGACCACCGCGCCGGAGGCGACAGCCGCCACAACCACCACAGCGCCCGTGCGAACGGCGCTCAACGACGACGATCTTCACCTCGTGCTGTTGTGGCGCCAGCATCAGCCCCTCTACCCAAAGGATGAGGACGGCGTGGTGACCCGCCCGTGGGTCCGGCTCCATGCCGCCAAGGACTATTGGGACATGGCGGACCTGGTTGGGCGCTACCCCGACCTGCGCATCTCGTTCAATCTGACGCCGGTGCTGCTCCTCCAACTCGAGGAGATCATGGAGGGGACGCGCGACTCGTACTGGGTGCACACCGAGGTGCCCGCAGAGGAGTTGACCGAGGAGGAGAAGGCATTCGTGATGGCGCGCTTTTTCGACGTCAACCCGCGCATCATCGCCCAGTACCCGCGGTACCAAGCACTAACCGACCAGCGGGCCGAAGGCAGGGAGTTCTCCACACAGGACTACCTCGACCTTCAGGTCCTCTTCAACCTCGCATGGACCGACCCCACGCTGCTCGAGGACCCCGTTCTACAGGATCTCGTCGACCAAGGGCGTGACTTCGACGACGCCGACAAGCAACCCGTGCTCAAGATGCATCTCGATGCGGTGGCGGCAACCCTCGATGTACACCAGCGCCTCTGGGCGGAGGGCCAGATCGAGGTCACGACCACGCCCCTCGCCCATCCCATTCTTCCGCTGCTTTCTGACACGGACCTCGCGTTGGCCGGCGATCCGACCGCGGTCATGCCGGCGCAACGCTTCCGTGAACCGCTCGACGCCCGGGACCAGGTGACCCGCGGTCTCGAGGTCGCCGAACGCCTGCTCGGACGTCGACCGGCCGGCATGTGGCCGGGAGAGGGCGCCGTCCCACAGGAAGTCACGTCGATCTGGGCGGGGGAAGGAGTCACATGGATCGCAACCGGTGAGCACGTCCTCGGGCAGACACTCGACACCGGGTCATTCGAGCGCGACGCGAATGGGACCGTCGTCGATGCGGACATCCTCTATCGCCCGTACGCGGCGCAACACTCGCGCAACCCCGACCTGCCGATCTTCTTCCGTGACGTGACAATCTCGGACCTCATCGGGTTCGAGTATTCGGGCACGCCGGCCACAGCGGCTGCCAACGACTTCATGAACCGTCTGGGCAACGTGAACGCTCGCCTCGATGAGCTCGGCGTCGAAGGGCCGAAGGTGGTCACGATCGTGGTCGACGGAGAGAACGCCTGGGAACACTACGAGAACGACGGCAAGGACTTCCTGAACGCCCTCTATCAGAACCTCAGCGATTCGGACCTCGTTCGCACCGTCACCCCGACCGAACTCCTGTCGCACCTCGACGACCGGGTCGAACCCCTCCCCGATGTCTTCCCCGCTTCGTGGTTCCAGCCGAACTTCGCAACGTGGATCGGCGAGCCGGAGGAGGCCGCGGCGTGGGATGCGTTGTGGGCCACGCGGCGTGCGTACGTTCAGGCGGAATCGTCTGGTTCGTCGACGACCGATCAGCTCGAGGCCGCGTATACCTCTCTCCTGTTCGCCGAGGGTTCGGATTGGTTCTGGTGGTACGGCGACGATCAGAACTCGGGTGACGACGGCTACTTCGATCGCGCCTTCCGCGAGCTTCTCGGGCAGGTTTTCGACGGTCTCGGTGTCGAGCGCCCTGCGTTCGTGAGCACACCGATCGTCGCGGAGCCGGCCGTGGCCCCCGATCGGACACCCGACGATGTCGCCTCGATCGAGATCGACGCGGAGGTCGACACGTCGGAGTGGGACACCACAGGTCTCTACACACTCGATGGCAAGCCCTTCGCCGCCTACCGCTGGGTCTACGACAAGGACCGCCTCCAGATCCGCGTGGACTACGCCGCAGAGGTGCTCGGCAACGACGAAGCCGGATTCGACCTCTACCTCGGCGTTCCCTCGGTTGTTCCCGGCCGAGGCATGACCGTCGGAGCGAAGGTCCTTGGGTTCGATGCGACGCACCTGCTCTCGTGGCGCGGCGTCGACCCGACAAACGTGCGCGGTCCCACTCTTCTCCCGCCAGTCGGAACCGGCGACGGCCTGGTGGACGCCGGCATGCTCCTTGAAGCGGGCACACTGGCAGCCGGGTTTGACGGGACGCGAGTGGAGTTCTCGGTGCCGCTGACATCGCTCGGGCCGATCGAAGTCGGGGACCAGATCGCCCTTCGCCTGGTCGACCGAGCCGGCGGGCCGGAGTCGGCGATGGCACCCGGAGGCGGTCCGGGAGTCATGGTCGTTCCGGGCATTTCCGATGTCGCCACGGCATTCGAGGTCATCGACCCCGAAGGCGACGACCACGGCCCCGGAGCCTATTCGTACCCCACTGATCCGCTGTTCGGCCCTGGCTCCTACGACCTCACAGCGTTCAGTGTCGGAGAGTCGGGAGATGACCTGGTCTTTACCTTCGACGTGGGAGGTCCCGTCTTGAACTCATGGGACAGCCCGAACGGTCTCTCAATCCAGACGTTCGACGTCTACGTCGACGTCGACCCGGAGACTCCAAACGGCGCACGCCGGTTCCTTCCCGGCCGCAACGCGTCCTGGGAGTCCGGATCCGGGTGGGACCGCGCGCTCACCGTGGAGGGCTGGTACCCAGCGTTGTACGTAGCCGAGGCCGATGGCACAACCACCGAGACCGAACCGACGTTCAAGGTTCTCGTTTTCGGAGACAAGGGTCGTGTGACGGCGCGGATCTCCAAGTCGCTCTTCGGAGACGGCGACCCTGCGGCCTGGTCGTATGCCGTGGCCGTCATGAGCCAGGAGGGGTATCCGGCGACCGGCGTACGGCGTGTTCGCGACGTCGAGACGAGTCCGAGTCAGTGGCGCATCGGCGGTGGAAACGGGTCGATCAACGGCACACGAATCCTGGACCTCCTCTCCGTCGACACCGGCGATCAGGAGGCCATGCTCTCCGAGTACGCACCGGTCATGACTGGAACGATCGACGATCTGAGCGACGACGACTTGGCGCAGATCGCTCCGGTGATTGCACCGTGAGGAACCTTGCGTCGAAGGCGACCGCGGATCTCGAGCGACTGGCGACCGGGTTGCGCGAACCCGTCGCTGTGGACGCCGCGGTGCACACGACACGCAAGGGCATCAAGCGACTGCGGGCCTTTCTGCGCCTCGCGCGCCGGTCGGTCGGCAAAGACTTCTACCGGTCGGAGAACAGTGCCCTGCGCGACACCGCCCGTCTCCTCGCACCGGCGAGGGATTCCCTCGTGCTCATCGAGACGGCAACCGCAACCGGGGCATCCGATGCGGTGGTCGCATCACTCGCCGGCGATCACCGGGAAGCGATCGCCGGCCTCGAGTCCGGTGTCCGTATCGACGCCGCCGATCGTCTTAGTGCCACCGCCGAGCGTTGGCAGCATGTCGATTGGGGCGGCCCCGATGCCGCGTCGATCCGAGCCGGGCTTCGCAGGACCTACCGTCGCGGCCTCGCCGACTTCGAGTCCGTGCGATCCAACCCGTCCGACGCGACGTTCCACGGGTGGCGGCGGCGGGTCAAGTACATCCGCTACCAGCTCGAGATAGTCGGAGTTGCTTCCGACTTCACCAGACCGTTCACCATCCTCGGCGACGACCTCGGTCTCGAGCACGACCACACCGTGCTCATCGACGTGTGCCGATCACGTACCGCCGACGGGGCGTTTCGTGCCGTCGCTCACGGAGCGGCACAACAACGCGAGATGCTGCGATCGACGGCTCTGGCGCTGGGCGGGCGGCTGTTCGCCCTCGCGCCCGAGGCGTACGTCGAGAGCGTGGACGGAATGGCCCATCTGCCGTAGGACCGGCTCGGCTACCCCGCGTCGATGGCAAGCCGTAGCGCTGCGGATCGATCCGGTTTCCCGTTCGGTAGTAGCGGGACCTCATCGACCGGGAGCCAACGCCTCGGAACCTCGTGCCGTACGACGCGGCGGCGCACCGCGGCTTCGATCGTCGAAAGCGCGCCCGGCACTGTCTCGATGACCGCGGTGACAATCTGCCCCCATTCATCGTCCGGGACGCCGACCACGATCGAGCCTCCGACACCAGGAAGCGCATCGATGATCGCCTCGACGTTTGCCGGGGCGACGTTCTCTCCCCCGGTGATGATCGTGCCGTCGCGTCGACCCGAGACAACGAGGCGCCCCCAGGCGTCGACGTGTCCGAGGTCGCCGGTGCGAAGCGGACCCACGCGGGGTGGCTCGCCGAGGTAGCCGGGAGAGACGGTCGGCCCTTCGAGCAGGATCTCACCATCATCTGCAATCGTCACGTCGACTCCATCCAATGGTCGTCCCGCCGTGCCGAGCGCTTCGGCGGCCATGCCCGGCTCGACCGTCGCCACCTGCGAGGCCGCCTCAGTCATGCCGTACGTCGCAAGGACGGGCAGCCCAGCGTCCAGCGCCCGCTCGACGAGCCCAACGCGTGCCGGGGCACCCCCGAGCAGTACCGCTCTGCAGCCCGCGTAGGGGCCGGGATCGTGTTCGAGAATGCGGTGCAGCATGGTCGGTACCAGGCTCGCCATCGTGATCGAGCCATGGTGAAGCGCCCGGCTCGCTGCGGCGGCATCGAACCGCTCGAGTATCTCGATCGAACCACCGGCCGTCAGGCTGCGCCACACGATCGAAAGACCACCGACGTGGAACAGCGGGAGCGTCAGCAACCACCGGTCTCCGGCGTCGTTGTCGAGGCGACGCTGCGACGCATCGACGGAGGCCGCGATGTTGGCCTCGGTCAGGATCACCCCGCGCGGCTCTCCGGTGCTCCCGGACGTCGGGACCACCGTATGGGTCCCCGGAGGGGCAGGTGAACGGTCATCGAGCGCAGGCTCGGATTGCGGGAGCGCTACCGCGCCCGCCCGATGAATCCCGACAAGGGCGATGACGGTCTCAGGCGTGGACATCGCCTCGATCGGGACTAGGTCGCCAGCACCGACCCCAGCTGTTGCCAGGCGCCGCGCGAAGGCATCAACGCGGCGATCGAGCTCTCCGTATGACACCGTCGAGCCTCCCGCGACGATCGCGGGGGCGTCGGGGTTTGATTCTGCGTGGGTCTTCGCCCACTCGTGCGGCAGGGTGACGGTCATTGCGCTCACTACAGTATCTGCTCGTGATATCCCAGATATTCGATCCAGACGCGTGGGACCCCGTTGCGGGGTTCGACTTCACCGACATCACCTACCACCGAGCCCGAGAAATCGGCGCCGTGCGGGTGGCGTTCAACCGTCCCGAGGTGCGCAACGCCTTCCGGCCCCACACCGTCGACGAGCTCTACACTGCGCTCGATCACGCGCGCATGACCTCCGATGTCGGCGCCGTGCTGCTCACCGGAAACGGCCCGTCGCCCAAAGACGGCGGGTGGGCGTTCTGCTCCGGGGGCGATCAACGCATTCGCGGAGCGGATGGTTACCAGTACGAAGGCACAGGCGACGTCGATCAGGCCCGTCTCGGTCGGCTTCACATCCTCGAGGTCCAGCGCCTGATCCGTTTCATGCCCAAGGTAGTGATTGCCGTCGTTGGGGGCTGGGCGGTCGGAGGCGGGCACAGCCTCCACGTCGTCTGCGATCTCACACTTGCGTCAGCCCAGCACGCCGTGTTCAAGCAGACCGACGCCGACGTTGCTTCGTTCGACGGCGGCTACGGCTCTGCCCTGCTTGCCCGGCAGGTCGGGCAGAAGCGGGCACGAGAGATCTTCTTCCTCGGCCGCGACTACTCCGCCCAAGATGCGTACGACATGGGCATGGTCAACGCAGTGATCGAGCACGAGGACCTCGAGTCGGTCGCGCTCGAATGGGCCCGGGAAATCGTCAGGAAGAGTCCGACAGCGCAGCGGATGCTGAAGTACGCGTTCAATCTCCAAGACGACGGCATGGTCGGCCAGCAACTCTTCGCAGGCGAGGCAACCCGCCTGGCGTACGGAACGGCCGAGGCCAAAGAGGGTCGCGACGCCTTCCTTGAGAAGCGCGACCAGGACTACCACACCTACCCGTGGCATTTCTAAGACAGTCGACAGTCGACAGTCGACAGTCGACAGACCGACGCGTCTCGAGTCTCCTCCAATGAGGGCTTGGGTCTTGGCGGCGCGGCCCGCGACACTGCCGGCTGCGGTCGCGGCGGTGGTCGTTGCGAGCGCTCTGGCCGGTGCCGATGGTGTGTTCGCGTGGGACGCGTTCATCGTCACGCTCTTCGCAGCGATCGCCATTCAGATCGGCGTGAACTTCGCCAACGACCTCGCCGACGCTCAGAAGGGCGCGGATACCGCGGACCGGATCGGTCCCACTCGTGCGGTCGCTTCAGGACTGCTGACGGCGACACAGATGAAGCGGGGGATCCTCGCCGCCTTCGCCTTCGCCGGTCTGGCCGGGCTCTACCTGATCTGGCTCGCCGGCTGGGTCATCCTGGTGATCGGGGTCGTCTCGATAATCGCGGCGCTCGGCTACACGAACGGCCCGATCCCATACGGGTACTACGGCCTCGGCGAGGTGTTCGTGTTTGTATTCTTCGGCCTGGTGGCCACCGTGGGCACCCGATATGTCTACGACCGCACCGCACCAGCTGATGCCTGGGTGGCCGCCGTCGCCATGGGTCTATTTGCATCAGCCATTCTCGTTGCCAACAACGTTCGGGACATCGAGACCGACCGCGTTGCGGGGAAACGCACGCTCGCGGTGATCCTTGGGCGCGGGCCGGCACGATGGCTCTACGCTGGAATGATCGGCGGCGCCTACACAGCCGTGGCCACCGGTGTGGTGGCCACCGTCCTGCCCTCGTGGGCGCTCATCACCTTCTTCTCGTTGCCGCTGGCGCTGATGCCGGTGAGAACCATCTTCATCGAGACGGCCGGCCCTCCCCTCATCGGAGTGCTCAAGGCGACCGCGAGGCTTCAGCTCCTCTTTGCCGCACTCTTGTCCGCTGGCGTGCTCATCGCTTGATCAGCGCCGCGCGAGCGCTCCGATCGAGACCGCCCCAATCTGGGCGTCGTCGACGGTGACGAGCGTGTCGGGCCCCGTCTCACGGCCGACACGGATGGCCGGGCCACCGCGGATCACGAACGCCCGCACGCCCGAACGAACACGGTATCCCCAGCCGCCGTAGGCCATCGGCTTGATCTCGAACGCCTCGGCCCCTGTGACTTCGTCAATCGGTATGTGCTGGCTCGGCCAGCCAAACGGCCCGATGGCAATGGTCACGCCGTCCGATTCGGCAGTGACGCGCACAGAAGAGAACGAGACCATGACGATGGCGATCGCGATCATGAGGACCATCCAGATCGGTTCGAGGAAGACCGCAAGAACCACAGGGGCAACACTCAGCGTTGCGAGCCAGCCATTCGATGCGGACCCCGACCACGACCCCTCCGGGGCGACTCCTGGAGCCATCAGTTCGTCAACGGGGACTCCATCGGATCCACCGGCACCCAGCCATCCCACCGTTGCTGCGACCATTGCAGCGGCGATCGCACCAATCAGGAACCACACCGACATCGATTCGGCCTCTTGCCACGTGGGTGCATCGAGATTCGCGACCACGATCTGAACGTTCACAACTGCGACGAGGCCGAGGATGAAGTAGATCGTCGCGGCGAGCGGAGCCGATGGCATCGACACGCGCGACCCAGCTGCGAG
This sequence comes from uncultured Acidimicrobiaceae bacterium, assembly GCA_964581295.1. Classification (GTDB taxonomy): domain Bacteria; phylum Actinomycetota; class Acidimicrobiia; order Spongiisociales; family UBA5794; genus JAHEEL01. The sequence goes on from CAZONX010000029.1 coordinate 13,057, forward strand.
TGCGAACCACGCCAGGAGCATTCCGGCTGCGAGGAGCGCCACATAGAGCAGGAACGACATCTCGCCGTTCGGCGGACCGGTGAAGCCCCAATGCACGGCGATGGGGTCCGGGTACCGGGATCGGAAAGCGATGAGCGGGACGAACGCGGCGAATACGATGAGCGCCGGAAGGACCACCACGATCGTCCACCAACGAGCTGAGCCGCGATGCATGCCGCCAGTATGGCAGCCGGACCGACTCGCCCGGCGGTAACCTCGCAGTCGTGGACCCCGCAGCAGCCCTCACTACACGCCTTGCCGCAGCATTCGCCGATCTCGGTCTCCGCCACGCCGTTGTGTCCCCGGGTTCTCGCAGCACGCCGCTCGCCCTTGCCTTTGCAATGGAGCCCCGAATCACGACGCACATCGCCCTTGACGAGCGATCCGGCGGCTTCTTCGCCCTGGGAATCGCCAAACAGAGCGGCATCCCGGCGGCCCTCGTCTCAACCTCAGGTACCGCAGCGGCGAACTACCACCCGGCCATCGCCGAGGCGAGCCAGGCCCGGGTACCCCT
>CAZONX010000029.1:13709-21131 GCA_964581295.1 uncultured Acidimicrobiaceae bacterium
GCCGCCCGGCTCTCGGGCCGGAGATGGCTCATCGTGGCCGGCGGTCACCAGCGGCCGGGGTTCGCCGCAGCAGCAGCGATGCTGTGCGGCGAGGCGGCAGTTCCGATCGTCTCGGACGTCCAGTGCCGGTTCCCATCACCTTCCACAATCGCCTTCGGCGACGTCCTCGCGTCATCTGGGTTCTTCGACGCTCACCGTCCGGAGATCGTCGTGCGCGTCGGTCCGGTGCCGACCTCCCGACGTCTCTGGTCGTGGTTGCAAGACTCGACCGTAGAGCAGATCTCCATCGACGACGCTGGATGGCGCGACCCGCTCGGGATCGCCGACGTCGTGTACCGGGCCGATCCGGCCGTGACGTTCGCCGATCTCGCCGGCCGCATTGACGCCGCACCGAACGAATGGCTCGGCACCTGGAGCGAGGCCGACCGTGCCGTCGGCGACGCCGTCGTCGACACGCTCGCGAACGAGGCATTCCCGAATGAGCCGTCTACCGCACGAATGACGGCGGCGGCAGCCCCTTCCGGTGCCACGATCTACGTGGCGTCGTCGATGCCGATTCGAGACCTTGATGCCTTCTCCGGCCCACCCAGGGGCGATGTGGCCGTTCTCGCCAACCGGGGAGCAAACGGCATCGACGGGCTGCTGTCCGCTGCTGCAGGCGCCGCATCGTCCGACGGCCGAAGGGTCATCGCCCTCGCTGGCGACCTGTCGGTGCTTCACGATGCCACGGCCCTCGGGCTGATTGCCAGGCACAGCCTGCCCGTCACGATCGTGGCCACGAACAACGACGGCGGCGGCATCTTCCACTTCCTTCCCCAGGCGTCCCAACTCACCGACGAGCGATTCGAGGCCCTCTTCGGGACCCCCCACGGCCACTCGCTGGCAGCCATCGCGAGCGCGTTCGGCATCGAGGCGAGGACGATCGCGACCGCCGATGAACTCGCGGCCTCGGTCGCCGAGGACGACGGCCCCCTCTTCGTCGAGATCAGAACGCAACGAGACGAGAACGTGCGCGTCCACGGCCGGATCTACGAGGCCGCAGCTGCGGCAGTAGCAAGTAGCAAGTAGCAAGTAGCAAGTAGCAAGACAGAAGCAGGATCCGGGACGTCCGGCCTTGATACTTGCTACTTGTGTCTCGCTACTCCTTCTACGTCGCCGCTAGTAGTTCGAGCATGGGGCGGAGTTTGAGGCGCGTTTCGAGCAGCTCCGACTCGGGGTTGGAATCTTCGACGATGCCCGCCCCGGCGAACAGATGAGCACGTGTGCCTTCGAGGAGACCACAGCGGAGACTGATCGCGAACTCTCCCTCAGAGGAGCCGTCGACCCAGCCGACCCCACCCGAGTACCAGCCCCGGTCGAAGCTCTCTGCCTTCGCGATGAACGCCTCTGCGGCTTCCCTCGTGGTACCGCCGACGGCTGGTGTCGGATGGAGCGCGTCGACGAGGTCGAGAATGTGCACGCCGCCGCGAGCCGAAGCGGTGATCGCGGTCGAGAGGTGTTGCACAGTCGCCATGCGCTTGAGCGAAGGATGCTCCGGCACCTGGAGGCCGTCGGTGTAGGGACCAAGTCGATCGGCCACGTCGTCGACGACAAACCGATGCTCGATGCGGTCTTTCTCTGAGTGCATGAGTTCGTCGGCCAGGAGTCGATCTTCGGCCTCGCCTTCGCCGCGCCGAGCGGAGCCGGCAAGTGGATTCGAAGTCACGACCCCCCCATCGAGCCGCACGAGCAGCTCGGGACTCGCCCCCACGAAGGTCGCGCCGTTGGAGCGCCACCCGAAACTGAAGCACTGCCGATACGAGCGCTCGAGGTGGCTCACGAGGTTGAACCCGTCCGGGGCATCGTCGGAGCGCACCACAACGGACCGCGCGAGCACGACCTTCCTGACGGTGCCGTCGTGGATGGCGTCGACCGCCTCGGTCACAGCAGCGGTCCACTCGGAGACGGGCGGGCAAGACTCGAGGGTGTGGTCTCCCAGGTTGGGATAGGGCGGACGTGGGGGGGTCGAGAGCGAGGCGAGTCTCTCGGTGAGGTCGTCAGGATCGACATCGGAAGGCAGCGCAACGAGAAGGAGCCTCTCGTCGCCACTTCGCAGAATTGCCGCGATCGGCAGGACGGCCTCGGCCGAAGAGAACGACGCCCACGCTTCGGACCGCGGCCCATCGGGAGCAAACGCGAATCCGGTGAACGCACGGAACGGCTCGGGAAGTGACCAGGCGTCGATGGTCGACCGCAATTGGGCGAACCGATCCGCGCCAGTCGCCGACGTCCGCGCTGCGACGCCGAGACCGCCGATCGCGTGCCCGTCTGGTGAGGAGAAGTAGAACGCTCCCTCGAAACGACTGGAACCGGCTCGGACGAAGTCCAGCGGCTCTCCGTTGAAGGGGAACACGCCGAAGCGCACTCCGTTCGGTCCGGGAGTGAGCGCGGATCGAAGATCGAGGGCACGTGCAGGGATCATCGGGGCGGAATGCTACCGGGGCCCGGTCCTTGGCGGATGACGTCGCCGTCTATTCGGTGCCGTCGTCAAGGCGCCAGACCAGTTGACTCTCAACGTGGAGCACACCATCGAGCCGCGAGGCGAGCTCTGCAAGGAGGCGCGCTTCATTGCGCGTCCCAATTTCCCCCACGAACGTCACGACACCGTTGGTCACCGAAACGTCGAGTTCGTCTGGATCGATGAACAGGACGCGACGGATCAGGTCTTCCCGGATCTCATCCTCAATCACATCGTCCGGTCGAGTGAAGACCGAGACGATGTCGGCCCTCGAGATGATGCCGAGCAGCCGGGCGTCGTCGTCGACGACGGGGAGGCGCTTGATGTCCTGGAACGTCATCATCTTCGCCGCGTCGTAGACCTCGGTGTCCGGACTCGTCGTGACCACGCCGTCCGACATCACGTCTCCAACGGTCTCGCCGAGATCGGTCGCGCCATCCTGACGCTCGACCTCGAGCCGCAGGAAATCGGCTTCGGTGATGATGCCAACAAGCAACCCTTCCGGCGACGTCACCGGTAGCCCGCTCACCCGATTGCGGAACATGAGCCGCGCGGCATCACGGATCCCAGTCTCTCGCGAGACCGTGATCACGTCGGTCGTCATGAGGTCTACGACCTGCACTCGGTGTTCCTCTCCTCGGCGTCGGGCGTCATTGTTGCATCTTGGCTACGACGCCGCCGGGATATCGGAGCGGACCGATTCATCCACCTCGCCGACGGGCTCCACCCTGATCCGAGCATCAACCACACACACACCCTCACCGGGTCTGCCCACTTTGATGGGGTTCATGTCCATCTCGGACAACTCCGGCAGGTCCTCGATCAAGGCGGACACGCGAAGCAGCGCCTCCGTGACGGCCTCTATGTCGCCGGGTTCTGCCCCGCGGTACCCCTCGAGCAGTCGGGCCGACTTCACTTCCTGGATCATGTCTGCGACGTCGAGGTCGGTGAGCGGATGGATCCGGAACGCCACGTCGCCAATGAGTTCGACGAAGACACCGCCAAGTCCGAACACGACCAGCGGACCGAAGTTGGGATCCTCGATCATGCCGATCAGGATCTCATGCCCACCGGAGATGAACTCCTGGATCAGCACGCCGTCCGGATCGGGTACCGACGCAACGACCTGCTGGTAGGCGTCGCGTACGGCCCCTTCGCCCTCGATGTCGAGGGCGACGCCCCCGACGTCGGACTTGTGCAGAGCGGATGGGGACAGCACCTTGAGCACCACAGGTCCGCCGATCAGGGCCGATTGCTCGACCGCCTCGTCCTCCGTCGCCACCACTGCCGACGCAGGGACACGGATCCCGTAGCTCTCGAGGACAACGTCGATCGTGTCCGGATCCAACCAGCCGCCGTCCTCGCCCATGTCGGCAAGCGCCGCGTCGAGTGCGGCGCGAGCACGATCGCGATCGACGTCGTCATACGTCGGGATCTCCCCTTCCGGCCGCCTGAGCCACTCGCCGTATCGGACGGCGTCGTTGAGCGCTTGCGCTGCTCGCTCTGGGAAGGCGAACTCAGGGATCGTCGACGTGACTTTCGGCGCCTCGTCCGAGATCTTCCCGGACTGCATGAACACGGCAAGGAACGTCTTGTCGCCTTCGTAGGCTTCCCCGACGTCCCGGATCGTGTTCTGGATCTCCAGGAGATCAATGGCGGACGCCGGGATGTGGATTGCGATCACGGCGTCCAGATCGTCGGCCTCGAGGAGCGTCTCGAGCACGGCGCCATACTCCTTCGCGCCGGCGGCGGCGATCATATCGATCGGATTGCGGATGGCAGCCTCCGGCGCCAGCTTCTGGCGGAGACGTTCCTGGAGCTCGTCAGAGAGCACTGGCACCTCGAGGCCGCGAGATTCGAGGGCGTCGACGGCGAGGATGGCAGGGCCCCCTGCATTCGACACGATCCCAACGCGCCGTCCCTTGGGGATCGGCTCGTTCGACAGCAGGATGGTGACGTCGAACAGTTCCTCGAGCGTGTCGACGCGGATCACGCCGGTCTGCTGAAACAACGCATCCACCGCCACATCGAGGCTCGCGAGCGAGCCGGTGTGGCTGCTCGCGGCGCGTGCGCCGGATTGCGTCCGGCCCGACTTGACGGCCACGATGGGCTTGTTGCGAGCGATCCTCCGCGCCAACCGAGCGAAGCGGCGCGGATCTCCGAACGACTCCATATACAGGAGAATCACGTCGGTCGCCGGATCGTCCTCCCAGAACAGCAGAAGGTCGTCACCCGAGACATCTGCGAGATTGCCGACGGAGACAAACGTCGAGATACCGATCCCGTGACGAGCGGCGGAATCGAGGATGGCAAGCGCCAGCGCGCCCGACTGCGACGAGAAAGCAACGTTCCCACGCGACGGCATGATCGGACCGAACTGACCGTCGAGGCTGATCGCTGGATCCGTGTTGAGCAGACCCATGCAGTTGGGTCCCACCATCCGGATGCCGGCCGAACGGACAAGGGCGAGCAATTCCGCCTCCAGATCGGATCCAGCGCCGCCGACCTCGGAGAAGCCAGCGGAGATGACGACGAGCGCCTTCACGCCCTTGGAGATGCACTGCTCGACGGCGGGGATCACGAACCGCGAGGGAACCACGATGAACGCAAGATCGACACTCCCCGGCGTGTCGAGAATTGTGGGGTACGCCGCGACCGACCGCACCACCGGTGACTTCGGATTGACCGGGTAGACCGGGCCGCTGAAGTTGCCTGCCAGGAGGTTGCTGAACAGCCTCCCTCCGATCGACTCCGGATCTCGGCTCGCTCCGATGACCGCTACCGACTGCGGCGCCATCAGCGGCATCATCGACTTCGCCGCCGCCCGCTTCTCCCACTCAGCTCGGAAGGCCGAGCTCTCGTCGGTCTCCTCGTCAGGGAAGGTGATTGTATATGCCCCCTCCTCGGCGTTGCGTTCGACGCCGTACCCTGAGGCACGAAAGACGCGCATCATCACGTGATTGTCGGCCAGCAGATACGACCGAAAACGCTCGATTCCGCAGGTGCTCGCGTAGGCCGTCAATCGGTACAGCAGGAGCGTCCCGATGCCCTTCTGCTGATAGTCGTCACTGACCGCGAACGCTGCCTCGGCCGTCGTCGGGTCGTCGTCGATGGTGTTATATCGACCCACCGCCACGAGTCGACCGTGGTGGATTGCCACGAGCGCCATTGCGTTGCGGTAGTCGAGGCGGGTGAAGCGATCAAGCTCTTCTGGCTCGAGATCCCGCTCCGCTCGGAAGAAGCGATCGTAGGTGCTCTGGCGTGAGAGACCCCGCACCATGGCCTGGAGCGCGTCCCGATCACTCGGGGCGATCGGACGGATGTGTAGCGTCTCACCGGCGACGGTGACGGCATCCTGAACCCAATCAGCCGGATAGCCCGCCGGCGGATCGTCGACGGCGATGGGCGCTTCGATTCGGTCGGCCACTATGACCCCTTCGCTCGACAGTGCAGAAGCGATTCTCGCAGGGTCTCGGGTTCAGCGATACTTGCCTCGATGACCACGAACATCTCCTTCATCGGTCTCGCGCTCGCGTCGTCGCTGGTCCTGGTGGCCGTCGCCCTCTCGATGTGGCAGCGACTCGATCTCGGACGACAAATCGTGTGGGCATCGCTGCGCGCCCTCGTGCAGCTCCTCTTCGCCGGCGTCGTTCTCGCATTCCTGCTCCAGCCGGGACGGTCGACCTGGTGGTCGCTCGCCTGGGTGCTGGTGATGTTGCCATTCGCCGCCGACGTCGTTGCGCGGCGCGCTCCCGAGGTGCCGCGGGTTCGATGGCTGGCGCTCGCAGCGTTCGGTACTACGTCGATCATCATCCTCGGACTCCTGTTCGGCCTGCGAATCATCCCCCTCGAGCCGCGGACGCTCGTACCCCTGGCTGGGATGATGATCGGCAACTCGATGACCGCCACCGTTCTCGTGGCAACACGCATCGTGGCGGAGTTCAAAGACAAGCGTCCACTGATCGAGGCTCGACTGGCGCTTGGCTTCCGCTCCACAGACGCCTTCCTTCCCTACGTGCGCTCGTCGCTCAAGACGGCCCTGGTTCCCCAGATCGAAACGACGAAGGCCGTCGGGATCGTGTTCCTGCCGGGGGCAATGACCGGTCTCATCCTCGCCGGCGTCGATCCGATCGAGGCAGTCCGAGTTCAAGTGGTCGTGATGTACTTGGTGCTCGGATCGGTCGCCGTGGCGACGAGCACCGTGGCGCTGGGCCTGAGCCGAACCCTCTTCACCCCCGATCAGCGAGCGATCCATTTGCCAGAGGAGCGATAGGCTATCCGGGTGAAACGGATCGCAATTGCTCTCACGCTTTTCCTCGCTGCGTGCTCGAACGCTTCGGGTAGTTCGGACACCAGCGATGCTCCGATCCTCGAGTCGACGAGCCCATCGTCAACGGCAGCCGCTGCTTCGTCAGTGCCCGACGGCGGCGAAACGACCACCACTTCCACCACGATCGTCACCGGCGACGCCCGTTTCATCATCGGCGACGTCGCGTTCGGCGATTCCGGCTCCATCGAGGTCGGCAATCTCGGGCCCGACGCAGGAGACCTGACCGGCCACTGGGTCGCCGTGCACCCGTACTACCTCGAGCTTCCTCAGACGGTTCTCGCTCCCGGCAAGTCGCTGGTTATCAGCATCGACGAGGAAGCCGATCCCGAGCTCGTCATCCCGGCCGCGGGCCTCATCGGCCCCCTGAGCGGCACTTCGGGCGAGGTCGGTCTCTATTCGTCTGGTTCATTCGGGGACCCGGATGCGATGGTCGACTATGTGTTGTGGGGCTCCACGAACCAGACGCGCTACCCGGTCGCGCTGGCCGCCGGATTGTGGCCGGAGGATGCCACGATCATCCTCGACGGGTCGGCAACTGGCCTCACCATCGTCGATCGGACCGATCCCGGTCCACAGGGCTGGATCCCAGCCACCA
>CAZONX010000030.1:0-13964 GCA_964581295.1 uncultured Acidimicrobiaceae bacterium
CCACGGCAGAATCAGAACCGAGACCTCGGAGCCAAGACTCGGACCGGCGGTTGGTACTTGCTACTTGGTACTTGCTACTTCGTACTTGCTACTTGGTACTTGCTACTTCGTACTTGCTACTTCGTACTTGCTACTTCGTACTTGCTACTTCGTACTTGCTACTCCCCTACCCGCCCTCGGTCATGGGGCGAACGTCGAGTGCAGCGTCGAGCTCGTCCTCGGGGAGCACGGCCATCTCAAGGGCGACCTCGCGCACGCCGCGGCCCTCGGCGAAGGCCTTCTTGATCACCTCGGCCACCTTGTCGTACCCGATGTGAGGAACGAGCGACGTGGCGACGATGGCGTTCTGATCGAGAAGGAACGCCGCCCGCTCGACGTTGGCCGTGATGCCGTCGACCGTCATCTCCTTGAGGACCCGGGCACCGGAAGCAAGCAGCTCGATCGACTCGAGCAACGCATGGGCCATCACCGGCATCATCACATTGAGCTCGAAGTTGCCGTTGGCTCCGCCCCACGTAATCGTGACGTCGTTTCCGAAGACCCGTGAAGCGATCATCATCACAGCCTCCGGGATCACCGGGTTGATCTTTCCCGGCATGATCGACGAACCCGGCTGGAGCGACGGGAGCGTGATCTCGCCGATGCCGTTGCGCGGACCGGACGACAACCAGCGCAGGTCGTTGACGATCTTGAACATCGAGGTCGCGACCGTCTTCAGGACACCGGAAGCGTTGACGTATGCATCCTTTGCCGCTTGCGCCTCAAAATGGTTTTCGGCCTCCACGAACGCGAAGCCCGACCGGCGGCTCATGATCGCGATAGTTCCGGCGGCGAAGCCCGCCGGGGCGTTGATCCCGGTGCCGACCGCGGTGCCGCCGAGCGCCAACTCGCGAAGGTCCGGCAGCGCCGAGTTAATCCGGTTGATGCCCTTCCCGACCTGTGCGGCATACCCGGCGAACTCCTGTCCGAGGCGAATCGGCGTGGCGTCCTGGAGGTGCGTCCGGCCCGACTTCAGCACATCGTCGAACTCGAATGCCTTGGTTTCAAGACTTGCCTTGAGACTGCGCATCGCCGGGAGCAAGTCCTCTTCGAGGGCGGCAACCGCGGCCACATGCATTGCCGTCGGAATCACGTCGTTCGACGACTGGCCGGCGTTGACATGATCGTTGGGGTGGACGAGCTTCGACCCGATCTCACCACCCAGAATTTCGGTCGCACGGTTCGAAAGCACCTCGTTGGCGTTCATGTTCGTGGAGGTGCCGGAACCGGTCTGGAACACGTCGACGACAAACTGGTCGTCGAACCGCCCTTCCATCAACTCCTCGGAAGCAGCGATGATCGCCCCGGACTTCTCCTCGTCGACGATGCCCATCGACGCGTTCATCTCGGCGGCAGATCCCTTGATCAACCCGAGCGCCCAGACGAAGCGACGCCCGAACCGGAGGTCGGAGATCGGAAAGTTGTCGACGGCTCGTTGCGTCGATGCGCCGTAGTAGGCATCGTCGGGGACGGCGACCTCGCCCATCGAGTCACGTTCGATCCGCATGCGTGCTCCTTCGTAGCGGGATGTCTGTTCAGGATACAGCCCGGAAATCTCGCGACCATCGGGCCGGTTGCGCAGCGCTGGCTAGGCGAGGGCCTGTTCGACGGCCGCGGGAAAGATGGCGCCAACGTCGCCGTCTACCCGCAGTGTGACGAACGGAGAGTCGTCGTGCTCGGTCGGGCCCCGATTGATGATGGCGTAGCACGAGCCGGTTCGAGCGGCCTCGAGGGGAATGTCGGCGGCCGGTGTCACCAAGAGGGTCGAACCGAGAGCCAGCGCAGCATCTGCCCGGTTTGCCGCCTCGCACGAACGAGTCAGGTCTTCCATCCGCAGCGCCTGCCCGAACGAGATCGTGGCGGGTTTGAGGAATCCGCCGCACTCGCACACCGGGGGTTCGCCGCTGGCCTCGAACTCCTCGAACGGTCCGCTCGGATCGGTTCGTACCGAGCAGGTCTGGCACTCGACGCGCCCGTTCGTGCCGTGGATTTCGACCAGTCGGTCCTCCGATGTTCCGGCGATGCGGTGGAGCCCGTCGACATTCTGGGTGACGAGCAGTTCGAGCCGGCCCGCACGTTCGAGGGCGACGACGGCCTCGTGGACGGCGTTCGGTCTCGCCGAGCGGAAGGCCTCGCGATCCTCGGCCTTCTGCCGCCAATACTCGACGCGAGATTCGCGGCTGGCCATGAAATCGTCGTAGAAGACAGGGCGACGAGTGTTCCAGACGCCCTTCGGCCCGCGGTAGTCGGGGATGCCGCTCGCCGTGGATATGCCAGCGCCGGTGAAGATCAGGATCCTCTGCGCTGCGCCGAGGATCGTGGCAAGTCGGGTGATGCCCGCTACCTGGTCAACGGCTGGGGTCATACCGGACCCTGCAAGATGTCGATGAACACCACGGCAAAGGCAACGGCCGAAATGGCGATGACAACGCGGCGTACCCAGATGAGCCCCCACCACAACCCGAACTCGTTCACGGCCTCGGAGAGGGGCGCCTCGCCGTAGAGCAACACACGCAGGGCCATCTCGCCTCGCGTGCGGGCGCCGCCGAACCGGCCGCCGCTCCGCTCCACCATTTCGCCCGGATCGTCGATCGCTGCGGCGCGGGCCTGGATAGGCCGGACGAGCCAGATGAGCAGTCCGATCACGACCACGCCGGCGAGTAGCACGTACCAACTCTGCACCGCGAAAAGCGCGACCAGCCCGAGGATCCACACCACCCACAGGCGGGAGAGTTCGAACACGTATGACCGCGCGTCGTCATGGTCGGAGAACCAGTTCACAGGCCCAAGTCTACGAGCCTGCGTACCGGCTATCGCCGGTCCGTTGGCAGTTTCCACCGGAAACTGCACACCACACGTGGCAATGCGCACCAGCAAGCGGAGGTACGCCGGCAAATCCGACGCTAGCGAATCGTGGCGTATCCCTCGGTCTCGAGCCGATCGGCGACCTCGGGACCACCGGACTCGACCACGCGACCGTCGACCATCACATGGACCCGATCCGGGTTCATGTATCGGAGAATCCGGCTGTAGTGCGTGATCACCAGCACACCAAGCGTCGGACTGCGCAACGCCTCGACCAGTTCGGCAACCTCGCGAACAGCGTCGATATCGAGACCGGAGTCGATCTCGTCGAGCACCGCGACTTTGGGAGCCGAGACCGCAAGCTGAAACATCTCGGAGCGCTTCTTCTCACCGCCGGAGAGGCCGGCATTGATCGCACGCTCCATGAAGCGATCCATGTCGAGCAGGCGAGCCGCGTCGACGGTTCGGATCCGGGCGCGATCGGCATCGTCGGACACTTCAATCATCTCTTCGACCAAGTCGTCGAGCGACACGCCGGCGACCGCGGTCGGATACTGGAACGCCTCGAAGAGTCCGGCCCATGCCCGTTCATGGACCGGAAGGCCCATGACTTCAACACCGCCGACGAGGGCCGAACCGGCAGCCTCATAGTCGGTTTTGCCCATCAGGACGTGGGTCAACGTCGACTTGCCCGAGCCGTTGGGTCCCATCAGCGCATGCACCTCGCCAAAGGGCACTTCGAGATCGATGCCCTTGAGGATCTCCAGGTCCCCGAGGCGTGCGGTCAGATTCGTGATTTGCAGCGCGTTCGCCATCAGGACGCTCCTTCAATGGTCAGATAGACGACACCGTCTCGCACGGTGGCCGGATACACGGGCACGGGCGTCGTTGCAGGCAGTGCCCCCGGCTCGCCGGTAGCAAGATCGAAGGGCGACCCGTGCCGCGGGCACTCGACCTCCCCATCGAACAGATCGCCTTCGGAGAGCGATGCCTCAGCGTGGCTGCACCGGTCGCCGAGTGCATGGACCGACTCACCGGTGCGGAACAGAGCGATGCGCTCCCCACCGACCTCGACGAGAACGCCTCGGCCGTCGGGAAGATCGCGAAGAGGTGCGATCTCAACCATCATCGCAGCCTCCCCTCTTCCTGAGCCGTCTCGTACTTGCGATTGATCCAGGTCCCAACCAGTTGTGAGAGTTCGGGATGCGGGAGCTTGGCCAGCGCCTCGGCAAAGAAGCCGCGCACCTGGAGCCGGTCGGCCCGTTGCGGTGCGAGACCACGGCTCATGAGGTAGTAGCGCTGCTCCTCGTCGAGCGGCCCAACGGTGGATCCGTGGCCGCAGCGCACGTCGTTGGCAAGGATCTCGAGGTTCGGAACCGATTGTGCGGATGCTCCATCCGACAAGATGAGGTTGCGGTTCGTCTGGAAGGCCTCAGTCTTCTGGCCACTCTCCTCGATGCGGATCATGCCGGTGAATACCGAACGGGCCTCATCCTCGACGGCACCCTTGAGGAACATGTCCGAGCGCGTGTTCGTCCCGATGTGCCGCATGAAGTAGCGGTAGTCGAGCACCTGGTGCTCCTCACCGAGGTAGGCGCCAACCACGTTGGCAGACGACCCGCGTCCTGCGAGAGCGACGTCGAGGTGGAGGCGAGCCAGGCGTCCGCCGAGGCCGATCTCCCCGAACTGGAATCGAGCGTCTGGGCCAACCTCGGATCGAAGGACTCCTAGCGACCGAACGTCATAGCCGAGGTTCTGGACGAGGCTCAGTGATACTCGGGCCCCAGCGCCCACGATGACGGAGAATTGAGGAACCACGAGCGCCTGCACATCTGCTGCCGACCGCAAGTGAACGACGACGGAGACGTCGGCGTGCTCCTCGGCGACGATGGCGACCGAAGGGAAGCTGGCCGAACCCGACGGACCGGCATGCAGGTCGATCGCAACGACCGAAGGGGCGACGATTGACGAGGCAGCGTGGATGAACACGCCGTCCGCACCGAATGCGTCGGCGGCCGATGCAAAAATCCCATCGGCTTCCGACAACCCAACACGGTCGGTGAGATCCTCGACAATGCCGGAGCGCTCGACCGCGGCCTTGCGCATCGACATGACCGTGAACGCTTCACCGTTGACCTCGGACCCGGCGAAGGTGTCCCCAACTACGCCGACGGCGATTGGATCGGCCAGGTACTCGAGCAGCGGATCTTCGCCCAGATCGTCCGTAGCACCGACGGCGGGACCAAAGTCGCCGAGGTCGAAGTCGAGATCAACGTATCGCCAGATCTCTTCGGCTTGGGTCGGCATGGCGGCTGACGCGAAGGACTCGAATGCGGCGGTGCGGCGGGCTTCCCGCCACGCCGGATCGTGTTCACCGGCGGCAGCCGACGCAGCAGTATCAAGGTTGGACAAGGGTGTTTCTCCAGCTCGCGAACGGTCGTGAGAGTACCGACGGACATCCCCCTATCTGATCGCGATATCTGAGGTTCGTACCTACCGTTTTGGCTTCGAGCTACCAGAGGACCGCATGCCGCGGGTCAGGAACTGCGGCAACGGACAGAAGGAGCAGCCCCAATGAACCGTGCGATCTATCGCATCGCGCTCGGCGCGGCCTCAGCCGCAATGCTGATGGCAGCAATCACACTCGCCACTCCCGCTTCGCAAGCGGCGTCTCCGGAGGAACCGGACGACTTCATCATCAAGGTATTTCCACACGAGACCGCGTCCGTCGAGTTCGGAGACACCTGGGGTGCAGGGCGTTCCGGCGGCCGACGCCACGCGGGCACCGACATCATGAGTCCGAAGGCGATATCGATCGTCGCCGTCGACGACGGCATCGTCGAGCGTCTCGACTGGAATCGCCTCTCTGGATGGAACATCATGATCCGGCATGCCGACGGTTGGACCAGCCACTACCTCCACCTCAACAACGACCACACCGGGACCGACAACGGCGAGGGCGGAGCTGAGGTCGCTTTTGCCGAAGACCTCGAAGTCGGCGACTTCATCAAGGCCGGCGATGTTATCGGCTTCGTCGGTGACTCCGGCAATGCCGAGCACACCGGCTCGCACACGCATTTCGAGCTTCACGTCGACGGCACCAAGGTGAACCCGTACCCATACTTGGCCGACGCGTTCGAAAGGAAGCTGAGAACGTCTGAGGTCAGCCGGAGTATTCAGTAGGCGGTACGAGTCGCCAGTCGCCAGTCAAGGGCGGAGCTACCAGCAGGAAGACAGACCCCTCGGCTGCTCAGCCGCCGCGGGTCAGCCCGTACGCTCTCTCGAAGACCGCGTCCAACATCGGCTCCGTTAGGCGGCCGGTGAACGTGTTCTGTTGGCTCACGTGGAAGCTGGCGAGGACGACGGGTCCGTCTGGAATCGAGACCTCCAGGCCGTGGGCAAACTTGGGGCGAGGCTTCGGGAGGTCATGCCCGTGGTCGGCGAGGTGCCGCCAGACCGAGCGGTACGCGAAGTCTCCCAGCACCACCACGACCAGGGGCTCCAAGATGCCCATCTCTTGGTCGAACCACGATGCGCACAAATCCCGCTCTTCCACCGACGGGCGGTTCACCGGAGGCGCACACCGAACCGGGGCAGTCACCCACGCGCCGCTGAGCACGAGCCCGTCGTCGGCAGCGGTGGATTCGGCCTGACTGGCGAAGCCGGCCCGCCACATTGCCCGATACAGCCAGTCGCCGCTGCGGTCGCCCGTGAACATGCGCCCCGTCCGGTTGGCCCCGTGTGCGGCCGGAGCGAGACCGACGACGACCGTCCTGGCCTCTGGGTCGCCGAATCCGGGGACCGGCCTCCCCCAGTAGGCGTCGTCGGCGAACGACGCCCGCTTCTCGTTCGCCACCTGTTCCCGCCACTGCACCAGCCGCGGGCAGCGGCGGCACACGATGATCTGTTCCGTCAGGGCGGCGAGCTCAGCCGACCGGCTCATTGGGGAGGGAGCAGACCCGTCGGGTATACGGCGCTGTTCGACCACAGCAACCAGCCGTTCGCCCGTTCGTCTGCTCGGCGTTGGACACCGCGCACGTCAGCCTCGGAGACCGTCCACGTCTGGAGCCATGGCCGGTAGTAGCCGAACCCCTCGAGTCGGGTGTTCCCGCTCACCAGGGCGGAGTCGACGATCTCCACGGCGTGTTCGTTCGGGTTGTCGTACCCCTTCCATCCCGAGCCGTAGTTCGTCGAGTAGAGCATCGGGCTGAGGACATCGATCGAACGTGACATCAGCCCCGGCCGCTGACCCACGCCCTCATCGGATCCGGACTCGAGGGTGATACCGAGCAGGCTCGCTCCGACGGCACACTTGAGCGGGTTCAACACCGTGTAGGCCCGCTTGAGGAACGCCTGGATCGAGCCGACCCGCACCTCCTCCGTGTACTCATCGTCGAAGACTGCCGTTGAGATGTCACCGCCAAACGGAAACGAGGCGAAGTCGAATTGGATCTCGTCGAATCCTGCCCGGCAGGCCTCCTCGGCGAGGGCCACCGGATACTCGAACGACACCGGATCGGTTGGGTCCATCCAGGCGTCGTCGTTCCTTGTCCGCCAGAGCTCTCCCGTGCCCTCGCTCAGCACGGCATGGTCCGGCTCGATCGTTGCCACAGGAGTGTCCTGGAACGCCACGACGCGTGCGATCTTGTAGAGGTCGTGGGCGTCCATGTCTGCCACGACCGCCGGGAGGACGTATTGGAGGGTCACGGCGGAGGCTTCTTGAGCGCGTTCGACGGCGGTGTCGTGATAGACCGTGCCGTATTCGTCCTTGATGTCGACGACGAATGCGTTGATCCCGGTCGCATCGGCCATCTCAAGCAGTTCCTGCCACCGAGCTGGATCGCCGGCTGCCGGACCGCTCACCCGAACCCCTCGCACGTCGATGGGTTCCATCGTCGTGTCGATCTCGGACGTCGAGCCATCCCAGGCCAGCACCGAGTCCTGCCAGGCAGGCCGTGCGAGTTCGACGTCACCGGGTTCTGCCCGAATGATCTCGAACCTGCCGTCGTCGTTCGTCACATCGCGTCCGGTACCGAGCGCCACAGTGACTCCCGGAAGGGCTACACCACGATGCGTGGTGACGCGCCCGGAGAGGACGACCGGCTCCAGCCGGACCTCGATCCGATCATCCCTCGGGGGTTCGTCCATCTCAACGACGTGCGGTTCGAACCCGGACGCCGACACGGCGACCGATGTCGATCGTTGGGGCCACACGAATGAGGGGACACCTTCTTCAGTCGCGGCCACCAGTGCACCGTCGACCTCGATCTCGGCTTCGAGCACGCTCAGGTCGTCGCCGGCAAGCACCAGGATCTCGACCGTCGGCGGCCCAACTTCGGGAGGTCGGAGTGCGGACGCGTCAAGCGGAGCCGGACTGGTGCAGCCGGCGGCGGCGATGGAGAGGATCCCCGCGAAGAGGAATGCAATGGGCGCGTGTCGAGTCATAGTGGAGTGCAAGGCGACGAATCGTAATGATCCATTGCCCATGGCGCGCGGAGGTGATAGGTTCGAGGCCTGTCGAGCATGAGAAAGAGGGGGGTGAAGGCGAATGGCTGAACGCCGCAGCAACTCAGCAAGCGCCGACGCCGTCGGCCGGTATCTCGGGCAAGTTGCCGACCACGGCCTCCTCACCGCGGAAGATGAGGTTCGCCTCGCTCGCACCATCGAAGCCGGCAAGAAGGCTCAGCAGCTCCTCGATGCCGGCGACCGGATCGAGGCGGCGGAGCGGGTCTCGTTGTATCGCACGATCGAGATGGCCGAAGAGGCAAAGGCCGCCTTCATTCGGTCAAACCTCAGACTCGTGGTGTCGATTGCCAAGCGCTACTCAGGACGGGGACTCGAACTGCTCGACCTCATCCAGGAGGGCAACCTCGGTCTCATCCGCGCCGTCGAGAAGTTCGATTGGCGAAAGGGCTTCAAGTTCTCCACCTACGCCACGTGGTGGATCCGCCAGTCGATCACACGGGGGCTGGGAAACCAGGGCAGGACTATTCGCCTCCCCGTCCACATGGTCGACGTCGTCCGAACGGTCCAAGAAACCGAACTCACTCTCCGGGAGCAATTCCGCCGGCCGCCCACGATCGCTGAGATCGCCGAAGTCAGCGGGCTGGACGAAGACCGCATCGAGATCGCACGGACGACGCCTGGAGACACCGTTTCCCTCGACCGACCGGTAGGCGAAGAGGGAGACGCCCAGCTGGGCGACTTCGTCGAGGACGACCGGACACCCGATCCGTTCACCGTGGTCGCAGAAGTAGCTCGATGCGAGGAAGTATCGAAGGCGCTCGGCTCACTCGACGAACGCGAGTGCCGGGTGCTCGTGCTGCGCTATGGCATTGGCGGCAATCCGCCGCGGACTCTTTCGGACGTTGGTTCCGAGCTCGGCATCACCCGTGAACGCGTCCGCCAGATCGAGAACCGCGCCCTCGGCAAGCTGAGACACCCCAGCGCCATCTACGACCTGAAGTCGCTCTTGTAGTAGCAAGTTCAAAGCAGCAAGTAGCAAGACCCGGACCCGAATGCCCGAAGACTCACATCCGCTACCCCGGCCTTCGTACTTGCTACTTGATACTTGCGTCTTGCTACTTGTCAGAACAACCGCAGGATGTCTGAGTCGGCTCCTCGGAGGATCTCGTAGTCGACTTCAGCCCAATCGATCCCACGATCGGTGGCGAGAGTGCGTGCCTGCAGCTTGACGGATTGGGCAACGAAGATGCCGCGCACGGGTGCGATCCGGTCGTCGCGGTTGAGAAACTCGAGGTAGCGCGTCAGCTGCTCCACACCGTCGATCTCCCCACGGCGCTTCACTTCGACGGCGATCGTGGCTCCCGCTGCGTCGCGACAGAGCAGATCCACCGGACCAATCGGCGTCGGGTACTCGCGCCGGATGAGCGTCAGACCCTCTTCGATCGCATCGGGTTGCTCCGCGAGCAAGCGTTGGAGTTCCAACTCCACCCCGTCCTTCTGGAGCCCCGGGTCCTCGCCGAGTTCGAACGCGGTGTCGAAGTGGATCTCGTGGAGGTCGATCGTGAGCTCCTCCTGCTTGCCGTTCGTGACGAACCACCGTCCGTCCTCTTCGACGAGATGGTTGGGAGCGTTCATCCAGTTCAGCGGCTTGTACGCCCCCGCCTCCGCATGAACGAGGAGCGAACCGTCGGCCTTGATCAGGATCAGGCGCGTCGCTCGCGGCAGGTGTGCCGAGAGGCGGCCTGCATAGTTCACGGTGCAGTCGGCAACGACGATGCGCATCGGGTGCGAGGGTAGACCCGACGTCGTGCATGCACCGGGGCGACCGGTGACCAGGCCGCCGAACCTCAGCCGACGGAGCCTTCCATCTGAAGCTCGATCAGGCGGTTCAACTCGACGGCGTACTCCATCGGGAGTTCCTTGACGATCGGCTCGATGAAGCCCGCAACAACCATTGCGGTCGCCTCTTCTTCGGTGAGCCCACGACTCATGAGATAGAACAGCTGGTCCTCCCCCACCTTCGAGACCGTCGCCTCGTGACCGATGTCGACGTTCGACTCCTCGATCTCCATATAGGGATAGGTGTCGGAGCGGGAGTCCTCGTCAAGGATGAGCGCGTCGCAGCGAACGAATGACCGAGCATTTTCCGCTCCCGGCTCCACCCGCACGAGACCGCGGTAGCCGGCGCGCCCGCCATGGTTCGAGATCGACTTCGATGTGATGAGCGACGTGGTGTTCGGCGCCACGTGCACGATCTTCGCCCCAGCATCGAGATGCTGATTCTGGCCGGCGAAGGCAACCGAAAGCACCTCGCCATGGGCGCCCTCGCCCATCAGCCAGACGGCGGGATACTTCGCGGTGAATTTCGAGCCGAGGTTTCCGTCGATCCATTCCATCGTGGCGTTCTCGTAGGCCACGGCGCGCTTCGTCACGAGGTTGAACACGTTGTTCGACCAGTTCTGGATCGTGGAGTAGCGGGCGCGCCCGCCTTTCTTGACAACGATCTCGACAACAGCAGCGTGGAGCGAATCTGAGGTGTAGACGGGAGCCGAGCAGCCTTCGACGTAGTGCACAAACGCGCCCTCGTCGACGATGATCAGCGTGCGCTCGAATTGCCCCATGTTCTCGGCATTGATCCGGAAATATGCCTGGAGTGGCTCGTCGAGATGGACGCCGGGCGGCACATAGATGAACGATCCACCAGACCACACGGCCGAGTTGAGGGCCGCGAACTTGTTGTCGTTGGGCGGGATGATCGTCCCGAAGTACTCCTGGACGAGTTCCGGATACTCGCGCACGGCGGTATCCATGTCGGTGAACAGCACGCCCATCTCAGCGAGGTCGTCGCGGTTGCGGTGGTAGACGACCTCGGATTCGTACTGCGCGGTCACCCCGGCGAGGTACTTGCGCTCGGCCTCGGGGATGCCGAGCTTCTCGTAGGTCTCCTTGATCGAATCGGGAACCATGTCCCAATCCTTGGCCTGACCTTCCGTGGGCTTGATGTAGTAGTAGATGTCGTCGAAGTCGATCTCGTCGAGAGCTCCACCGCCCACCCAGTCGGGCATCGGCTTGCGAAGGAAGCGCTGGTAGGCCTTCAGACGGAACTCGAGCATCCACTCGGGCTCCTTCTTCATCTTCGACATGTCGCGGATGATCTGCTCGTCCAAACCCTTCTCAGGCTTGAAGACGTAATCCTCTTCGTCGGACCAACCAAGCTGGTAGGCGCCGAGGTCGATGTCAACTGTGGTCATGATGCTGCGCTCCCGGGATTTCCACTATCGAGATAGTGCCATTGTACGACGCCCTGAGCCCGAATGGTTCGGCATTCGGACGGACGGTCCCGCCGGGGCCGGAACGAGTGGGAGTGGGGAAGACCAGATCCACCCCGGCGGGGCGCCCATCACCACACCAACGCATGGGCGTGCCCGTTCGTTCCCGCACCCGCTGGCTAGAACACCTCTTCACACCACGGTTCGATGTCGCCGCGGAACATCCGACCGGCGAGCGTGATCGCATCTCCGGCTCCCGTGATGCGACCTGCTTCGGCCATGGCAACGGCACTTTGGCCTCCGAGGTAGAGACTTGCCAGATCCGCAGTGTCCATCTGCACGTCGGTGGCCTCGTCCTCGGTGCGCCGGCACACGCCGACCCCGCCCGCGACGGCGAGTTGGAACGATCCGGCCACATGCGGGAGGAACGAATCGGTGACGGCAATCGTGAGCCTGCCGTCGGCACCGTAGGTTCGCGCCTCGAGCGCCTGGACCACGTCGAGGATCCGCAGGTAGAGAGCGTCCCACCGCTTGCGCTTCACGCGGCGGTGATCGGGCACCTTCCACCGCAGGGCGTCATCAACCGGAAGATTCCAATACTCGATCTTTGGGTAGAGGTCGATCGTCGTCAGGTACCGCCACAGGCCGGTGTGTGCCGTAGCTGCTGGAGCGATGACCTCGTTGACCGAGATCGTGCCGTCCGGGAACCCGCTCCCCCAGTCGGACTTCTGGCGGTAGAGCGCGTAGCCGTCTGCCACCCCGCCGGTCTCGTGCACCGCGATGCGCAGTGCCGAGAAGCCGCGTCTGCCAGCGCTCGGATCGTGGAATTGATGCTTCCACCAACTCGTGCTCCTCGAGAGCATCCCAGGACGCCGGCGGCACTCCTTGTCGTAGATGGCAGGGAGCATGTCTGCCGCCTGTTCCGCAGCCACCAGCCGCACAGACCCCGCGTCCCCCGCCACGGAGACACGCTGTTGGTCGATCTCAATCTCGTCGTTGTAGGTGGCGAGGCCGAAACCGAAGCGCCCATAGATCAGGCTCTCAGAAGACCACAACCCGGCGAGCGGCTCACCTCGCCTCCGAACGTCTTCCATGTGGTCGCGCATCATCGAACTCAGCGCACCGCGCCGCCGGTGGCTCGCAGCGACCGTCACGATCGTCGTACCGGTCATCGGTATTTGCGCACCGCCGGGCACCGTCACATCGAAGGGGAATCCGGCCAGGGTCCCGACGATCTGCTCCCCATCGAAGGCAGCGACGGTCCGATCCAGCGGGACGAGGTCGTCGAGCCACTCGGGTGGGAACCGCTCGTCGTCGAGGTCTTCGCCGAAGCCCGCCATGATGGCTTCGCGGAAGCGAACGGTTTCGTTCGCGGTGATAGGGCGCGTCGTGATCTCCATGGCGGCCAGCCTACCGATGGTCTGGACAGCACCGGGACCGACGATACGATCCCCAAACACCGCCAACGGGAAGGGTCCACCCATGCGACCGGTACGCATCGCCGTTCACATTCATCCGCAGCACATCGACTATGAGGGGATCCGCCGGGCCGTCATACAGGCCGAGGAGATGGGCGTCGACGTCCTCTACAACTGGGACCACTTCTACCCCCTCTACGACGGGGATCCCGACCCCGTGGCGGGCAAACACTTCGAGTGCTGGACGATGCTGGCTGCGTGAGCCGAACAGACCGAGAGAGTCGAGTTTGGCGCGCTGGTCACCTGCAACTCCTACCGCAACCCCGAGTTGCTCGCCGACATGGCGCGCACCGTCGACCATATTTCGAACGGGCGGCTGATTCTGGGCATCGGGTCCGGGTGGTTCGAGAAGGACTACGTCGAGTATGGATACGAGTTCGGCACCGCACGGAGTCGCCTCGACGATCTCGATGCCGCGATGCCTCGGATCACGCGCAGGCTGGCCCTGCTCGACCCACCGCCGACCCGCCACATTCCGATCTTGATCGGAGGTGGCGGCGAGAAGGTGACCCTGAGGATCGTCGCGGAGCATGCCGATATCTGGCACGCGTTCGGCAACCTCGAGACAATCACTCACAAGTCGAAGGTTCTCGACGAATGGTGCGCCACCGTCGATCGCGACCCGTCAACGATCGCGCGTTCGATCGGCATCAAGACGGAGAACCTCGATCAGGCGGATGCGTTCGCCGACATCGGCGTCACGGAGTTCACGCTCGGCATCACAGGACCGGGCATGGATCTGGGCCCGGTGCAAACGTGGCTGAACTGGAGAAACGGTCGGAATGGCTGAAGCCAGACGCTAGGCCCGAGACTCGAGACGCCAGACAGGAGACCGGGCCGGTTGTCTCAGGTCTCGTGTCTCGAGTCTCGGGTCTCTCCGACGAAGCGGCGCACTGAGTCGGGGACG
>CAZONX010000030.1:14064-20464 GCA_964581295.1 uncultured Acidimicrobiaceae bacterium
CTCGTGTCTCGAGTCTCGGGTCTCTCCGACGAAGCGGCGCACTGAGTCGGGGACGTCCACGCCTGGCAGGTTCCTCTCGTCCGACTCGGGTGCGCCAGGGACGAGGCTCAGGGGGATGACGCCGGCCCAGATTTCGAGATCGTAGTCCTCGGGTTCGTCGCCGACGTCGTTGGCGCTGATCTTGGCTGAGTACTCCTGGATCGGGAGGGCAACGAGCAGCGTTCCCTCATCCTCGTTGCGAGACGGGTGCCGCGCCTCTAACCAACGCCCCGGTAGCACCGCATCGGTGATCGCCTCGAAAGCGATCTCGCGTTCGGTTGGTGTGTCGACGACGCGCGCGGCGCCCATCACCACCGCCGATCGGTAGTGCATCGAATGGTGGAAGACCGACCGAGCGGCGACGACGCCGTCAACGATGGTCGCGGTCACCGTCACCTGCGCACCGGCTTTCATCAGCCGCAGCATGCGACTTGCAGCAGAACCGTGGAAGTAGAGCATGTCGGCGACGCGCGCATGGATCGTTGGAATTACGAACGGAGCGCCATCCTGGATGAACCCGACGTGGCAGATCAGCGCCTCGTCGAAGACGGCGTTCACCGTTGAACGGTCGTAGTCCGCCTTCTCCGGACTCCGCCTGATTCGTGTTCGATTTGTGGGTACTTCGCTCATGACGTAATTCTACAGACGCGAGAAAGCACCGGCCCGAGGACCGGTGCTCCTCCTAGATTCTTGAAACGATCAGGTCTGGTCGTCGACGATCTTCTTGGCCTTGTCGGCTCCAGAGTCGATCTGGTCGGACGCCTTGCCGCCGGTCGCCTTGTCGGTCGCATCCGCTGCCTTGTCGATGCCGCCCTTGACCGCATCCTTGTTTCCGCCAACGAGATCCTTGGCCTTGTCGACCATGTCTCCAATACCCATTGTTCCCTCCTTGTAATCTGGACAACCCAAATCGTACACACCGCCGAAACGCTGAAGCGGCCCCTGGCACAACTGCTGACGTGCTGCAATAGGCTGCCCCTATGAATCACCCCCTACTCGCGAAGGTGTATGACACCGTCCTCGCACCGACCGAGTGGATGGGCGTTCGCGATCAGCGTCGCCGGCTGATGGAGGGCCTCAACGGGCGACTCGTCGAGTTGGCAGCCGGTACGGGCCTCAACGTGCCGTTCTATCCAACGACCGCAGGAGAGATCCACGCCGTCGAACCGGACCACCACATGCTGCTGCGGCTTCGAGACAAAGCAGCCACACAACCTCCGAGCGCACCCCTGTTCATCTACCAGGGTGATGCCATGCACCTGCCGTTCGCCGACGGGGTGTTCGATGTTGCCGTCATCACATTCGCCTTGTGCACGATCCCGGATCCGACGCGTGCCCTCGACGAGATCCACCGCGTGGTTCGGGCGGGCGGCGTCCTGCGATTCCTTGAGCACGTCCGCTCTTCGAAGCAACGGACGGCTCGATGGCAGGACCGGGCATCGCCGTTGTGGGGGCGATTCTCCGGCGGGTGTCGCCTCAACCAACCCACGGTCGAGGTGCTCGAGGCGACGAGCTGGGAGATCGACGACGTGTGGCGATCCGGAGGCGGCTCGGTGGTCGCCGGTCAGGCGTTCCGCGCCTGAATCGCTATTGCAGCCTCGAACGCTTCGATCACCGGGATCGGCGTCGTTGCATGCGGAGCGACGCGAATCCACCCGTTGCGTTCCGAGACGATGAATCCGTCGTCCGCCAGCGCGGCCACGACCGCAGCCGAAGATGTCGTCGGAAACCGAAATGTTGAGATTCCGGAGCGCTCGGTCTCGGTTCGCCACGGAGCAATGACTTCCGCTCCAAGGGATCGTGCCGCTTCAAGCACCATGCCGGATCGGACGAGGACAGCTTCCTCGATCTCGTCGATGCCTGCCAATGCGCAAACACGAAGCGCGGCTGCCGCTGCAACGGCGCCGGAAGCGTTCGGGGAGCTCTCCAAGAAGCGGTCGGCCGTCTCCAACGCCAGGTGCGGGGGCGCCACGTCGAAGGCGAAGTTGTCGTCCACGCCCCACCACCCGGTGAGGGTCGGCGCAAGCCGCTCGATGGCACGCAACGACGCGGCCATCACTCCAGATCCAAATCCAGCACGAAGCCACTTCTGGCCCCCGGCGACGAACACGTCGGCGCTCCCGAGTACGGCCTCGACCCCTCCGAGCGCCTGGATCCCGTCAACCAGGATCAGCGCGTTACCCGCTGCTTCGACGATGGCGTCGACGTCGACGCCGACTCCGGTCAGGTAGTCGACCAGGCTCACCGCGACAAGTCGCGTATCAGCATCGATTGCGCCGGCGAGTGCGTCCGGCGTCACACGGCCGCTCGGAACGTCCACGAACCGCACCTCCGGCCCGCCAACGCCCGCCGCCCGGATCCACGGATAGCGGTTCGCCGGGAACTCATGCGAAGGGACCACCACGTTGCCACCGGCACCGACCAGGCCGAACGCGACTTGCATGATTCCGGCGCTCGTCGAGGGAACTGAAGTCGCGAAGCCGTCTGCGACGCCGAGCGCTGCGGCGATCTCCGCCCTGGCATCGGCATATGCGGGGCCGAGGACCGCATCGGGAGCGCAGCCACCATCGGCGATGGCATCAAGGAGCACCGCGGAAGCTGCCCTTGCAGTCTTCGAGGGCGGCCCGATCGAAGCGAAGTCGAGATAGCCGTCCTTCTCATCGAACTCGCCCAAGTACTCCGGGTTCATGACATCCCCCGCTCCCATACCTCGACCAGCCTTCGATACTTCGGGCTCGATTCGACGAGATCGGCGTGCGGACCGTCAGCGATGATCCTTCCATCGTCGATCATGATCACTCGATCGGCCCGCTCGGCCGAGCGCAACCGGTGGGCGATCACAATGGCCGTGCGACCGGCCAGCAGGACTCGCAGTGCCCCTTCGACCTCGAGTTCGGTCTCCGGATCCAGGTTCGAGGTTGCCTCGTCGAGGACGATGACGGCCGGGTCGTCGAGAAAGGCGCGACCGAGGGCGACGAGCTGGCGCTCCCCCGCCGAGAACCGACTCCCGCGTTCGCGTACCTCGGTGTCGAGGCCGTCTGGCAGATCTCGGACCCATCCGTCGATCCCCATTGCACGCAGCACGTTCCACACATCGGTCTCGGTCGCATCGGGCGCTCCGTACGTCAGGTTGTCGCGCAAAGTGCCGTTGAACAGGAACCCATCTTGCGGGATCAGAGCGATGGCGTCGGTGCGCGAATCGATCGTGAGATTGGCAACGTCGGATCCGTCGACCGTCACCATCCCCTGTTGCGGGTCGTAGTAGCGCAGCACGAGCTTCGCGATCGTGGACTTCCCGGCTCCGGTCTCTCCGACCACGGCGAGCCGCTGACCCCCCGGGATCTCGAGGTCTACGTCGCGAAGCACCATCGTGTCGTCGTTGTAGCCGAAGGTCACCCCGGTCAGCGTGACCTCGCCGCCGACGGGTGTCGCGAGATCGTGCGCATCTGGCCGCTCGACCACTTCCGCCGGGACGTCGAGCAGTCCGAAGATCTTCACCAGCGCTGCGACGGCCGCCTGGAGGAGGTTGTAGACGTTGGCGAGGTTGACGATCGGCTGGAAGAACCAATCGAGATACAGGAGGAACACCACGAGCGTGCCGAAGGTCATCGAACCGTCGATCACCCGGAGTCCCCCGCCAACGAGCACCGCCGCAATCGCGACGACGCGAAGGAAGCCGACGGTTGGGAAATACCACGAGATCGCCCTCGCCGCGCTCATGTTCGCCCGGTAGTGAGCTTCGTTCACGCGACCGAACGACGCCGCCTGCACCTGCTCCTGGGAGAAGGCCTGCACGACCCTCACACCGGCGATTCCTTCCTGGAGGCCGGCGAGGACGCGGCCGATCCGCTCGCGGACCTGTCCGTAGGCCTTGGACGCTTGGCGCTGGAACACCACCGACACGGCGATCAGGACCGCGATCACCACGAACGTCGATGCCGCCATCCGCCAGTCGACCAGCACCATCGCCACCGCCACCCCGATCACCGTCAAGCCATTCGACACGGCCATCACGGCACCATCGCCTGCGAATTCCTGGAGCGACTCGATGTCCGAGGTCATCCGGCTCACCAGAACTCCGCTCTTCGACCGGGAGAAGAACGCGGTGTCGGACCGTATGAGATGACCAAACACGATGCTCCGGAGCCGCAGTAGGTACTGCTCGCCGACCCATGCGATTCCGTAGCGCGAGATCTTCACGAACACGTACTGGACGACGAGCAGCGCGAGGAAGACCAGAGCGGCGATCGTCACAACCCGTTTGTCGCCTTCTGCGACGCCGCGGTCGATCCCGACGCCAACCGTCAGCGGCCCGGCAAGCCGTGCTGCCGTTCCGAGAGCGGCAGCCGCAAACGCCCCGATCGCCGGCCACTTGAAATCACGCCCGAGCCCGCCGGCACGCCGGAGCAGGCCCCGTCGATTCTCGCGGTCGGACCGGTCGGAGTCGTGCACGCCGCTCACCGCCCACCATCCGAAACGCTGCGGTCTTCATGGGCGAGCACCGCGGCATACCGAGGAATCGTCGCAAGCAGCTCTTCGTGGGTACCGACTCCGGCGATCGTTCCGCCCTCGAGAAACACAACAAGATCGGCAAGAGCCAAAGTCGACGTTCGGTGGGCAATGATGAGCGTGGTGCGGCCGTCCATGACATGGCGGAGGGCTTCTTGAATCTCGGATTCGACCACCGCATCCACCGATGACGTCGCGTCGTCGAGGATGAGAATCCTTGGATCCCGAAGCACGCTTCTCGCGAGAGCGACGCGCTGGCGTTGTCCGCCGGAAAGCGTGTGACCGCGTTCGCCCACGACGGTTGCGTAGCCCTCCGGCATCGCGCAGATGAAGTCGTGCGCTTGCGCCAGCCGCGCCGCGGACCGGACCCTGCGTTCGTCCGCTCTGGGATCGCCTACCAGGATGTTCTCCGTGATCGTCGCGGAGAACAGGAAGCTGTCCTGAAACACGAAGGCGACTTCCGAGCGCAGTGCCTCGAGTCGGAGATCGCGCACATCGACGCCGTCGATCGTCACAGTGCCCGCCCGGACGTCGTAGAACCTGGGCACGAGGTTCGCGGTCGTTGTCTTGCCCGCCCCGGTCGCTCCAACCAGCGCCACCGCCGATCCTCCCGGAATGACCAGGTCAACGCCATCGAGAACGATTTCACCACCGGGGTAGGCGAACTGCACGCCGTCGAAGCGGATCTCTCCTGGACCGTCAGGGAGCGGCACCGACTGGCTCGGGTCCTCGATGATCGGATCTGTCGACAGCAGATCGTCGATGCGCGACGCCGATGCCGCCGCTCGCGGGAGGTTCGCAAAGAACCACCCGGTGATCATCAACGGAAGCACGAGGACGGCGAGATACTGGGTGAATGCGACGAACTCGCCTTCGGTGAGCGCACCATCGATCACGCGCAGTCCGCCGATCCAGAGCACTGCAACCGTTCCAAAGGACGGAATCAACTCGAAGAAGGGCGCATACGTCGAGCGATACTTGGCAATCTGGATGGTGTCGTCGTAGATCGCGGCAGCAGCCTTGCTCAGCCGCAACTCCTCGCGTCGCTCTTGCCCATAGGCCTTGACGACCTCGATACCGGCGACGCTCTCCTCGACGACCTCCGCGAGGTCGGCGAGCTTCTGCTGAACACTGAACGACAGCCGGATGATCCTGCGGGCCAACGCGTTGGCGTTGAGCACGAGGGCCGGCATCGTGAGCGAGACGACGAGGCCGAGGAGGGGATCAATCGCAATGAGCACCGCCATCACCACAACAAACATCGCGATGTTGGCGATCACAATCGGCAGCATCATCAGAATGAGCCGGATCTGTGAGAGATCGGAAGATGCACGCGACATGAGCTGGCCGGTCGGCGTGATGTCGTGATACGAGAAGGCGAGGCGCTGGATGTGCTCGAACATCCGGCCTCGCAAGTCGGCCTCCGCCCGATAGGCGAGGCGGAACCCGAAGTAGCGGCGGAAACCCATGCCGACCGCTTGCACGACGCCCACAGCGATGAGCAATCCGATGAGCGGCCACAGCTTCGATTGATCTCCGGCGAGCACCGCGTCGTCGATGATCATGGCGACGACCTGAGGGATCAGTACGACGGCGAGCATCCACACCAGTGCGCCGGTGACCGCAACCGATCCGTACTTCGGATAGGCGCTCAGCGTCCGCAGCAGCAATCCGATACCGCTCCGCACGCTCCCTTCCGGCTGATCCCCGCTCACGAGTTCGAACCGTGCGCGACATCCACGATCGCGGGGACGAAGGATGGAACCGAGACGATGATCAGACCGATGCCATATGACCAGACAAGAATCACACCGGTCGACCCGAGCGCAGACAGCGTGCTGCTGTCGAACGT
>CAZONX010000031.1:0-20297 GCA_964581295.1 uncultured Acidimicrobiaceae bacterium
GTCGATGACCCGTGCGAGTTCCCTGTCGTAGTTCTCCTCCGTCAACCTTCCTCCTCTTCAGACTGCCATCAACTGTAATCCAAAGCCCGTCGCGCTCATCGAAGTCATGAAGTTGGCTCGTCGCCACCATTGTGCCGGCACGGTGAGACACCTCGGTGGCCCCCGGGAATCAGACGAAGCTGGCTCACACCAAGCCGCACAGATCAGCTGATCCCTGGCAGCATCGAGCATGATGCACACCCGCGCATGTCAGCACATATGGCGGCAATGCAGGGCTGGGCTGACCGCCCATTGACCCCGGGCGACGCTTCATGGCGATCGTGTCTGGTCTGCGACGGAACGTATTCCGGCGAATGGCGTTGTGCGCCGTGGCTTCGGCGCTCACGACGCACGAAGTCAAGGGGCACATCCGAGACCCGATCGCGGCAAGGGCGACGAATTCGGTAGTCGGCGGTGAGCCTGGCGATCAATCCAGCTGTGAGACGGCCTGGTCGATGGCCCAGGCTGCGTTGATGAGGCCGATGTGGCTGAAGGCCTGCGGGTGGTTGCCGAGGAGCTCTCCAGTGACCGACTCGACTTCCTCCGAGAGGAGACCGACGTCGTTGACGTACGCTACGGCACGCTCGAAAACAGTACGAGCACGTTCGGTGTGACCGGCGGTTGCGAGGGCTTCAGCCAGCCAGAACGTGCAGAGTAGGAAGGCGCCTTCCTCACCTTCAAGTCCGTCGTCCGATCGGTACCGGTATACGAGGCCTCGGTCGTCGGTGAGGTGCTTCTCGGTCATATCGATGGTGGCCATCACCCGCGGATCGTCGGCCGGCAGGAAGCCCACGAGCGGGATCATGAGGTTCGAAGCATCGAGGCTGGTAGAACCGAAGAACTGCGTGAACGCGCCCACTTCCTCATTCCAGCCCTCGGCAAGGATCACGTCGCGTATTGCGGTGCGTTCGTTGGACCACTCATCGAGTCGGTCCTCGGCGCCGATCTTGCTGGCCATGTCGATGGCCCGGTCGAGCGCCACCCAACACATGAGCTTGGAGTAGAGGTAGTGGCGCGGCTCGCCGCGCACCTCCCAGATCCCCTGGTCGGTCTCACGCCACACCGCCGCGGCGGTATCGGCAAGTGACATCAGAAACTGGGACGTGTCATTGTCGAAGTCACCCATCACGTCTTGCAGCTGATGGACGGCACTCAGGAGCTCTCCGTACACATCGAGTTGCCGCTGATTCCATGCACCGTTGCCGACTCGGACTGGCCTGGAGGATCGCCAGCCCCCCAGGTGGGGCAGCTCACGCTCGGTGAGGTCCCGCTCGCCGCGGATGCCGAACATGATCTGGATCTCGCCACGGGCGGCGATCGAGCTGGCAGCCGTCGTCAGGTATTGCAGGAAACGGTCGGCTTCGTGGGGACACGCCGCCACCCACAGTGCGTTGAGGGTGAAGCTGGCGTCTCGGACCCAGGCGTAGCGGTAGTCCCAGTTACGTTCCCCACCTACGACCTCGGGGAGTGAGGTGGTTGGCGCCGCGACGATGGCACCGGTCGGGTGATACGTGAGGCCCTGCAGCACTCGGCCGCTGGACCGCACCAGATCGGCGTAGGCGCCTTGGTAGGACTGATGCACCGCCTCCCACGAACGCCACGCTGCGATCGTGTCGCCAATCCGCCGTTCGATTTCCTCCGGGTTGAGCGGCGCCGGCTCGGGATCCCAGCTCGGGGAGGATTGCACCGCAAACCAAATCGAGTCACCAGCCGCAAGGCGGACTCGGGATTCGACAGAGGCAGAACCGGGGCTCCGGTCGAGGGGAGCGTTGGTGAAGACGTCCAGCCGTGTCGTCCCACCGCGAGCAGTGGCGCCGTCCGGCGTGATGCGCAGGAGCGGGGTGGTCAACCCGTACTCCGGTCGAGGAGAGAACTCCACTTCGAGCTCGACGCTCCCGGAAGTGCAGGTGGCCCGACGCAGAAACACGTGAGGGGAGTCCTTGCCGAGGTCGTGAGCACGGACCCCGTCCGCCATGGCGAGGGCGTCGGTGAGCTCGACGGTGCCCTCGGCGGTGTGGAAGGTTGTGGTGAGCACGAGCGTACCGTCAACGTAAGCCCGGTCAACCGTGGCGTCACCCGAGGGCCGTATTGAGAAGTGGCCGGCACGTTCATCGAGTATGCGGCCAAGAACCGACGGACTGTCGAAACGCGGAGTACACCACCAGTCGACCGAGCCGCCCCGATCGATGAGCGCCGAGGAATGGCAATCCGAAACCAAGGCATAGTCGGCGATTGGTTGCTTGCTCACCGTTGCTCCTGACGCAGCCACCGGTCGGGGCCACGGTAGGCGGAACCCGCACTTGGACAGTCCGATTCCGTCAGGGCGATGCCGATCCGAGGTGAGTGGCGGGGAACTGGCGAGGTGGTCGATGATCCGATTCCCAACCGAGCGGAACCGGAGCCTGCGAAGCCGGCACCGGGTTCGGCGCCTCTCATCTTCCCGGACACGGTGCGCCACTCGCATCAGTAGGGGATATCCCCTCACCTGAGCCGCGACGCTTTCGGGTAGATGCGTTGCGAGTGACGGTTGGCCGTTCCGGGCCATGATGCGTGGCGCTGCGCCCATCCGACGAGTGGTCGCGCCACCGTCGGGTGATGCGACTCTCTGTGCATGGCAAGCAAGGAGGGACGAGATGCAGTGGTCACGGCTGCGGTGCTCTCGACCCCGTTCGTCCGGGCGGGATTGACAGCGGGAACTGCGGATGGGCTCGGGCGCCAGCTCAATCGGGAAGGCGATGCCATCACGTCCTCCAACGAGAGTGGCGCACCCGATGGAAAGGAAGCGACAGGAGACGTGTGAGGAATCCTGGGCTATCACCGGGTACGCCGCCACGAACGATAACCACCATTTGGCGCCGGCGCATCCGTGCGCTGTCCTTGCCACACGCCACGCAAACACCCGGCCGGCACCCGGCCATATGGCGCTTTCCTGTTGTATGTACGGAGTTCCCCCCGCTGGCCGCATGGCAACCGTGTCCGGCCAGCGGGGGAAACTCCAGATCGAGACTGCAGGCACTATGGGCGGTCGCCGTCCGGGTTCTCTTCGGTGTCTGAGATCGCTGTCGGAGCGCCGATTGCGACGCTCTGCTGAGGAAGCGTCGGTATCGGATTGGGTGTGATTTGCACGACGACGCCTTTCTTTGGAAGCGTCATCAGAGGGGATTGAGCGATTGGCTTCGCGGCGCTTTCGTGAGCAAACCCTCAAGCAAGGGCGTGAAGGCGCTCTCTCCGACGCCAGTTGGGCCCGCCCATATCTGCTGCGATATGAGTGGGTCGGGTCGGGTCGGTAGGATGGCTGTGCTCGCGAAGGAGGGCCAATGGCTGATAGCGCCGAATCGAAGGGTGGAATCGGGTTCGGGACGATTGTCGGTGGCGGTGCCGCGCTGCTTGCACTCATCTTCATAGTGCAGAACACGGGGTCTGGAACCGTTCAGTTCCTGTTCTGGGACTTCACGATGGCTACCTGGGTCTGGGCCTTGCTGCTGTTTCTTCTCGGTGGCGTGAGTGGCTACTACCTTCACTGGCATCGACGCCGCACCCGCCGCAAGGACTGACGACCAGTTCTACAGCGAGCAGCTAGCTGATCGGCCGCAGCTGTCGACAGCCGATATGAGCGGGTCGGGGTTGGGTTGTTGGTTCGAATCCCGATGCGGTGATCGCTCCGACGACCATCGGTGTCCCGATCTCGTTGGGTAGCACGTCATAGGCCAGCGGGTACTGGTCGGTCGCACCGGGATATCCGGCTTCGAACGAGTCGATGTCGTGGCCCGGGCCTGACATCACATCTGAGAGGGCCACATGGACAGCCCCACTGCGTTCGGCCGCGTCACGCACGACGGCGCTCCACGCCTCGGCCCACACGCGACACTCGGCTTCGACGCCGCCCCGGCGCTGCCGGGCGATCTGGCGGTTGTGGAGATCAGGACCGATCACCACTGTTGGCGTGTTCTCTCGCAGGGTCCAGATCTTGTTGTAGATGTCGTCGAGGAGCGTCGTGTACGGCGCCCAGTTCTCGTCGGTCGTGGGTGCAGGCGGCTCGGGCGCCTGCGTGGACGCTTCGTACCAGCAGTTCTCGGAATCGATGTCGATCTCGCCGGGTTCGCCCTCGAGCGAGCGCTCTGGATAGGCGATCATCACGATGATCTCCGCGCTTCGAGTCAGTTCACCCATGGGCGGGTAGGCCTCATCACGCAGATGCTGGAGGGTCTTCCACGCCGTTGCATCTATCCCTGCAGCGTACGCGGCGTTCACTTCCACACCGAGAGCCGTTTCGGCCTTCTGCTCGTACATCGCCAGGAAATCCTCACCAAGGTCCCACTCGATACTGAACACGAGCATGTCCCACTCCTCACCGGGACCCGGAAGCGCCACCGATGACTCAGCAAGCGTCGTGGTCGTCGTGGCCGGAGCCGTTGTCGTCGTGGTCGCTACTTCGGTCGTCGTGGTCGAGGCAGGTGTCGTGTCCACCGCCCCGACATCGGAGTCGCCACACGCAGGCAGCAGCAGCACGACCAGGGCGAGGGGGATCAGCCAACGAACAGAGAATGCCCGCATCATCTGGACTCGTCATCGTCGTAGCGGGCCGTCCTCCGGAGCTTGCTCAACGATTCCGCTGACCAGCCAGGGTATTGGCACCCCAAAATGGCCCCCAGAGCAGGCCGCCCGCAACCGCCTGGGAGGGATGATGTGGTTGGTGTTGCACGCCCGGTTGGGCGGTGACTGACCAGGCGCGAGTTGCGAGGCTTCCAGGTAGAAGCGTCGAGATTCGTTTGGGTCATCTCTCCCGGAGAGTGCTTACGCAACAGAGGGGCTTGAGCACGGGCGCTTCCGTGCCGACGATATGTAGTCAGAGCTTCTCTGAAAGGAGTCGTGTTTTGCCGCGGTGGATGGCACGAGCCTCGCGTTCTGAAGATGGGCTGGTCGGCGGCTCAGTCCTGGTGGTATCCGGATCCATACGGAGCGCGGATGAGGCGGACGCGCTCAGCGTGGAGCTCAGTATTGCGGATACCGAGATCACCATGCGAGCCGACGGAACGGAGCTTGGCCGTTGGCCTGTGACGGCGGTGCATATTCGGCGTATCGACTCAAGGGGATTCGAGTTCATTGCAGAAGGTGATCGGCTGATCTTCACACCGGACGACTCGGCCACCTTTGGTGAGAACCCAATCGTCGGCGGACACGTTGCCGGCACCGGCAAACGGGCGGGTCGCAGGTCGAAGACGAAGATGAAGAAGTCGGATGATGCCGAGCCGAGACTCGCTTGGTACCAGGATTTACCCGACGAGGAACGGCAGCCTCGGCAGCGGGCGGTGCAGGATTCGCCGAACGAGAGGCCAAGGAAACCGCCGCGACGCCGCCGCAAGACCACAGTTGAGTCCGCCGGCGCCGCGGCCGCCCGTGGTGAGGTTGAGCCGGTGCCTCCGTCTACCGTCACCGGACCAATCGACGCGACGTTGGAGGCCGACCATCCGGCAGCCGACGTGGCATCCTCTGGCGGCCGTCGCCAACGCACCTCGCGACGCGGGCCCCCGTCGACCGGCCTGGAGTTTGACGACGCCCTATCTCAGGAGCCCATTGAGAAGGGCAAGGGGGTGTGGATCCGCGCACTGGATGTTGCCCGCAAATACGATGCTTTCGGCCTTGATCGAGTGCCAATCGACAAGGGCCTCCGAGGGCAAGAGCACCAGCACACCTGGGATCACCGGGTAGCGGCGTCGTCCGGGCTCGGGAAGCACATCTGCACCATTTGCGGAGCGATCAGGCGCTAGGTCCAGTCGACTCAGGATGACGGCGCTGATGAGACGATGTTGACCAGACTGCCGAGTTGGGCATTTTCTTCGTGGGACGCACCGTTCGTGCGAACGAAGACGCGATGGCAGAAGCCGGGTTCGTCACTGCCGATTCCCATGACCGATCGCAGAACGGGTTCTATTGGAGCGACCGGGCCGCCGAATACCGGCTGATCGACGATGTGGGTGCAATGCACCCTCGGTCGGACGATCAGGGTCTGGTTGTGCTGTTGGGGATCGCGCAGCGACGCCTTCATGCAGAAACGACATCATCGAGGGCGAGCGATTGTCTTCGCGAGCAAACCCTTCAGCAAGGGCTTGAAGGCGCTCTCCGACGTCACTTGAGGCCGCCAATATGTGCCGGTATGGGCGGCTGTGCGTGCCGACCTACTCCCGCCCGCGTGTCGGTTGCGGCCATTTGGGGCACTCCCTCACACTTGCGATCTACGTCCCACTTGGCTGGGAATGCCGACCGGCCTGGTTCGGTGCCCGGTGCGACCGGCGGGTCATCGACGCCTACTGTCAGGCAGCAATCGGAGCCTTC
Organism: uncultured Acidimicrobiaceae bacterium; assembly: GCA_964581295.1. Classification (GTDB taxonomy): domain Bacteria; phylum Actinomycetota; class Acidimicrobiia; order Spongiisociales; family UBA5794; genus JAHEEL01. Next base: position 6,373 of record CAZONX010000031.1, read on the forward strand.
AGACGCATAGGCCGTCGCTGACCCCTCGTTGGCACATTGTGGTGGCCTCGACTGCCATCAACGAGAAGCCTCCGCCGCTGTCGGTCGGTTCGCCGAAGATGTGGAGGCGATAGCCGCCCACAGAGTCGTCCCCCAAACCTGTCACGTCGTAGGCGACCTCACCGAGGTCACGGACCGTTGGCGCGACCGAGACCACGACGTGCGAACCGCCGTCTACGTCGGTGAACGTGTTGGCGACTATGAGGCCGAGATCCAACATGGTCTCGGCAACGGGGATTCCCTCAAGCTGGCCGACGACAAACGAAGTCAGGTCGTCCACACCGCCCAAACGGGAGAGGAACTGCTGGTTGGACCAACCGTCAACACCATCGGCCTCGATCCTCCACCACACCGAGCCTGACGGCAACTGCCAGCCCTCACCAGTCCCCGCGACCCCCGTCCGGGTCGGCTCAAGGGTTGCGATGACATCGAAGGTGACATCGGGTCCGGAGCGGATGTTCAGCATGTCGTCATGCCGAACTCCCACGACACCGAGAATCGCACCCTCGCTCGGCACCGGTACCCAGAAGTCATGCGCCTCGCCGATCGGTTCCGCTACGGGCGGCACCGTGGTCGGAGCGACCGGAAACACGGTGGTCGTGGTACCCGCCGCATTGGGAGTCGTCGTCACCGTCGTGGATGAGACCGTCGAAGTGGTGCTGCGAACTGTGGCGGGTTCGGTCGACGCTGGCGTACCAGTCGTCGTCGAATTGGAGACGGGTGCTGTCGTCGAGGTCACAGATTGTGGCGGCGTTGCACAGCCCGCAATACCGGCAGCGAATAGCGCCGCGACCGCCACGGACATGCATCTGGTCACCATGCTCAACCCCATCGTCTCACGAAACACCCAAGCCGCCAACCCCTTGCCACTAGGCCGCAACCCTTCCACAGCCGGCAACGTCGGCGGTCTCGCCTGTGGATTCGTGCCGCCCATATGCGTCGATACGGAAGCGGTATCGCCACGGATGTGCTCCGATGACTGCGGGCTGAAGCTCGTGCGGTGAGAGGTGTCGGTCTTCTTGGGGCAGGGCGTAACTCTTCGGGCCAAGACCAGCGCCTACCGGTTGCGACAGGGGTGGCATCGATGCGTGTTGATATCCTTTCAACGGGCGCGCGCTCGGCTGGCTGGCAGTCGTATCGTGGTGCTTGGCTCTGCAGTTCTGGGATGGTTGTCTGACGAGTATCCGAGGTAGTGGCTCTGGGGGTGCGCGCCACGACGGTGTGGCGAGTCTGCCCGGCCGACGAGGATGGGTTTGATGAAGGTTGGCCGACGAATAGTCATGACGCTGGCGTTCTATCCGCGAGGTGGATCCGCGCAGGTTGTGCGCTACCTTGGCGAGGCGCTCGAAACGCGCGGGAACACCGTGACCGTGTGCTGTGGTTCGCTCGGACCGCAGGGATCTTCCTCGCATGCGGCGACATTCTTTCGGGGCCTCAATGTCGAGGCGCTTGACTTCACCGCGGCAGCAACACGGTTCGAACAGGGGCGGGATCCGATGGCTGCGCCGGTGCCCTTTCACCCATCCTTTGAGGACCGGCCGGACGTTCCCGACCGGGTGTTCCCATCCCTGAACAACGACTTGTATCTCCGCCAAGTAGCGGCGTGGCGGTCGCTGCTCAAGCGTGTCGGCGTGCCAGATCTCTACCACGTGCATCACCTGACCCACGTCAACGATGCGGTTACGGGGGTCGCCGATCGGCCTATCGTCGCCCATCTGCATGGCACCGAGCTAAAGATGCTGGCCTATATCCGTCACGGCGGCATGGAGCGGTGGGAGCACGCGGCTGAGTGGGATCAGCGTCTGGTTAGGGCTGCTCACCGTGCCGATCGTCTCATCGCGATCTCACCAACAGATCGAAGGCTGGCAATCGACCTGCTGGGCGTAGCCCCTTCGCGTGTAGAAGTCGTGCCGAACGGCGTCGATGTCGGCAGGTTCGCCCCTACCGGCCTGGCGAGGAGTGAACGGTTGGCTCGGTGGCACCAATGGTTGGTGAGCGAACCGCAAGGGTGGGACGAGAGTGGCCAGCCGGGCACGATCCAGTATTCGGATGTCGAGGTGGACCGATTCTTCCTGGACCCGACGACAGGCGGGCTGCTCCCAGTGCTGCTGTTCGTTGGGCGTTTCCTCGACTTCAAACGAGTTCCGCTGCTCGTGCGCGCCTATGCCACGGTGCGCGACGTGTTGGGGCGGCACGCACCGCCGTTGGTCATCTGGGGTGGCTATCCGGGCGAGTGGGAAGGCGAGCATCCCCATACGGTGGCGACATCATTGGGTGTCGACGGAGTGTTCTTCGTTGGCTGGCGGGGACATGGAGATCTCGCTGCGGGATTCAACTGCGCTGACGTGTTCGTGGCACCTTCGGTCGATGAGCCGTTCGGCCAGGTCTACCTGGAAGCCATGGCTTGTGGCCTGCCCGTGATCGCGACCGATTCGGGTGGCCCCACATCGTTCGTCAACACCGACGCGGCTCGACCGAACGGCTGGCGAGTGATCCCGGATAGCGAGACCGATCTTGCAGACGCCATGATCGAAGCGGCCTCAGACAGGGCCACTCGACTTCAGCGAGGGAGCGAGGCTCGACGGCTCATCGAACGGGATTTCGACTGGCGCCACATCGCCGAGCTCATCGAACGGATCTACAGCGACGTGCTCGCGTAGCGACACAGCAGCGCCCGCACACCGATCGCCCCACAAAACGCAGACACTGCAGAAGCGCACGACCGGCCATATGAGCGAACAACTGCGCGGCCGGCGGACGCGTTGAGACGCTGGTCGAGCAAGCACCGCGACGCTTTCAGACAGAAGCGTGAGGGCAAACATTGGGGCAATTCGCACCTCTGCGCCCGTCCGTGCGACCAACATGTGCCGATGTGGGCGGTCGGGTTCACTGCTCGGGATTTGGGAGGTGGTCGCTTGCGGTGGGGTGTAGGCGAGGGACGAAACCGTTGATGAGTGCAGCGACTGACATCGGTGGAGTCAGGACCTTCACCTCGATATCGCGCGGTCGATCCCTCGGTGGCCCCCACCCATCGAAGCCGAAAGGCTGGAGATGACTGCCAGTGACCAGGTGGGGCGCATGGGTTGCTGGATCGATGATGACCGTCCCCGCTGGTAGGACATCAAGCGCACCGGCCCACAGAATCCGGTCTCGGGCTCGGACGAGTCCGCGACCGCGGCGGTGTCGCTCCGCTGCGAGTCTTCGATTGAGCTCCGGGGCCAGCACGGTGCGGCCCGCAGCGACGGCCGTCGAAACGGCGTCTCGGAAGGCGAGGTAATCGGTCCGACGACACAGACCGCACGGCCGATGACCAGCCGCCAACGCCACCGCGTCGTCAAGGAAGAAGAGCGGGGTCCACGTCCTCGCCGCGGCGAGTGGATGCTTCCACCCCCGATACTCAGTGCGACAGATGATCCAGAGCGACCCGTTGTGATGGCGAACCAACCCGCCAGCATCATCGACAAGACAGCCACGGTTGCCGGTGAACAATCCACGCGACGGAACAGCGTGAAGATCACCCCACGGGTCAACCCGGTTGCGGCGAGGCATATCCCTCCCAAACGTCGATGGGCGGCCCGCCCGTCATGCCGCGATTATCCCCCAACGCACGCACGCATCCCAACCTTGGAGAACGCCCACAACCAGCAATCCAGACGGGCACCCTGAGCGTTCATATGTGCCGATGTGGCCGGGTCGCGGCCCTACGGCGTGATCATGACCGGGGCTGTATCGGGTGCAGCTTCCAGCGACCGTATCCGATGAACGCCACGAGGGCCGCGATGATCACATTGTTCACGATCGAGGCACCCTCTCCGCGCGCTGCGTGGAACACCACTGCACCAGCCATGACCAGCACGAGTCCGGCGGCCGCGTAGACCGTCAATTCGGGCCGGACCCTGGTCACGCTCGGAAGTATCAAACCGAGTCCACCAAGAATCTCAGCGATCCCGACGATGACATGCATGGTGTCATTCAGTTCGTACATCCACTCCATCAACGCCGGGAGACCATCGGGAACCACGAAGTGCATGACCCCGATTGCCACGAAGTAGATGCCAAACACCCACTGAAGAACCCACAGCACCACATTGCGCCAACCCATTGCCTACCTCCGTTGCGAGCGACCAACGCTACACCGCCAACTCGGCGCACACGCGGTGCCTTTCCGAGACCGACGCCCACGGCACATTCGACGTGGACAATGGGGTGCTCGTGACATGGCCGCCCATATGTTCCCGCTATGTGCGGGTGAGTTCGTGCCTAGGTCTGGTGGTCCATCAACACGAAGTCCTCGGCTTTGGTGAAGTCGGCCGGTGGCTCGTCGGAAACCAAAGCATTCAGGGCTTCTTCCTGGGAGACCAATCGCGGCGAGTCGAGCCCGTGTTCTCCACCGTCTATTCGGAGAGTGGCGGTTTGGGCCGCCAGGATGTTCCGAACCCAGTCCGATTTGGGGCCGTACCTGGCAACCAGTACGTAGCCGGTTTTGGTCGGGAAGGCATCGAGTGGTGTCTGGTAGGACTGCCCCGACGTCCTACCGACATGGGTGGCAACGGGGTACTCCCCTTTTCTTATCGCTCGTGGGTTGAATGTTCGTTTGTTGATCTTGGCCAACCATCGTGGATAGGGCATGCGTTGACTCCTTAGAGCAATCTCCCAAATCACTGTCACAAAGTGGGGCCGAGTTGCCTACTGCCTTTCGGCCTGATTGCTGAGGCAGTCAGAAGCATTCGACCTAGTGAACTGCGGCGAGCCAGAAGTGGACGGCGGCCAGTGCGAAATAGAAGACTGTCTCGCCCGGGCTACCCGTCGGCCCCCGATGAGCGAAAAGACTCCACCGGCCACGAGTGCCGGAACAACCGCGGGTCCTCTGGTGAGTATGGCGATCGCCGCTCCGGCCTCAAAGACGGCGACCCTTCTCACGACAGTTGTGGACGCAACGCCACCCGCCTGAGTCAACACCTCCGCCGTTTGACGATGAGGGATGCAACCGGCTGTTGATAGCCGATCACGGAAGTGAGGCTCCCCGGCCGACATGGGCGGCTCGCCGGCCTCGCACGAACGCCGATACGGGCCAACGGGAGTCCTGTGGATGAATGCCGCACCTAGGCGGGCAACGCTTGTTGAGAGGGCTCCGGCCCGCACCCCCTCAACGTTCTTCGGAACGAGGCCCTACATGGGCATTGCTTCATAGACCCACATGTCCATTGGGCAGCCGTCTAGCAACGCGACCGCCTCGTCCATCGACTCGGCCTGCACGATCGAGTAGCCGAGCGAAGGTTCCATGTCGGCCGTGAGTTCGGCCACGGTGCCATCCTTGGTCACGTTCCGGCCGTTGAATAGGGGGTTACCCGAGTCCACGACGTGGTCCTGGATCGAAGACCACCACTTCATGTGGGCTTCCTGGGATTCGGGCGTCCGTTCCATCTCGCCGTGGGCGAGGAAGACAAACTTGGTCACGATGACTCCTTCTGGTTCACGATGACTCCTCAGTCATCTTCGGTTCCTTGCTGAGGTACTCGGCATACGTTTCCAACGATTCCCCCTCGGTGCCCCACCACGGGTGGAACTGATCCACCCACGTCGCTAGCCGTTGGAGTGGTGCTCGTTCGAGCGCCAGGAAGTTCGTCCGTCCGATCTTGCGCCGTCGGACCATGGCGGCGTTCTCGAGCACGCGGACGTGCTTGTGGATCGCCGGCAGTGACAGGCCCCGCAGGCTTGCCAATTGGCTGATCGACTGGGGCTGGAGTGCGAGCGCATGGATAATCTCACGCCGGTGGTCGTTGGCCAGGGCGTCAAACACTGGGCTCAAGTCGTCCGGAATGGTGGTTGCCATACTTAACCTCAGGGTTAACTGTAGGAGTCGAGTCGACCATCGGTCAAGCTGCATGCCCGCCAACCCGCACTGACGCTTCCGTTGCCGGCCCGTATTGGGCTGGGTGGACGGTCTGTATGAGCCTCGCGCTCTTCGATTGGGGTTGACCGAACAGGGGCGAGCAACAACGCCTTCGGTACGAGGCGTCATCATCGGGGTCCAAGTTTTTTCCACCGGGACGCTTCTCTTGGATTGCGCGACGCATAAGAGATCAGTGCGAACAAGTCTCGGGGCGGCATCTACGCCACCGCTCCCGTTGTCGACTTTGCCTTGTTTCAAACCCTGAGTCTCTTGGCCGACCGGAGCACAGGCATCGGTTCGCTCACCCGCCGCTGCCGACGAAGCGTCTCTTCACTGGGTGATATCAGGATTGTCCTGGCTGGGCGACGGGTTGCACCATGATGAGGAGGCAGCCAGATGAAAGTCGACACGGCAGAGCGAGCGAACTCCGCCGGCGGAGCGTGCTCGTGAAGCAGTGGAATATCACACCGGGCGACAGACCTAGCCCCTTGGAGAGGGGCTCATATCGGCTGCCGGGGGGACGCATCGGCGCAGAGCAAATTCGCGACATTCCACGGGTTGTGGTCGGCGCGGCGTGGCTGTTGGGACCGGCGGCCTGGGCGACCATCGCCCGAGCACGCCATGGTGACGCCCGGGCAGCTGAATCCTCATGGGCTCGGCAGGCGGCAAGGGTGCTCGGCATGCGGATCCAGGTCATTGGTCTCGAGAACGTCGACCCTGCCGAACGCTATGTGATTGCGCCGCTCCACGAAGGGTTTGCCGACGCTGTCGCCCTGCTCCAGCTCCCGCTGGACATGCGTTTCGTCGCGAGAGACGAGTTGCTCAAGTGGACGGTGCTCGGGGCGGCCCTCCGGGCGGGTGGGCATGTCATTGTCGAGCCCGAGCGCGGCGTGGCGGCATATCGCGAGCTACGTCGGCGGAGCGGAGACGTGTTGGCGTCGGAGAGCCTGGTGGTGTTTCCGCAGGGCACCATCTTGGGGATCGAGTCGGCCTTCGCCGGTGGAGCATTCCATCTGGCCCGGGTTCATGATCGACCGCTGTTGCCGATCGTCATCACCGGAACCCACACAGTCTGGGAACACCCGTATTCGCCCGTCGTGCGCCACGGCAGGGCCGTGCGTGTCGAGGTGTTGCCGGCTGTGTCGCCGGAACGGGCCGTCGTGGAGAAGCGGGACATCGAGCGCCGCATGAAGCGGCTGGCGTTGGCGGCGACCCCGCAGCCGCGTCGGTACGAGCCCGACCGCGACGGTTGGTGGGACGGATACCGGTACGAGATCGACCCAGACTTCCCAGAGCTGGCCGCTCGGGTCGACCAACACCGGAGCGAAGCGACCGCCGCCGGCCGATCAGATAGGGGAGCGAACGACCCGTCAAAGTAGCCACGGTCGGGAAAGGTGCGTTCTGCACCGACCACGGGTTCGCCGACTGTCGCCGCCACTTGCGCATACGGTGCTCTTGGTCGTGCCGTTCGGGCCCTGCGCATCGCGGTGCAGCCGGAGGTCGCCATTCCGGACGCCGTAGCGAGCAGGGCGATCCTTGGAACACTCCGAACCCATCGTTGGTTCAACTCGGTACACGACGCATCAGGAGCTACGCGATGCCATCTATCACCGACCCGCGCTCACCGACCCGACCCGTCGGGATTCTGTACGAGCACCCCGAGTGGTTCACGCCCCTCTTCGCGGAGCTCGATCGCCGTGAGATCCCGTATGAACGCATTCACGCCGATCGCCTCCGCTATGACCCGGCCGTTTCGAAGCTCGATTACAGCGTGGTCGTGAATCGGATGAGTCCGTCGTCGTGGTTGCGGGGGAGCGGATCAGCGATCTTCTCTACGCTCAACTTCCTCGCGTATCTCGACGACATTGGCGTGCCCGTGATCAACGGCATGCAGTCGTATCTCCACGAGATCTCGAAAGCTCGCCAGCTGAGCCTTCTCGAACGTCTCGATGTGGCTCATCCGAGAGCCCGGGTCATCAACCACCCCGGCGAGGCTGTGTCAGCTGCCGACGGATTGAACTATCCCGTTCTCGTCAAACCCAATGTCGGTGGGAGCGGGGCTGGGATCATTTCGTTCGAATCGGCCGATGAACTCCGCGACTCCGCCGACAACGGAAAGCTCGAATTCGGTCCGGATCACACGGCGTTGGTGCAGGAACATCTTCCGGCGGAGGGCGACTCGATCATCCGTGTTGAGTTTCTCAACGGTGAGTACCTGTACGCGATCCGCCTCTTCCTCATGCCGAACTCGTTCAACCTGTGCCCCGCCGACTATTGCGACCTGCCCGGGATCGCGGATGGTGTCTCCGGGCGGGGTATGCCAATCGAGGCCTACACACCGCCGACGTCGGTCATCCGTGAGGCCGGTCGCTTGCTCGATGCGACCGGCGCGCAGCTCGGCGGCGTCGAGTACCTGATCGATGCGAGGACAGGACAGCCGAGCTTCTACGACATCAACGCGCTGTCGAACTTCGTCGCCGATGCCCCCAACCTCATCGGGTTCGACCCCTTCGTGAACCTCGTTGACTACATCGTCGACCGGGCGCTCGCGGAGTAGACACGACGAGCTCGAATAATCGGACGGGCGCACCGCCGGCACCCGATGCGCCCCGCTCACTGCCCACTCTTGCCTGCATATCCCGGATCGATGATGTGGGCGTCCCGCGGGCATTGTGACTCGGTGCACTGAGACGCTGATGCATCGCTGTCGCGACGCTTTCTCATCGAAGCGTCATCATCAGTACCGTCGTTGCTCCGCTCCCGTGAGGGGGTGCTGGCATGCCCGGGCGCCGATAGGTGCCGGATCCAGCCGCTCGGCGTTCCTAGATCCTGATACCAACGATGGCCGCGTTCACGGCGTTGAGGGTGGCTGCGTCGGGGTGTTCGATGTCGTGATGCTCTTTGAGGTGGATCAATGCCATCTCCAATGTTGCCTGGCGGGATTTTCCGAGCTCCGTGGTGGTGCATCCCGGAATGACGTGATCGCAGATGTACTCGTACATGGGTCTGTAGATCCTCTCGGCTCAATGCGTGTAGGCCCGAACCATACGCGTCTGGCTTCCTCGACGTTGAACCTTCCGGCCGCTCGATTCGTCCCCGTCGCATGGCATCCGCCCTCAAGAGCCCGAGCTGCGAACAGCGCGGCAGCGATGGCGCCGATTGCCAGTCCCATCCACTGGTCGTGAATTCCGCGCCGTACTCCACCGCGTCCACGGCAATCATCAGCGCTTTCGCCATGGTGTCGCACCGAAGATGCCCACCACCTCACCGCCGCGACGCATTGCTACAAAACGTCTGTCGCGATCGCCGAACGGCCTGTGTGGGCCACCCCAGACGTGCCGATGCGGGAGAACAACAGTTGGGCCGTGGAGCAGCAGACTCCATCGCTCGGTATTTGAGCGCGAGGTCTCACGTTGAGGCGTTCTCGTCAGCGAGGCTGGTCGTCACGTGGACTTCGCTCTGCAGGGATTTGTGCACGGGGCAGCGGTCAGCGATCTCGAGCAGGCGCCGACGTTGGTCGGAATTGAGATCGCCGTTGATCTCGATGGTCCGTTCGATTCGGTCGATGTAGCCGGAATCGGCTTCGCAGTCCTGGCAATGCTTGGCGTGGACCTTCCGATGTGTGAGCCGCACGGATACGGAGTCGAGTGGCCACTGTTTCCGATCCGCATACATGCGCAGCGTCATCGATGTGCAGCTGCCCAGCGCGGTGAGCAGGTAGTCGTATGGCGTGGGACCGGTGTTCGTGCCGCCGACCGATTCCGGCTCGTCAGCCACGAGCGGGAATCCGTTCGAAACGACGTCGGTGCGGAATCCGTCCTCGGTCCGTACGACCGTCGTACTCTCGGGCGCGTCGGCCAGGAAGTCGGGCTGGGACGTTCTCTTGAGATCGCCGGTGGTGTAGCGATCTGCCCAAGAGGCAATCACGCGTGCGACGTATCGGGCGTCATCATCATCTGAGATCAGGTGGTCGGCGCCGTCCACGGAGAGGAGGCTGGTCGAGTCGGGCGCCATTTCCACGATCTGGTTGGCGTTCTCGATCGGCACAACGCGATCCGCCGGTGAATGCACAACCAAGAGCGGTTGCGAGAGACTGCGAATCGACCCGGCGATGTCCACGTCTTCGACATCATCGATGAACTGTTGCCGGATCGTGAACGGCCGGCCGGCGAGGAGGACGTTGGCGCTGCCCTGCGCCTCGATCGCATCGAGATCGTTGGCGATGTGACGCTTGATGTGGGAAGGACTCACCGGCGCCGCCAGGGTTATGACGACTCGCACCGAATCGAGCGAAGCAGCTGACTCCAGAACCACGGCTCCACCGAGTGAGTGTCCGATGAGGATCTCCGGCGCTGCGTGGTTGTCGGCGAGATATCTGGCCGCGAGCCGGAGGTCTTCAACACTTGTCGTGAAGTTGGTGCGCGAGAAGTCCCCTTCGCTGTCACCGAGGCCCGTGAAGTCGAAGCGGAAGGTCGCAATGCCATGCAGAGCGAGCTCGCGTGAGATCCGACCAATGGCGCGGAGGTTCTTGCTACAGGTGAAGCAGTGGGCGTACAGCGCATACGCGACCGGTTGGTCGCTCAGTGGGAGATCTAGACGGCCAGCTAGCAGCTGGCCCCGGTTGTTTGCGAAGGTGATGTGTTCTGAATGCATGCCTCAGCCTCCCATACGTGGCACATCCGTGCCTGGGTCAGGTTGCCACGCCCAGGGGAGTCACAGCATGCAATCGCGCCGCGGTCGAATGGGTCGCCCGGGCACTTCTCCGCTGATCCACGGCTCTCACAGAGCTGGCGCTGCGACGGTGTTCGAGATGAGAAGCTCGGTGATCTTGTCGTTGAGCTGGTTCTCGGTGAGTGGACCGTTGTGTGTGTCGAGAACGATCCCATCGGCGGAGATGATCGCAGTGAATGGCATCCCGAGGGCGCCGAACTCCGTGTAGAGGGTCCCGTCTGGGTCTTCGAGGAGCTCGAAGGCCACGCCGGTCTGCTCGACCAACTCTCGGGCCGTGTCACGGTCGTCCTGGAGATTCACGCCGACAAAGGCGACCTGGTCACCGAAGCGATCCTGGGATGGGCGAATCGCGGCAGACAGCTCGGCGACACACGACGGGCACCACGAGGCCCAGAAGTTCACGACCACGGGTGTTCCGGCGTAGTCGCCAAACGTCACGTCGGTCCCGTCGAACCGCGCGACTGCGGTGGATGGTGCCGGATCCCCGTCGGGAGCCGTCGTCGACTCCCCGCCATTGATCTCGTCACTCGGCATTGCCGTTGCGTCGGATCCCGATCGCAACGTTCCAGCGCCAAACGCCACGACCGCGATGATGAGGACTGCCATCGCGGTGCCGATCCGAACCGTCGTCCTTCTCGACGACCGATTCGCGTCTGGGCGGTCAGTCCGATCTCGACCCTTCCAGACGGCGGTGACCCCGGCACCCAAGATCACCGCGCCGAAAGCGAGCGCCCACGGCAGTGCACTCTCGCCGAAGATCTCGGTTGCTCGCTGCGACAGGGACTCGGAGAATCGGAACGCACTCGAGTCGTTCAGTGCCCCGGCGCCGGATGACAAGGTCGTGGTCCAGAACCAGACAATGTACGCGCCGGCGAGCACCAGGATCCCCCCGGCGATCCGATTGACGTAGCGGATCGATCGACGGAACCTGGCCACGATCGTCTGCTTGCCGAGGGCCATGACGATCGTGACCGTCAGAAGCATCATCGACATGCCGAGCCCGTACGCGACGAATGTCGCAACCCCGCCGGCGAGACTCGATGTGGTGAGCTGGGTCGCAACCACCGACAGGAACACCGGGAGCGTGCATGACAAGGACGCCACTCCGTACGAGACACCAAACGCGAACACGGAACGCAGGCCGCCGTTCGTCGAGGCTCTCTTCGCCTTCGGGAGCCCGACTGTCAGCTCGTACCCGAGGAGCATCGCGATGCCGAGTGCGCCGATGCCGATTCCAACAATGAGTGCGAGCCACGGAATCCAATCGATCACAGCTCGGAAGCCGAGGGTGATGGCCAGGCCAGCGATACCGAACACGGCGATGAACGCAACCGACATCACACCGCCGACCACAAACGCCCGTCGGAGAGACTCGGAACGTGGCTGGTCGCTCTCGGCTGCGGAAGAACCCGACCCCATGAAGAACGACAGATAGGCCGGCAACATGGCGAAACCGCAAGGGTTCAGCGTTGCCACGAGGCCGGCCCCGAAAGCGAGAGCGAGTGGCGCTTCGAACATGTGACACCTCGATGCGTTGGATGAGTGATGTCGCGGTCTTGCTCCGGGAAACACCGTCGAACGGTGAGTCAACTGATGAAATGACCTCCGTTTGACAGTTCGGGGTCGACGGGTCGGCAGTCGTCCTCCGGCACGAGAGGCACCAGAGCTCGCTGAAGACGTTGCGCTCGCGAATTGAGACCGCTGGCAGTATGAGGGATCGAGAGCGAGGGTCAACGACGTCCGTGCATCACGACTTCGATCGCCCGCCGCGACGCTTGCGGAGGAAGCCGTCGAGCAAGGTGGTGAGGGCGCTCTCCCGGAGGTCAGTTGAGGCCGCCCGTGCACGTCGTTGTCTGCGTTCCGGGATGTGCCTGTTCAACTGAGGAGGGTGGAGTTCGGCCAGGCGGAATGCTAGGTTCGATTGCCTCTTCCGATTGGAGTATGCGTGCCCGGCGGATCTGACTATCAGGGGCCTCCCGATGCTCTCGAGCGCTACGCCGCCGTCGTTGAGCAGGCGGGTGAGGCCGTCAAGGGCGCGAAGAATCCTTACACCTCACGCAACGGCCATATGTTCAGCTTTCTCGATGTCGACGGAGCAATGGCGTTGCGTCTGTCCGACGAACTGTCCGACGGGTTTGTCTCCAAGTATGAGAGCGGCCCGGTCATTCAGTACGGAAGTGTGATGAGAGGCTACGTCTCTGTCCCCGACGATTTGCTGAGCGATACCGAGGAGCTCAGCTCGTGGTTCGAGAAGGCGTACGTGTGGATAGGAACGCTCGAACCGAAGGCGACCAAGAAGTAGCTCTGACCCCTCTTGAACCCTTCATCCCAGGCTCAGGCCTGAGTTGCCTCGGTGACGCCCAAGTGTGCCCTTGTGGGCGGCCCGCCAACGGGTTCGGTCGCGTTGGGGAGCATGGTTCAACAGCTGTTCCTAGAACTGACCGACGATGGCAGCCGCAATCATCAGTGCGAGTAGGACGAGGAACGCGATGAACAGAGGCTGCTTCCAGAGCGGCGGCGTGGGCGGTAGTTCGGATGAGATGACGTTGTTGTCGTCATCGACCGTGACGAGCAGATGTCGGTCCTTTGGCGGAAGCTGGACGCCGCAGTAGGGGCAACAGGCACCGGTCACCCGGTCCGGCTTGCGTATCGTTTGGTTCTCGACGAGACAGAAGGCTTGTCCATGGGGGATGACCTTGGTCTCCACGAAAAGAACCCCTCCCGTTGCTGGAGGCAAGGCTAGTTCCCGCGACCGTCCGCAGCGTTGCCGATGTCATCCCGCCAGTCATCGACTCGTGGCGACCTCACTCCGCCGCTACGCCTGCGGCGTGAGGCGCCGGCTGTTGTGCCGGCGCCTCACCCGAGTCAGGCTGCCTCGAGCGCCTTGTCGAGTACCTCGTCGATCGTGTTGACGATGTGGAACGTCATCTCGTCCCGACAGCTATCCGGTAGATCATCGAGGTCGACTTCGTTGCGTGCAGGCAGGATGACTTCCGTGAGCCCGGCACGATGTGCCGCAAGCACCTTCTGCTTGACGCCACCAATCGGCAGCACATTGCCCTGCAAGGTGACTTCGCCGGTCATGGCCAACGTGTGTTTCACATTCCGCTCCATTAGCAGGGAGGCCAGAGCGGTCGTCATGCCGATCCCGGCCGATGGTCCGTCCTTGGGAACGGCGCCCGCCGGCACATGCACATGGAACCTTCTCCGGAGATCGGCGGGGTCGATCTTCAGCTGATCTGCGTGCGACTCGATGTACGAC
>CAZONX010000032.1:0-19895 GCA_964581295.1 uncultured Acidimicrobiaceae bacterium
CCTCATCGGTGGTCGCCGTGTCGTCGTCGGCGACCGGCGGATCGTTCACATCATCGACGGTGACGGTCACCGTTGCGGTGTCACACGCACCGTCATCGTCACACACTCGATAGTCGAACGAGTCGGTGCCATGGAAGTTCAGCGCCGGCGTGTAGGTGATCGTCCCATCGACATTCACGCTCGTCGTCCCATTTGTGGGATCCGACGTGACCGTCACACTCGCCGGAACCAGCGCGCCATCGACATCCGAGTCGTTACCCAACACGGGGATCGTCACCAGCGTGTCCTCATCGGTGGTCGCCGTGTCGTCGTCGGCGACCGGCGGATCGTTCACATCATCAACCGTCACCGTCACCGTCGCCGTATCCGTGCCGCCGTTGCCATCAGAGATCGTGTAATCAAACGTATCGGTGCCGAAGAAGTCGGCGTCCGGGACATACGTGATAGTCCCGGCAGCATTGACGACGACCGACCCGTTCGCCGGATCCGTCGCACCCGTCACGCTCAGCGAGTCTCCATCAACATCCGAATCGTTACCCAACACCGGGATCGTCACCAGCGTGTCCTCATCGGTGGTCGCCGTGTCGTCGTCGGCGACCGGCGCATCGTTGACCGGAGCCACTATCACGGTCACCGTCGCCGTGTCACACTCGCCGAAGACGTCGCACACCACATAGTCAAAGGAATCCGGGCCGTTGAAGTCGGCGTCCGGAGTATACGTCACGGTGCCATCCCCATTGATGACGGCCGTACCGTTCGGTGGAACGGTGACACTGGACACCGCGAGCGCGTCACCTTCGGGGTCGCTGTCGTTGTCCAACACCGGGATCGTCAACGCGGTGTCCTCCGGGGTCAGACGGATATCGTTGGCGGCAATCGGTGCGCCGTTGACGGAGAATGCCACCGAAGCCTGATCATCCTCGCTCGGATTGTGATCGTTCGGGAGGGAATCTGGATCGGTCTGATCGGCCGCGGTGATCTCGGCGGTGTTCGTCGCGGACGCGCCGAGCGTAATGGGAGCTGTCACCTCGATCTGTAGCGTCTCAACACCGGGGACAGGGGGGGATCCTGGGACGTGGTCGACGTCGCCAACCGTCCATATCCCGGTGCCCGGGTCGTAGGATCCCGCCGACGGCGTCGAACCGACATAGGTGACGGACGTCGGCAAGACATCGGTGACGACGACGCCGGTCGCGGGATCGACGCCATCGTTGGTCACGGTGATTGTGTAGGTGAAGGTCTCGCCCGGCCCGGGGGTTGCGTCGCTGATCTGCTTCTCGAGCGAGAGGTCAGCGCCGTAGGTGTCGACGGCGAGCACGACGGCGGAGAGCAGGACCAGGTCGGGAGCAGACGACACTGTCACCGTCGCTGTGCTGTCGCCCGCGTTCACATAGCTATCAACAGCGAACCGATCGAAGTCGACGCCGTAGCTCGCGTCGTTGCTGGTGAACGAGACAGTCGAGTTGTAGGGATTGTCGAGCGGATTGAGCGGAGGGTTCGAGATGGCGTTTCCGTTGAAGAGGAGTCGCTCATTCCCTCCTGCGGTGCTGCCGAGGTCCGGATCTCCCTCCCAAGTGAGGACGGCGAAGTCACCGGTCGGCGACGGTGGTGCGTAGAAGTCGCTCAATGGATAGGTCGCCGTGTCGTCTCCGTCAGACGCCCAGAACGCCTGGAAGCCCTCGTACGTGTTGATTGCCCGTCGGGGCAGGCCCGGCTCCGAGTAGACCACGAGCAGGCTCCATCCCGCCAACACACCGCTGATGTCGCAGTAGGTCGAACTGGCATCGACAGTCAAGTCGGTGAACGTGAACAGACCGTTGCCCGAGACGAGTGATGTCACGTCGGCGGCACCACTGAACCATGTGAGCGGTGTGCCGAAGGGATTGAGGAACGCCGTGTACGTGTCAACGTCGAAGGCGGCGCTCGAGACGACGGTGTTGTTCAGGCTCACGGACGCGTCCACTGTCGAGCCGGATCCCGCCCAGTACAAGCGAGCCTCCTCGATCGTGGCTCCGACCGGGATCCCCGACAGGCTCGCGCTCGAACTCGTGAGCAGGGAACACGCATTGGATGAGTTCCCGGCTGCTCGCAGCGTGTTCCCGGTCCCCGCAATGTCGTACGGCCCAACGTAGCGGTTCTGCAATTGGACGACCGTATCGGCCGAGGCCGGGCTTGCGAAGAAGAGAAGCTGGCCGATGACCGCGAAGGCGGCAAGCAGCGCGAAGATGCGCATGCGCCCCAGCGGGTGGTGTGACTCGAAGCTTGTGCCCCAACTCATGGCGTTTCAATCCAATCCAAGATTCGTTCGAAGGGGGTGAGGTCCCCCCGGTCCCTACGGGAGAATTGATCGGCATTGCTCGGCGTTCCCTTAACGGATTCCGCGGCATCGAAGTAGTTGTTCCAAAGGCCTCACCGCTCACTAGTTACCGGCCCCGACACCCCGACGGTTCGCTGGCTTCCGACACCATGGCGCAGCAGTCGCCACCGCCACAGACGGCAGGATCCAAGGGCTCCGGACGCGCCTGTGGCGGAGGCCATTGACCTCCACCACAGGTGGTAGATTCAGTTGTTGGACCGTGCTACCCGCTCAGCTGGCTGCCGGCGGAGGGGGCGGAGGCGGAGGCGGTGTCCCGCCGCCGCTCTCGGTCACCGCGGCCGCGTCACGTCCTGCGACCAGGTACCAGACCAGCGCGCCGATTCCGACTACGGCAAGCGCAATCAAGAGCCAACCCCACCATGGGAATCCACTCGACGATTCCTCTGCTGGGACTTCGGACCCCGCTTCGGGCTCGTCGGTCGCCCCGCCGGCCGGAGGAATCTGGAACGTGGCTCGGTACGGGCTCCCATTCGCCGAAGTGCCTTCCACAGAAAGCGTCTCGACCTCACTCTGGGCATCACCCAATTGGAAGGACTCCCACCAGACGCCGGTTTCGTCAACCGGTACGACGGCGCCGAGCTCCGTCCCGACCACCACGAGTTGCACACTGGAACCAGGAAGGAAGTTGAGTCCCGTGGTCGTCATCAAGCGGTTCGTATCAACGCTGATGACGGTGAATGGAGCATCAACGAGGGGGGCCTGCTGGGCCACCACCTCGGAGCCGGCTTCGACGCTTTCGCCGGCGGCAGGCTCTTGGGAAATCACGACCCCGTTCGGATCAGGCCTGGACTCATCCTGGACGAACGTGATGGTAAGACCCACCTCTTCGGCGAGCGCCGTTGCGTCCTCGACCGTCATCCCGATGAACTCGGGGACGACGACATCCTCGGGCCCGGTCGAGACCGCCATGTCGACGGTGCTCCCCGGGGCCACTTCGGTCCCCGCAGTCGGGTTGGTCGAGATGACAAGGCCCTCCTCGACATCGTCACTCGCCTGCTCGGTCGTGGTGACAACGAAACCCTCACCCTCAAGTGCAGCTTGAGCGTCGGCGGATTCCTGTCCGACAACGTCGGGAACTGGGACGGTCGACGGACCGGTTGACACGGCCATGGTCACCGTCGAACCGAGTCCGACTTCGGTGCCGGCAGCAGGATTGGTCGCGGCGACCAGACCCGCCTCGACATCGTCGCTCGGCAACTCCTCATCGGCCGGAACGAGGCCGACGGCTTCGACGGCGGCCTGAGCGTCGGCGAGCGATTGCCCGACGACGTCGGGAACAGGAACGGTGTCCGGTTCGGGCGGCGTCGGCGCCAGGACTTCAATCAGGTCAGTCATGCTCGGGACAACGGAAGTGGCGATCCCCGGCGCCGCCCCATCGTTCACTGCAAATACGTCGGTGTACGAGTCGGCGCCGATGGTGACATCTTGCGTCACCCCGGCGATCGTCACACTGACGACGGTGCCCGCGAGCACACTGAGCGTCGCGGCCCCTTCTCCGGGGTTCAGGGGAATGGGCCCATTGCCGAGTTCGCCGACATCGGCTTGCACCGCCGCGTTGGTGGCATTCCAGATCGTCAGCTTGCCGTCGCCGGCGGTGATCGGCGCGACGTCGATCGGGTAGCTGCTGCCGCCGGTGCCTCCGCCTCCGTATCCCGACACAACGGTCTGAGCTGTACCTGCGGCGGCATCGATCGGAACGCTTGCGACGAGCGTTCCACCCGCGGTGTAGGTGACATCGGTTGGGCCTGCAGGGATGTACGGGACCGCTTGCGCCGCTGTGTACTCCAGATTTGCAACCGGTTCGGTTCCGACCGCCACGTCTACTGCAGTATTACTAGACCCATTGACGTTGGCAAGGTACGCCGTTGGATTGGATTCCTGGGCTCCAGCGCCCACAGCGACGGCCAAGAGACCACCCACCATCGCAACAACGAGCATGACCCGACTGATCGATTTCATTTGATTCCCCAATCTCTCGCCGACCAGCGGTCGAGCGCTTTCGTAGATTCGCAACGCCATGGTATCCCGACACCTCGAAATCGCTCGTGCAAGACGCGACAGATCGAGGCGAAGGCACCACTCTCAATGTCGGCACCGTCGAGCTCACACTTGAACGGCGGCCGCCGAAAGATCTTGCGCAGCCGTCGGAACGACGCGTAGGGTCGACTGGGTACGAGCTACCGGGGAGGAAGCACGATGGCGCGGTTCATGATGATCTACAAAGGCGAGGCCACCGACATGTCCGACATGACGCCCGAGCAGGGCGCGGCCGTGATGGCGGCATGGGGAGTGTGGATGGAGAGCGTCGGTCCCGCGCTCGTCGACGTCGGAACGCCGTTCGGTTCGGGCGCGTCGATTGTCGACGACGGGTCCAACGGAGACGCGGCCCCGCTGACCGGCTATTCGATCGTTGAAGCGGCCGACCTGTCGACCGCTCGGGGCTTCGCAAACGACCATCCCTTCCTCAGCGAAGGCAAGGGCAATTTCGCCGTCGATGTCTACGAAATGATGCCGGTCCCGTTCGAGGACTGATGGCACAGCGCAGACGACCGCGGTCAGCAGGACTCGTGGTCGGCAATGCCACTCGGCGCACGGATCGGGAGTTCAGCGTTGGTTCTTCGACGCGTCCCGCGCGTCCCACCACCGAAGGACACGCAGCGCTCGCAACGTGTTCCATCTGCCGGCAACGCGCCCCGGCTCGAGGGGGAAGAACGTCTCTCCGGAGTACTGGCTGCCCTTCCCCCATCGGCCGTCGGCCCGCTCCCTGGCCTGCAAGACGCCGATCGCGTCACTCGCTCGTGGATCGCGCAGGGCGCCGGCGTCCTGGAGGTGGTCGAGTCCTCGCAGAACGTCGTAGTGCCACCGGGGCGGGAAATGGAACGTGGTCCAGGCGTTGTTGATCACCTCGCCGGTGCGGTGTGATCGATAGAGACGATGGCTGAGGAGAAGCTCGTGGCCGCGCGCAATGGCGGCATCGGCCTCGGTTGTGCCGACCGCACGGCTCCACTGCAAGAGGGCCTCGAGAACAGAGATCGTTGTGTGGAACGAGGAGTGGGTCGCGCCACGCCGGTCTTCGCAATTCCAACCACCGTCCGGCATGGGCGCGGAAATCAGGAGCTCGGCGATCGACTCGCTCCTTGGGTCAGCCACCTCGAAGTAGGAGGTGATGGCGAGCACCATGCCGTTGACGCATCGTTCGGCATATTGATGGTTTGCCCAATAGGACACTCCCCCTTCGTGCCAGTCGGCATCGTCGAGCAAACGCAGGCAGCCAACGCGGGCCTGCTCGTTGGAAGGCTCGAGCCCCAGCCGGCGAAGCAACAGGAGCGTATAGGTGGTGGAGGTCCACTTCGGGGTGTAGATGCCACCACCCCACGTGCCTCCTACGTCTTGCTCCGCGAGGATCCGCGCCCCCCAGCCGGTCGTTGCGATCTCGGATCGCGTGGACTCCCATTCCGAGCGCGGCCGGTCGAGGAGGTCGCGCTCCGTCTGCCACTGGACCGCCGCGTCGCCGTCGACCAGCCACCCGTAGACCTCATCAGGCATGCCTCCATCATCCACGACACGACGCAGAAGAGCAAGCCGCGCTGCCGTCCCTCGGATGCGAGCTTCACTTCCCCCGGCGGTCGACCGGACCACGGTCGGTGGGGAAAGGAGGCCGCACATGGCCGAAGCCCTGGGGCCAACGAACGAGCAGATCGTGCGTTTGCTCGAACGTGTCGTCCGTAAGCTCGACGAACTCGCCGAAGGTCAGCGAGCGATCGCTGACGAACTTGCACAGGTCAGAGCAGACACCGACGGCTGACGTCAGTTCACCGGCGCGCCATCTGTCACCGTGGCGACGCGCCCGCGGATAGGATCGGGCGATGCCCGGCGAAGCCCCATCCGAAGAACTCGCGGTCTCTCCGCTCGAACTGTTTTTCGACCTCGTATTTGTCTTCTCGATCACTCAGGTTGCCGCACTACTCGCCGCAGATCCGACGGTGGAAGGACTCATTGGCGGTCTGCTGGTTCTCCTTCTGATCTGGTGGTCGTGGTCGCAGTACACGTGGGCGCTCAATTCGCTCGGCAACGAGTCGCCGGCGATCCGGGTCGCCCTGCTCACAGCCATGGCCGCCGTGCTGTTCATGGCGCTCGCCGTGCCGGACGCGCTGGGCGACGGAGGCATGTGGTTCGCTGCTGGATACGCGGCGGTTCTCATTCTCGGGTTGATGGTCTTCGTGGTCGGCGCTCCGGCCGGCGACCGGTCGGACCAAGCCCGGTACACCGTTCCAGCGTTCGTTGGTGTGTTGACCGTTCTGGTCGGTGGCCTCCTCCAGGGCGAGGCCCGGCTTGCCGTTTGGGCAATCGGGATGGCGCTCCAGATTGGCGCCGCGTTTCTCGCCGATCAGGGTGACTTCCACATCAAGTCCGGCCACTTCGCCGAACGGCACGGACTCTTCGTGATCATCGCCCTCGGCGAGATCATTGTGGCGGTAGGTCTGGCCGCCGCCGGCGGGGGGCGCAGCCTGGAAACCACGATCGCAGTCGCCGGTGCGTTTGTCGTGGTCGCCGTGTTGTGGTGGGCCTACTTCGACTGGTTGGCGGCGGCGATGGAGCGGGCATTGGCGGCGCTCACTGGCCCACCGCGGTCGTCGGCGGCCCGCGACATCTTCACTCTCGGGCACATTCCATTGGTCATCGGCGTTGTGCTCTATGCGGTGGGTGCCGAAGAGGCCGTCGCCCACGCGTCCGAGCACCTTGAGTCACCCGGCCGCGTCTCGCTCGCACTCGGCATCATGTTCGCTGTGGGTGCCTACGCCTACCTGGCGGTCCGGTCGGATGGCTTTGTGACGTGGGAGCGTCTTGTGGCGGGTGGCTTGGCGGCCGGTGCCGTGCTGGTGTTCCAGTCGGTCAACGGCGGCGCCATGCTGTGGATCGTCGCCGTGCTCCTCGGCGCCGCGTTGGTGCTCGAGAAACGCAGGCTTCCCAATGTGGATCACGCCGCTGCTTCCTGATCGATCTCAGGCACGATCTCACTCGGGCCAGATCGATCCGGCGGGAAAGAACGTGGAGTAGTCGTCGGGGTACGCGGTGAAAGCCGGCAGCCGGTTCAAGTCCTGATCGGCGAGCGGACCGGATCGCCCGAGTCCCAAGAACGGGTCGAACGTCGTGCCCGTCGCAGTGTCGACCAGGAGACCGCCGCTCATCGTCAACTCGACCACGGACTCGTCGAGGCGCCGGCTGAA
Organism: uncultured Acidimicrobiaceae bacterium; assembly: GCA_964581295.1. GTDB lineage: Bacteria > Actinomycetota > Acidimicrobiia > Spongiisociales > UBA5794 > JAHEEL01. Next base: position 7,606 of record CAZONX010000032.1, read on the forward strand.
GACTGCCCACCGTCCCTCGTTTCCGGGATCGACCACTACTGCAATTTCGATCCCAGCCACAACTTCGTTGATCACGCCTGCTTCGCGCAGCGGCGGTATGCGATAGGCAACGGATTCGGCGCCAAGGTCCACCACCACCGCCATGTCCTCGAGGTGGAATCCCCGGGTGTCCCAGGCGTGGACATCGAGCGCGAGCGTTTCTGGATGAGCCAGCTTCCAGGCTTCCCACGTCGTGAGCGTCGATGGCAACAGTTCGAGGCGCTGCCCTTTTCGTGGTCCGAGGATGGCCTCGCCGAGCGGTTGGCTCCAGATCGACCCGGTGTCGTGATCCCACCAGGTCATGGCATTGCCCCATAAGGCACCCTGATTGCCTAGGACGATTTCCGCTCCGTCGATTTCGCGGCGATGGACCATCGCCGTTCCGCAGAGCGGTCACCAGGTGACGAGGACCGGAATCCCCTCGAGCGAGTCGATCACCATCTCGCGCTGGTTGAGGTGCGTGATCGGGAAGGCCTTGGCGGTCTCTGCGCCCGCGATGCCGAGGACGAGGCTGTCGTCCGGCCAATCGACGTCGTCGGACGTTGTGTAGATCGGATCGTAGATCGGAGCAATCTGATCTCGCCCGAGGAGCTGGCGGAAACCGGCGGGGGTCGTCTCACCGGCCCGAACCGGGTCATAGACGTCTGCCGGTATCGCTCTTGCGACGCCCGTGTCGACCGTCGGGGTCGCGGCCTGGTTCTCGCCGCTCATCGCCAATCCGAAGACGATCGCAGTTGCAGTTGCTCCCGCGATGCCCACCGCCAGTGCGGCTCCGACCACGGTGCTGTTGCGACGCCTGTTCATGCTGGCGACAACGACGGGCGCGCCGATCGGATTCCCTCATGGTCGGCCGCGCGACGTTTCGGCCGGCCAATCCCTGCGTCTACAAGGGATTGATCGCAACGTATCCGACGAACAACGCAATCGAGATGACCGTGTAGAGGCTGAGCACGTTGTTCACATACCGTCGCTCGTCTGGGATGCCTGGCTTCATGTAGAGCGGAATGATGAACGGTGGCGGGAGAATAAGCAGCGTGAACAACGCCGCCTGTGAGTACTCGTTCCCGTCGAGCAGCGAGTTCATCAGGAGCACAGGCAGCAACAGGGCGAGCGGCAGGACAATGGCGAGCCGGATCGAGACTGGGACGATGGCCTCACGCACGCCCTTGCGGTCGAGCCGGATCCCGTAGCCGACGATCAACAGGATCAGGGGCACCGTCAGCGCGGCGAGGAACACCAACGTGTTCATCACCCCGCCAACGATCGGGCCGTCGTAGAGGGCGTCGCGCCAACCGAGCAGGCTCGCCGCGATTCCGGCGAGGATTGCGATGATCACCGGGGATCGGATGAACGCGCCAAAGAGCCGACCGGGAGTCTGTATCCCATCGCGCTTGGCCAGCAGCAGCGCCAGGAAGAAGAACCAGATGAAGAGCTCGTGGCCGAGGTCGACCACCGCGAAGTACCCGACCTGGCTCAAGCCGTAGGCGCTGCCGAACAGGCTGATTCCGAGCATGCCGGATTCGAAGCCCGTCATCAGGAACGGGAAGTACTCATGGCCGGCACCGAACCGCGGCTGGAGGGCTTTGCCGATGCCGTAGAGCACAAGACAAAGCACGAACGTCGCAACGACGATGGCGGCGTCGTTCGCGTCGAAATCGATTTCGAGGAACGACGTGAACAGCACGGCCGGGAGCGCGAGGTTGACCACGAGTCTCCGAAGGTCGCCGACGGTGGATTCCGAGATGAACGCTGAACGCCGCAGCCAGAAGCCGATGGCAATGAGCAGAAGAATGGGGAGGACCCGACTGATGATGTCGGTCATCGGCGAGACCGATTCCGTTCTTGCGTAACTATGGGAAGCCCGCTTCCACTATCTACGCAAGAACGGTTGGCGGGGAAGGCATCGACATGCACCATCGTGTTCCACGCCACGCCGCCAACGATCAGCGCCCTCAACGGTTTCGTTTGGCTCGACATCGACCGGAACGATAGATGTGATTGGGACCGGGCTCGATCAGGTACCGGAGCTTCGCTCCGCGATCGCCGACTCCGATCCGCCCTGGTCGAGACGGAACGGCGGGTAGCGGTCGGTCATCAGACAGGCGTACGCAGCCACACGCAACACCCATCGGTTGAGCCCAATGATGAGATCAAACAGCGGTTGCGGATAGCGCGCGGTGAAGAGAAGGATCACCGCGGCAACGAAGACCAAGACCCCGATCAGGCCGCCAAACGAGATCGACCCACCCCACCAGCGGCCGCCTCCCCAGCCGTAGGCGCCGCCGAGCAAGATGCCGACGACGACGTACTGGGGGATGGCGAGCAGCCACGACTTCACCAATACCAGTCCGCGAGAGAGACGCTCTGGATACTCCACGTCGAAGTGGGCCGGATAATCGGGCACATCGTCGAGGGTGAACGGCGGGTATTGGTCGGTCCCAAGCCCACCCGGCCCGGAGTAGTAGGCCACGCGCCAGGTCCAACGCAACACACCGACGTTGAAGGTGAAGAGCCCCTCTGGGTATCGACCGGTGAACAAGATCGCCCACCACGCGATGAACGTGAGGACGAAGAACGCGATCCAGAGGAAGGCCAGCACGAAGTAGTGGGGTATCGCCAGGAACCACTTGACGAGCCAGAGCCACTGGGAGAGCGGGGCATCGATCGACGCTTCGACCAGGACCGGCTCTGGCACAGCGGCCCGTGCCTCGGACGTCGCTGCCGTCTCCGCGGAGCTGCGTCCGACGACTGCCGCCAGCACAATGATCACGATGGCAAGCACAAACAGCAGCAAGCCGAACGCGAGCAGTGCGATGCCAATGGGAAGGATGATGGCCGACTTCGCTCCCACCGCAATGTCTGCGACCACGCCGGGCGAACCGTCCGCATTCATGAGGACGACAACCCAGCTGCCGTCTGTCACATCCCACACCACATCGAGCGTGCCGGACCCTGTGGCCGCAGCCACCCAGAAGTCCTGATCCACCGGCGGTTCGACCGAACTGGTGCCGGGGAAGCTGCGGTATCGGACGGGCTCGCCGGGACGAATCTCGCGGACCTGGTCGTAGGCCGCCGAGCCGAGGTACTCAGCGACTTCTGGTTCGCTGGCGACACCAAGGAATACCTCTTCGCCGGAGCTCTCGACCCGGAACCGCAGAGAGAAGTCGATCGATTCCCAGAGCCACTCAGGGGGCGCTGGCTCGGCCGTCAGGTCTGCTTCCTCGGTCGTGACCGCAACGGCTGTCGTGCTGAAACGCTTCGAAGCAGTATCGAAGTAGCCGCCATCCTCGGCGGTGATTGCGTAGCCCACAGTGAGGAACGTTCCTGCGATCAGGAAGCCGATGGCAATCAGGCCCACTACAACACCGGCAATGATGGCTACGACGCGCCCTGCGCTCATGATCTGCTCCTGTTCGGATTCGACCACCCATCATCGTCCGCAGCCAGCCATCGGGCAAGGGCCAAACGGCCGTTCGAGGCGCGGCGGTGCCGCCGGGGATCTTTGGCTCTCCGAGGCCGTGTCGGAGCCGCAGCACCGGCCATCGAACAGGTGCGAAGCGATCGGGGCCCTGGGGGGGCTCGTAGTGTCGGTTGGGACCGCCGACTGCGTGTCCTACAGGGTTGCAGCCACGGCCTCGCGAAGCGACCGGTCCCCACTCGTCGTCCACTGCCCCATGGTGCGCCACAGGATCCCCCCGTCCGGTGTCACCAGCATCGGAACGATCTCGGTGACCGAATCGATGCTGAGATCAGCGAGGAACTTCTTCCGATCGAGGTACATCGTGATGGTCGCATCCCGAACAGCCGGATCGGGGATACCGGAGCGCATCCCGCCGTCGATGAAACCGGAGGCGGGACGGTAGATGCGGGAGATCACCGGTAGCTCGTACGCCCGGAACGCCGAATAGGCGATCGCCAGATCTGTTGCTGCCGGGAGCCACGTGTCAACATCCCTTTGCTGCCACTGCCGGAACGCAATCAGCAGAAGATTCACATCGCCGGCGAGTGTCCCGGGCAGTCGATGCTCGACCATCGACAGGCTCACGCCCTCGACTTCCGGAAAGCGCGTCGTCATGGACCGATTGTACGGTGACCGACCCGGTTCTCCCCGCGTCACCTGCGAGCTCTGCTATCGGCGGGGACCTGCGACGATGCTGAGCCCCCAGAGTGAGCCGACTGGACACCATGTCGACGCCAACCGAGTCACGCAGGATCCTCTCGACGTCGGAAGGCGTGAACCAGGGAGCCTTCTCGGGGCTCGACTGGACGTTGTTCATGCTGATCTCGCTCATTTGGGGTTCGTCGTTCCTCCTCATGGCGATTGGCCTGGAGGCGTTCGAACCCGGTTTGATCACCCTGTTGCGCGTCGGGTTAGGTGCCGCCGCGTTGTGGCTCGTCCCGGCAGCGCGAAGTGTCAAAGTCGATCGCAGCGATTGGCCGCGTGTCATCGTGCTCTCGATCGTGTGGGTTGCGATTCCGTTCACGCTGTTCCCGATCGCGCAGCAGTACATCAACTCGGCGATCGCGGGCATGCTGAACGGCGCCATGCCGATCTTCGCAGCCGTAATTGCTGTGATCATGCTGCGCCGATTCCCGCGTCGAACCACCGTCATAGGGCTCATCATCGGGTTTGCGGGAGTCGTCGCGATCAGCGCACCGTCGGTCCAGCAGGGCGGCTCCGAGGCGCTCGGCGTCGCCCTCGTGGTCCTGGCCACAGCGTGCTACGGGTTGGCCGTGAACATTGCAGCACCGATCCAGCAGCAGTACGGGTCCATCCCTGTGATGGCGCGAATGCTGGCGCTCGCAACCGTCTGGACCGCTTCCCTCGGACTCGTCGGCGCCGCCGGAAGCACGTTCGCATGGGGGCCGTTTGTCGCCGTCGCCGCAGCCGGCGTGATCGGAACCGGGATCGCATTCGCAATCATGGGCAGCCTCGTCGGGCGTGTCGGCTCGACGCGGGCTTCGGTCATCACCTACGTTATCCCCGTTGTTGCGCTCGTCCTCGGCGTCGTGTTCCGTGGCGACGAGGTCGCTCCGATCGCACTGCTCGGCGTTGCGATGGTGATCGCAGGAGCGGCACTCGCATCAGGCCGCGAAACGCCTGCGGCCATCCCACCCCCGGAGAACCACGGGGTCGCACGACCGGCCAACTGATTCGGCCGTATGATCGACACCGCGTCCACCGGTGACCTCGCCGGTCAGCGCACACCGCGAGACCCAGGAGTTGATGCGATGCCAGAGCCCTACCGATTCGCCAGCTTTCCCAGCTTCTGCGGCGTTCCCAGTGTCCCCGTCGACGATCTCGGACCGGGCGACGCCGACATCGTCATCCTCGGTGCCCCGATCGATTGGGGTGCCACCTACCGCGGCGGCGCACGCTTCGGCCCGAAGGCCATTCGCGAAGCCGACTACCTCGGCGCCGACGCGCATCGACCCCACCTGCCGACCGGCATCGATCCGTTCGAACAATTCTCGGTGGTTGACGCCGGCGACATCGCCGTCGCACCCGGCTACCTAGAGCTCGGCCTCGAGACCCTTGCCGACACGGTTGAGCGCATCGCGACAACGGGTGCCATCCCGATCGTTCTCGGCGGGGATCACTCGGTCACGTTTGGCAACGGCATGGGCCTGGCTCGCGTCCACGGAGACGGCTCGTTCGGCCTCGTCCATTTCGACGCCCACGCCGACACCGCGCCAACCAACGCTGGCCAGCTGCACGGGCACGGCGCGCCGATGCGCCGCCTCATCGAGTCCGGTGCGGTGCCGGGCCACCGATTCGTGCAGATCGGCCTACGCGGCTATTGGCCGGACCGCGACACCGTTGCGTGGATGGCCGACCAACGCATGGAGACCTACTTGATGACCGAGATCACAGAGCGAGGCCTCCCGCAGGTAGTGGACGACGCAGTGGCATCGTGTTCACAAGGCGACGCGAAAGGGATCTTCATCTCGGTCGACATCGACGTGGTGGACCCAGGAATGGCTCCGGGAACGGGAACCCCCGAGCCCGGCGGCATCACATCTCGTGAACTGCTCGATACGGTGCGTCGGCTCGCTCGAGACCTGCCGGTCATTGGCGCCGACATCGTTGAGGTATCTCCGCCCTACGACGGGCCGGGGCAGATCACGGCCTTCCTTGCCAACCGCGTGGTCCTCGAACTCCTCAACGGCATGGCGGAGCGGAAGCTCAACGCGTAGACGCCCGCTCCACCGGCAACCGTTCGGTCACCGAAAGAGCGGGCGCCCTATCGCTCGTTCTTCTACTGCTTGGCCAGGATGCAATACCCGCCAGCGATGAGAATCAGCACTCCGCCGATCACCATCATCCAGATGATCGGGGTGAAGCTCACCGGCTGGATCGTCTCGTAGTTGTCGAGATTCTCGGCGAATATCCCGACGAACGCCTCGAAACGCGGCAGCGACTCCGGCATGCTCTGCATCGCCTGTGCCGTCGCTGGGAAGTTCTCTCCCATGAACGCATTCAGCTCGTCTCCCGTCATGCCGAGTTGAGCAGCGAGATCCGGCAGCATCTTGGTCTGCATCTCTTCGCCCATAGCCCCGATCACTCCGAGCGACGCCGTCGCCCCGTCGATCAGCTCCTGGGTGTAGATCGGCGTGAGGTTGTCGTTGAGTTCGTCTGCGTCCGCCGCCTTCTGGGGAAGGTTCAACGCGAACGTCGCGATCAGCAGCGCGGCGCCGAGTACGGCTGCAAGGATTCCCCACAGCTTCCCCGGCATGAACAGCATCACACCGGCAGCGATCGCCAGCAGACCCGAGATCGTGATGATCCACGGCACCGTGGTCGCAGGAATATCATCGCTCGGGATCGCATCGGCAGACGCGAACAACTCTTGCTGGCTGTCGAGCGTGTCGATCAGACCCGAGAACGTCCCGGTGATATCCGGAAGGGCCTGCATCCCCTGGGCGACGGCCGGATAGTTGCTCTGCACCATCCCGCCGAACTCTTCGGGGGTCATTCCGAGGGCCTGGGCCATCCCGGGTGCGACGGCGGTCTGGAACTCCTGACCGGCCGCATCCAGGACCGCGATGTCGGCGCGAGCCGTGTCGAGTGACTCCTCGCTGAGCAGCGGCCGGAAATCTGTGATCATCTCTTCAAACGCCGGACCCACCGCGAACAAATTGTTCATCACCGTCACGACGATGAAAATGATCCCGACGAGGACCACCACCCCGCCCGAGATCTTGCGAGGCAAGCTCACACTCCCGAAGCCCGCCGCTTGATCACCATTCCCTGTCGTCATAGCCCTACCTCCGCTATTCGTGCTTTTCGGCGCAGGGAGCTTCTCGGTCCCCGGTGCGCGGAACACTAACGACCCCAAGCGTCGCCTGCCGGGCAGAGCACTGCGATCCCGCGACCGCCGCTACTCGCCAGCACCGCCGATGACCGCTGGGTCCGAGAGGTTCTGGAGCCTTACCTGACCCCGAGCAACCACCACATCGTCGTCGGCACGCGTCACCTCGACCTGCCAGACCTGCTGGGTGCGGCCCTTGTGGAGCGGGGTGCCGGTGGCTCGTAGCTCTCCGGTGCGGTGGGATCGGTAGAAGTCGGTGGTGTTCGAAACCCCGACGGCTCCCGTCATGCCCCGCTCCATGGCGGTGAGCGCCGCGCCGATCGAAGCGGCAGTCTCGACGAGGGTGCAGTAGGTGCCGCCGTGGACGAGCCCGTAGGGCTGGTGGTGTCGCTCGTCGACGTCGAGGCTCAGCACCACGCGATCGGGCGTCGCTTCCACATACTCGATTCCGATCAGTCCGTCGAAACCAACCAATGGATCGTGATTGACGTCCACGAGTGCGTACCTCCACGTTCGGGTGCGCCCGACACGGTACTGCGGAGCGCGTCCTCCAACCGCGCGGAGTCCGATCCATCCGTAGAGTGCTGACCTCGATGGAGACCGCAAACGAACAGCCGGAGCCCGAGCACTTTCGCAAGCTCGAGCGCATGTATCTCAGCGCGCCGCTCAACGACTTCTACCTGCCCACGATCCATGTCGAGCACGGACGCGCGGAGATCACCACGCCGGTGAAGGAGTCGCTGTTCCACGCCGCTGGCGCCGTCCACGGCTCCGTCTACTTCAAGATGCTCGACGACGCGGCATGGTTCGCCGTCAACTCGCTCGTCGATGACGTGTTCGTGTTGACAACGAGTTTCACGGTCTACCTCACCGCCCCGGTCTCGTCCGGAACGCTCCGATCGGTGGGCCGCGTCGTCAGCATTGGACGGACACTGTGGATTGCCGAAGCCATCGCATTCGATGACGACGATCGAGAGATCGCCCGTGGCTCGGGGACATTCGTCAGGGGCCGCCAAGCCCTTGGGCCAGCGGTGGGCTATCGGTAGCAACCGACCGCCGATCGGAGCGACCGCGACATGTTCCGGCTACAGGCCGGTGTGTCCGCTGACGGGGAGCCAGGTCGAGTTGACGGGTACCGGAACGTACTGGGCATCGGCGTTGCCCTGCGTGTTCGTCCACCGGAAATACGTCGTCGTATTCGACGGACGGAACAACGCCGGCGTGAACACCGAGTCACCCGTCCAATCCCCAGCAATCAACCGGTCACCCGGATCACCAAAGATGAACTGGCTATCCGCGTTCCCCTGCGTATGACTATTACGGAAATACACCAACCCCGTCGACTCACGATGCAAACCCGCCGTCTCGATCCCATCACCATCGAAATCGCCGACAAACGGCTTGTCACCCGGATTCCCGAACACATACGAGAAGTCCGCAGCACCCAACCCGCCGTCATTCGCCCCCAACTCGTTGATGATATAGAACGTCTGATTCGACGGCCGATAGATACTCACCGTATCAAACCCATCACCATTGAAATCACCCGCAACCGGCACATCCCCCGGATCACCGAAGAAGAACCGGATATCAGCAATCCCAACCGTGTTGCTATTCCGCAAATACACATACCCATCCGCCTGGCGATACAACCCCGGCGTCTCGATCCCATCACCATCCCAATCACCCATAAACGGAAAATCACCAGGATTCCCATAGAAGAACGACGCGAGTGCAATCCCCCTGCCATTGAGTAGGTGCCACTCGCCGGAAGCGGTATTCACGAGTCCGGTCGAATCGTCCTCCATCGGCGGCGGTGGATCGGTGATCAATTCGACCATTGTTTCGATCCACAGCGCATGGGCGCCGACGCCCTGAGCTTTGCCATCCACCGACATCTCACCGCACGTACTCGGGCCATAGGACACGAGGCCGTAGACCACGGTTGCTCCTTCGGTGGCCTCGGGTGTGGCCCAACCCGACACCGGCCCACCGGAGTCGCCGGAACAAGCGCTGGCCACCACCGGGCCCCCGAAGCAGAACACGCCGCCGGGTCTCGCGTCGGCCGGATCGAGTTCGCAGTAGTCCGGATCGACCGACCCATCCATTCCTGAAGTCGTCCAGATCTCTATCCCCTGCAGGAAGCTGCTCGGTCCGGAGTCATCGGTCCACCTGCCCCATCCGGCCGCCGTGACCTGTTGCGCCAGCTCGGGCCACTCCGGATTCCGGTTCAGCGTCGCAGTGGGAAGGGTCGTCACCGGTTCGTCAAACCCGATGACACCAAGGTCGGTATCGCCGAGGGAGCCTTGCCATCCGGGGTGCGTGAGGACGGTCGTACCAGAGCGCTCAATCGGTGATCCGTAGAGGAACTCTGTCCCAAAGACGAGCCGGTATTCGCCGGGGGTCTCGACGCAGTGGGCTGCGGTGAGAACGACCTCTGGGTCGATCAGCACACCGGTGCACACATAGGAACCGTCGAGGAAGATGGCGACGATCCAGCCGGGATTATCGACCGCAGAGCCACCGAAGATGAGGGGCGCCTGGCCATCATTGCTGTCCGGCGGATTGAACACGTACCCGGATTGCTGAGTGCCCGCCTCGATAGCGTCGCCGACCGAAGCTTCGGCGACCGGTATCCAAACCAGGACGGCCACAAGCGCCAACACCGACCCGACGTGGGCAAACGATGAACGCAACCGGACTACCACGTGCAACCGACACACCTCCCTGCAATGGATCCAACTCTACCCAACGCTGCTTTTTGCTCGAACCGACGCCGTTTCGAACGCTATTCGACCGTCCCGATGACTTCACCATGGAGGACGGCAAACCAGCCATCGTCGGAGTCTGCCCAATCGAGCCACCCTGCGGCAATCTCGTCGAGCTCGGCCGCCGACGCGATGGCGTACCCGACGGCGTGGTCCGCAAACGTCGACTTCCGGATGCGCTCGGCCCACAACGCCCCCCACCAAGCCCGTTCGCTCGGCGTAGCGAAGCACCACACGCTCGCTGTCGATTCGACGTTCGAGAGCCCGGATCGAATCGCCCAACCGAGCAGGTGCCGTCCCGCGTCCGGCTGGCCACCGTTGGCGATAGCGACACGCCGGTACACGTCCAACCAGTGATCGAGGCGCGGATCGGCGGGTGCCCATGTCATTGCCGCGTAGTCGGCATCACGAAAGGCCACGATCCCGCCTGGCCGGCACACGCGCTGCATCTCTTGCAACGCGGCGATCGGATCATCGAGGTGCTGCAGCACCTGGTGGGCGTGAACGATGTCGAACGTGCCGGAAGCGAAACCGAGTCCGTACGCGTCGGCAGTGTGGAACTCAACGCCCGGCCCATCCGGCGGGGCGTCGCTGCGCGCCTGGTCGACGATGGACTCAGCGACATCGATCCCAACTACCCAACCGGGGTCGGTGCGGCGAGCGAGGTCAACGGTGAGCGTGCCGGGTCCACACCCGACGTCGAGCAGCGCCATGCCCGACACGATGCGCGGAGCGAGGTACGCGGCGGAGTTCTCAACGGTCCGCCATCGATGGGATCGCAGGACGCTGTCGTGGTGTCCGTGGGTGTAGGTCGCCATCGTGCCGACGATAGGCAAGTCTCGAGACGAGCGAATGGGTGCTTCTCCCCTAGCGCGATGCTTCGACCGGTCCGAGACTCGGGCCATCGAGATTGGAGTGTGATGTCGCTGCCAACAACCCCTGGCGAGATCTGGACCTACATCGAGAAATGGCCGTTCGCCGTACTCAGCTATGTGACACCCAAGGGCGAGGCCCGAGCTGCCGGCGTGATGTACACCGTGAGCAGTCGGGTGCTCTACGTGGCCACCGGATCCGACACCTGGAAGGCTCGGCATATTCGGTCGAATCCCAATGTGTCAGTCACCGTCACGGTGCAGCGGTTGCCCGTCACCGTTCGCCCTGTGCCGCCGGCCGTGATCACGTTTCCGGGCAAAGCGAAAGTCGTCTCTTTCGACGAGGTGAACGCGGATGTGAGAGCAAAGCTGACCAAGGGCCTCGATGTACCAATGGGTGACCATTCGGTGATTCAGATCATGCCCGTCGGTCGATTCGTGACCTACGGAATCGGTGTGCCAGTGATGAAAATGCGGAGTCCCTCAGAATCGCTTGCCCGCGTTCCGATGGGCTAGCGCGCATAGACGCCGTCGGCGTGCCGACGCACGACAGCGACGACGACGGCACCGGCTTGGTTGGTCGGCTGTTCACTCAACCGGCGAGGGCAGCAATGACCGCCGCTGCATAGTCCGGGGCACACTGCACCCGCCCGAGCTGATCGGCGGCTTCCCCAATGGTCTCAACCGGGGCATCGGTGTAGCCATGCCGGAACTCGTCGTCGAAGTCTCGCGCGAAATCCTCTGGGGCCGTGCCAGCGGCGGCGGCTCCTTTGATCGCAGTACACCACCACGTCTCGACGTCCGGCGGGTTCATCTCAGCAACCACGGCGGTGGTTGTGGTCGAGTCTGCCACCAGGGTCGTGGTCGGAGCCTGCGTCGATGTGGTGGTCTCGGCGGAGGTCGACGTCGTTTCACGGGTCGGCGTCGGAGCGGTTGTCGTCGTGATCGTGACCAGCCCGGGCGTCCCTGTGGTGGCTTCGGCCGGTTGACCGGGTTCCGCTGCTGCAGAGCAACCAACGACGACGAGCCCCAGGACAGCGATCAATCCGATGGTCTTCGTCATCACATTCCCTCGTGCCGGCGACCCGCTCCGCCGTCCGAAGACTATCGGCATCCCCCAACAGGCGTACCCAGGGTTGGTGACGTCCTATCTGACGTCCTGAGCCCACAGAACGCCGGAAGGATCAGACCGGCCAGGTGGAGATCAGTGATTCGAGGGCTGACGCGAGCCCGACGAGAAGCTGTGCATCAACCTGGTCGGGTGTGTCGGTGGCAGCGTGGAAGAGTGTTTCGAGCAT
>CAZONX010000033.1:0-1133 GCA_964581295.1 uncultured Acidimicrobiaceae bacterium
GTCGAACGCGAGGGCGTCGAGGAATCCACAGTATCGACCACGAGCCGCGGGGAGTCGTACATCGACTTCGGGCGTGACTTCGTGATCAAGCTCTTCCGCCGCATCGAGGCGGGCGTGAACCCCGACCTCGAGCTGCGCCGGTTCCTCACAGAGCGAACGGCGTTCGACAACGTCGCGGACACCTATGGCGCGCTCGAATACCAATCGGGTGACACCTACACGCTCGGTGTCCTCCAGCAGTTGTTCGCCGAGGAGTCAACAGCGTGGAGCACCTTCAGTGGACTCGCAGGAACCTGGCTCGACGCCGTGGCATCGACAGAGGCACCACCGGAACCCCCGGGTGTCGTTGCATCCGCGTCCGAGGTCTCGGACGCAGCCCTCCCCTACCCGGATCTCCTCGAGCCCGCGCTCGAACTCGCTGCGCGCCTGGGATCCACAACCGCGTCACTGCACCAGGCCCTCGGATCGTTCAGCGAGGATCCGGACCTGAGCCCCGACCCGTTCACCCAGCACTACCAGCAATCGCTATACCAGTCGCTGCGCGCCGGCGTGCGCCAGGAGCTACGCGCGATCCGCCGCCTTCGCGAGCGAGCCGGCGACGACGCACGCCTCGCGCTGGAAGAGCTCATCGCCGCGGAGCGAGGCTGCCTGGCGCGTCTCGGAGCGATCCGACGCGACCGCATCAAGGGGTCGCGCATTCGCCTGCACGGCGACTACCGGCTCGAAGAGGTGCATATCGTCGAAGACGACTTCGTGATCGAGGATTTCTCCGGCGACCATTCCCGCCCGTTGAGTGAACGCCGCCTGCGCGGTTCACCACTGCGCGACGTTGCCCAGATGATCCGGTCCTTCGACTACGTCGCACTCGCTGCCGCTCTTGATCGGTCGGCCAATGAGCGCGCGTGGGCGGCCTGGTGGTCGCGCATCGTCGAACAGGCCTTCGTTACGCGCTACCTGGCCGAGATGGAGGACTCCCCACTGCTCCCCGACTCCGCCGAAGCGATCGACGCCCTCCTTGCGGCGTTCGCGATGTCCCGCTCGCTTCGAGAACTGCACTGGGAGCTCGCGACCCGGCCCGATTGGGTTCGCATTCCGCTCGCCGGCATACGCCGCATGCTCGGACAGACTCCGTC
>CAZONX010000033.1:1233-8248 GCA_964581295.1 uncultured Acidimicrobiaceae bacterium
ATTGGGTTCGCATTCCGCTCGCCGGCATACGCCGCATGCTCGGACAGACTCCGTCGTTCATCGACTGAGAACGCCCACCGCCACGAGTCGATCATCTCCGGCTCCGGCCTCAGCCCCGACGTGGTACCCGTTGGATTGATCCCCGGCCGACGGATCATGGATACCCGAGGCGGTGCCGGCCACGCCTACGTTGCCGCAAGAGCTTGCGAGACCAGTGCCGACCGCGCAGCCCTCGTTCGGTTGGGGCTGGCCCCGCCGGCGCCCGTGAGCTGTCCTACCGCCGCTCAACGCCGTCGAATGGAGGCGCCCGCACTCCCGGTCGCGGTTCGCGGCACAGTGTGCGACTTCGCGAGCTGGACCTCCGTCTAACATGTCGCGACGCGCCAAGGGACGGTGGGTTTGCCCAAAGAGCACGAAATCGACGCTGCGGAGATCGATGCAGTTGTCTTTGATCTCGACGGAGTCATCACACGGACCGAATCAGTGCACCACGCCTCCTGGGAGCAACTCTTCAACGAGTATCTGGAAGGCCGTTCGGCGGCACTCGACGAGCCTTTCGAACCGTTTCAGCCGACCGATTACCTCGAGTTTGTTGACGGAAGACCTCGCTATGACGGTGTTGACGGCTTTCTGAAGTCCCGCAACATCCACCTGCCCTGGGGCTCTGCTGAGGATCTCCCTGAAACGGAGACCGTCTGCGGGCTTGGAAACCGCAAGAACGGCTACTTCCTCGATCGTCTCACTACCGACGGCGCCGAGGCATACGACACGAGCGTCGCATTCGTCAGGGAGCTTCAACGACAGGGCATCGAGACAGCGCTCATCTCGTCAAGTCGCAATGTCACCGAAGTTCTCAGCGCGGCCGGTCTCCTCGACCTCTTCGCCGTGCGCATCGACGGCATCGTGGCGGGCGAACTCGGCATACCGGGCAAACCCGACCCCGCCGTGTTCCTTGAGGCCGCCTCGCGAGTCGGTGCCGATCCCGCCAATTCCGCAATCGTCGAAGACGCCCAGTCGGGCGTCGAAGCCGGCAAGGCTGGTGGGTTTCGCATCGTCATCGGCGTCGATCGCGGAGATCAGGCTGAGGAACTGAGCGCTGGGGGCGCCACCCTCGTGGTATCGGATCTCGGCGAACTCAGCGTGAAGCCTGTACCGCCGGTTCAGCGTGCGGAATTGCCATCCGCGGCTGACCACTTCGACGAGATCGAAGCCGTGCTCGGCACATCGGACCCGGCGGTGTTCCTCGACTATGACGGCGTGCTCACCCCGATCGTGGAACACCCGGATCTCGCCGTACTGTCCGATGAGACGCGTCAGGTGCTGACCGATCTCGCGTCGGTAGTGACGGTCGCCGTGGTGAGCGGTCGCGACGTCGCTGACGTTCGCGGCAAGGTGCAGGTGCCGGGCATCTACTACGCGGGAAGCCATGGTTTTGACATCATCTCGCCGTCCGGGGAGCCGGTGGTCGACGAACGTCTCGATCGGTTCTCGACCTATCTCGCTCCCCTCGACACGGCAACCGAGCAGCTCGAGGATCGCCTTCGAGATGTCCCCGGCGCCCAGGTCGAGCGCAAACGGTTCGCCATCGCGGTGCACTATCGACGCGTCGCCGACACCGACTATCCGCTGGTTGACGAGGCCGTTCGCGCAACGTCGCCCGCCGTCCCATCGCTTCGAGTGGCGACCGGAAAGAAGATCTTCGAGTTCCGGCCAGACTTCGACTGGGACAAGGGACGAGCGATGCGCTGGTTGATCGGCGAACTCGGGCTCGACCGCATGGCGGTAACACCCATATACCTCGGCGACGACACCACCGACGAGGATGCCTTCCGAGTGATCCGCAAACGAGGGATTGGGATCGTCGTAGGACGCGAAGGTGAGCCTTCTCTTGCGCGCTTCGCACTGGAAGACACCGACGAAGTGACCTCGTTCCTCGCAAGAATCACCGAGGCACACAAGCGGTGAGCCGCTGGACGCTGACTTACGAAGGGTTCGATCCCGCGGAAGAACCGCTTCGCGAGGCGTTGTGCACACTCGGCAACGGATATTTCGCAACGCGTGGCGCCGCACCCGAGGCCGCGGCTGGCGACGTGCACTACCCCGGCACCTACGTGGCGGGGCTCTACAATCGGCTCGTCACCGACGTTGCGGGTCGGGACATCACCAACGAAGACCTAGTCAACGTTCCCAACTGGCTGCACCTCCGATTTCGCATTGGTGAAGGTACGTGGTTCACGCTCGAGGACGCCGAGGTTGACGACTACCGGCAAGAGCTCGATCTCCGCCAGGGCGTTCTCACTCGCATGTTCGTGTTCACCGATGCAGACGGTCGTCGCACCAGGGTCGCCCAACGCCGGTTCACCCACATGGGCAACCCGCACGCAGCAGGTCTTCAGACAACATTCCTGCCCGAGAATTGGTCGGGGTCCATGCATGTCGAATCGGGAATCGACGGTCGCGTCATCAACTCCGGAGTTGCCCGGTATCGAAAGCTCAATAGCCGGCACCTCGAACCAGGCGCAGCGGGGTTCCCGAACGACGATTGCATGTATCTCGAGGCGGAGACCACACAATCGCGTGTGCTCGTGGCGATCGCGGCCCGCACCGTGGTGCGGTTCGACGGACAACGGATACCAACCCACCTCACCCAGATCCAAGAACCCGGATTCGTGGCACAGGCGTTCGATTTCGATGTGACGGAGGGCGTTCCCGCCACGGTCGACAAGGTCATCACCCTCTTCACGTCGCGCGACCACGGCATCTCCGAAGCCAGTCTTGAGGCCCGAACATGGGTCGATCGCCTCGGCTCCTTCGATGAGCTTCTCGAGTCGCACATCCTGGCGTGGGACCTGCTCTGGAGACGTTTCTCCCTAACAACAGGAGCTGATGACTACGAGGCGATGGTGCTGAACCTCCATTCGTTCCATCTGCTGCAGACCGTCTCCAAACACACGATCGATCTGGACGTCGGGGTTCCCGCGCGGGGATGGCACGGTGAGGCTTATCGCGGTCACATCTTCTGGGACGAGCTCTTCATCTTCCCCTACCTCAACCTGCACCTTCCCGACCTGACGAGAGCCCTCCTGCTCTACCGCTTCCGCCGGCTCCCCGAAGCTCGCTTGGCCGCAAAGATGGAAGGTCTCGACGGAGCCCTGTATCCGTGGCAAAGCGGGAGTAGCGGGAGGGAGGAAAGCCAGGTCGTCCACCTCAATCCGGAATCCGGTCGCTGGCTTCCGGACAACAGCCACCTGCAACGACACATCAACATTGCCGTTGCGTACAACACGTGGCAGTACTACCAGACGACGGCCGACGTCAGCTTCCTCGCCCATGGCGGCGCAGAGATGATGGTTGAGATTTCCAGGCTCATGACCAGCTTGGCGACCTACAATCGTGCGACCGATCGCTACGAGATCCTCGGAGTCATGGGTCCCGACGAGTATCACGACGCCTACCCCGACGCCGAAGAACCCGGCCTCGACAACAACGCCTACACGAACGTCATGGCGGCTTGGATTCTATGCCGCACGACCGAGGCTCTCGACCTCATTCCGGCCTTCCGTCGCGACGAGCTCTTCGAGAAGCTCCACATCCAGCGGGAGGAACTCGCCCGGTGGGATGAGATCAGCCGGAAGCTGAAGGTCGCCTTCCACGACGATGGGATCATCAGCCAATTCGAGGGTTACGGAGACCTTGAGGAGTTCGATTGGGCCGGCTACGCCGAGCGGTACGGAGACATCCACCGACTAGATCGTATTCTCGAAGCGGAGGGGGATTCCACGAACCGGTACAAGTTGTCGAAGCAAGCCGACGTGCTGATGCTGTTCTACCTGCTTTCGACCGACGAGCTGACATCGGTCTTCGAACGGCTGGGCTATGAAATCGACAGCGACAGCATCCAACGCAACATCGACTACTACGACCATCGCACGTCGCACGGGTCGACCCTGAGCCGGATTGTGAACGCGTGGGTGTTAGCTCGGTCGGACCGCAAGCGGTCCTGGGAGTTCTTCAAGGGAGCACTCTTGAGCGACATCACCGACATCCAGGGAGGCACCACTCCCGAAGGCATCCATCTCGGAGCCATGGCTGGAACCGTTGACCTGGTTCAGCGCGGCTTCACCGGGATCGAGACTCGGGAGGACACGCTCTGGCTCGACCCCGCTATCCCCGACGAGCTCGGCGAACTCCGATTCGAGATCTTCTACCGCGGGCACCTGCTCGACTTCCGCATCACGCCGGATCAGCTCACCGTAACCACGCGGCCGGGTGAAGCCGAGCCTATCCGCCTGGGCATTGGCAATCGAGTGATCGAGGTGCCTGCCGCGACCACAGAGACGGTTCCGCTCTAGGCGTGGCCGGTTTGACATGCCGTCGATGCCGGCGCTCTCTGCCGGCAGGTCCGCGAACTCTTGCGCCGTCGTTGTCCGGCGGGAGGCAGAGCAGGGTCGCTGGCAACATCTCGTCGGCGTCGGCGTCGACCAGAATCACGCCCGTCCCACCGCCGGGTGCACGACCGCCTCGAGCGCTGATCCGATCACCGAACCTCCAGCGTCGCGAGACAGTCGTGTGCCCATTGAAAGACGTCCGACTTGCGCACGACGCTGCGGAGACGACGCATCCGCCGTCGCTGTTCTTGTTCCGGCATCGTCGCGGCGTACTTGAGCGTCTCGGCCACCGCGTCGACGTCGTAGGGATTGACGATCAGCGCCGCCCGCAGTTGTTCGGCGGCGCCGGCGAACTCGCTGAGCACCAGCACGCCGTCGTTCTCGAAGCGGGAGGCGACGTACTCCTTCGCCACGAGGTTCATTCCATCACGCAGTGGTGTCACCAGCATCACGTCGGAAGCGACGTAGTAGGCGATGAGCTCCTCGAACGGAAGCGTCCGATAGAGGTACGAGACGGGCGCCCACCCGGGTTCTCCGTACTCGCCGTTGATACGGCCGACAATCTGCTCGATGTCGATGCGCAACTGTTGATAGGCGGGGACCTGTTCGCGGCTTGGCACCGCGACCTGCACGAAGGCATAAGTGTGGCGCTCGCGAGGGGCGTTTTCCAGCAGCGCCCCGAACGCTTTCAGGCGAAGGTCGATCCCTTTCGTGTAGTCCAGACGGTCCAATCCGAGGATGACGGTCTCCGGATCACCGAGCTCTGATCGGATCTCGGCAGCGCGCTGGCGTACCGCAGGCGACTGCGCGATCTGTTCGAATTCCGCTGTGTCGATGGCGATCGGAGCGGGCTGGAGGTGAACCGGCCGGCCGCGCCACATGAGATCTCGCCGACCGATGGCTTCGGCTCCGGCGATACGACGCGCCGCCCGTGCGAAGTTGGCGGCACTCTGACGAGTCTGAAACGCGATCACGTCGGCACCGAGGAGCCCTTCGATGATCTGGCGCCGCCACGGCAGCCTCGAGAACACCTCGATCGGAGGGAACGGGATATGGAGATAGAACCCGATTGTCGCATCCGGCACCATCGCCCGGAGCATCTCGGGCACGAGTTGGAGCTGGTAATCCTGAACCCAGGCAATATCACCGGGGCCGACGACCTCGGCCGTCGCCTCGGCATACCGACGGTTCACTGCGATATAGGGCCGCCAGGTGTGGCGATGGTATTCGGGGGCCACGATCGCGTCGTGGTAGAGCGGCCACAGCGTTCCGTTGCAGAACCCGTAGTAGAAGCTGTCGACCTCTTCCTCGCTGAGCGGGACGGGACGCTGATCGATTCCGTCGTATTCAAACGGCGGAGGATCGAAATCGGGAATCCCCGGCCAACCGACCCAAGCGCCATCCGCGTTCTGCAGCACCGGCCGCAGCGCACGCACGAGTCCGCCGGGGCTGATCGACCACTCTTCACCATCCCAGGACACGGGAAGACGGTTGGCTACGACGATGATGCGCTGAACGGCGGCCTCTCCTCTGTCCCGACCGAGCCTACTCGCCACACCGTTCCTCCCCCCTTTCGCGTACCCAGGGTTCGCGACACCCTATTTGACGTCCCCAGCCCACAGAACCACCGCACACCGGACGCGACGAAGCCGCGACCGTCGCCAAACGTCGCGGCTTCGTCCAAGTCCGCCGTGGGATAGGAGGCACTCCTTCCCACAGGGGTACTCGGTCGACCTTACGCGCGCAGGTTCAGCGGCGGGCGGGTTTCTTCGGATCGTTCGGAATCGCCACGCTTGGGTCAATGAAGCCAGGTATTCGTTGGCTGGGTCGAATCCGTTGGCTACTCGTTGGCCGACTCCCACTTGGGGAAGACTGTCTCGGCGATGAGGTCGGCGTAGATGACGCGTCCTGGCTGGTTCGAGTGGGAGTTGTCGGCTGCAAACAGGTCGCTGTGACCATTCGTGGGCGTTTGCCAATCAACGAGCACGGCATTGTCGTGGCGCTCGACGCCCTGCGCCAGTTCACGGTTCGTCGTCGATTCCCAATCCCGAGTCGGGACGTGAGCGTTGACAAACACCATCAACGGCACGTCGGACGCAATCTCCATCGTCTCTTAACAATGGCGTTCTCGCACGGGTCCGTTCGTCCCGAGATGAACCACGATCACTTGCGGTGGAACCGAACGTTCCGCAGGTGTGACACGAGGCTCGGGGTACTGGCAAACTGCCGCGACACCGTGGCGTCGACCGTGCCGGAACCACATTCGCTTCTCAAGTTCCTCCTTCGAGCCAAGCATCACCGAGTCGCCCACGGTGGCGATCCAACCATCGTTCGGTTCGAACGAGCAGGTCACGGTGTCGCTGACGGCGTTGCCAACGTCGTCCACCGCTTCGACGACGACATCATTGTTGCCGGGGTCCGAGGCGAGCATGACCGTGAACCCACCATCGCTGTCGACGTCGACCGGTTCACCGTTCACGACCACCGTGGCCCCGGTTCGGTGGTACCCGTGAATTCGACCGAGTAGGTGTCGACGACACCGCCGTCGGCAGGTTCCGTCTCCACGGCAGGCGGTTCGGTGTCGACCGACTCCGCGGTCGTCGATGGTTCGGTCGTTGTCGTCTCGG
>CAZONX010000033.1:8348-18053 GCA_964581295.1 uncultured Acidimicrobiaceae bacterium
GGTTCGGTGTCGACCGACTCCGCGGTCGTCGATGGTTCGGTCGTTGTCGTCTCGGCGGTAGCCGTCGACACCGGCATCGTCGTGGCGATGGTCTCGAGGGGAGCGAAGACGTCGGTGGTGCTGGGTTCGGCAGCAGCCGTGCTCGCTCACGCGACAGCGAAAACTGCCGTCGCCGCCGCCAGGATCATCGTCTGGACCATGGGAAGGGCTCTGCCCCGGAAACACAACTACTTGCCGGTCGATAGTCTTGGGGCATCAATCGGAGGATCGATATATGCCGGATGAACAGATTCCGAGCGAGCCGTTCCAGGACGAGGTCAGCGCCCAGGTCGTAAACATCAGCCAGGGTGGTGCTGGTCACGTCGACGCCGAGACCGTCTCGATTCGCCAGGGCGGCGTTCAAACCGTTGCCTCAGCGTCGACCGATATCACCCAAGGTGGCGCATTCATCATCGATGCGGACCAGGCCACGGTGAACCAGTCCGGGGCCGCGGTCGTCATAGCCGAGGAAGCGACCATCGAACACGGAGCTGCT
Organism: uncultured Acidimicrobiaceae bacterium; assembly: GCA_964581295.1. GTDB lineage: Bacteria > Actinomycetota > Acidimicrobiia > Spongiisociales > UBA5794 > JAHEEL01. The sequence continues at coordinate 8,884 of CAZONX010000033.1, forward strand.
GGCCTCGTCGTTGCCTCAACCGTCAATGCCAAGGACTCGAAGATCGGCCTCTTGCTCGCCGGAACCGTCGAGGGCCGACCCGACATTGCGGTCGATGCCAGGGTCGCCGCGATCATCGGTGCTTCGGCATTGCTGACGCTCTTCATCCTGCGGAGGCTGTTCCGGTCGTAGGCCCCTTGCTCCGGGCCGCGGATTCCGGTATTGATTGGTGCGGAGGCTTGCCATGGGGCACCAACTTCGCCGTGATCTCAATCGCTGGACGGATGCTGGCCTGATCAGCGCCGACCAGGCTCGAGCGATCACCGACTTCGAGCGGGTCGACGATGAGCAGCGTTGGGGTTTCCTGGCCGAGGGCCTCGGTTACGTTGGAGCAGCCCTCGCCGTAGGTGCCGGATTCCTGGTCGCTCAAGACGTCTGGGACGACTTGTCGACGGCTGGGCGACTGACGCTGATTGCGACGCTCGCCTTCGCCATGTTCCTCGGTGGATGGGCCTTGCGTCGTCAGGTGTCGCCGTCGATCCAAAGACTCACCGACGTGCTGTGGCTCGGCTCGATTGCAGCGGCCGGTGCATTCGCCGCCCTCTTCGCCGTCGATGTCGCCGGGTTCGTCGAGGAGCAAGTCGGCGTTGCTGCGGGTGCCACGATTGCAATCGTTGGAGCAGGCCTGTGGACTATCCGGCGTAGAAGCCTCGAACTCATCGGAATCGGCTTCGGAGTCACGATTGCCACCGTCAGCCTCGCTGCACTCGTCACCGACGATCTGCCATCGGTCGCATTCGGTTCGATCATCTGGCTCATCGGGATCGCGTTCTTCGCTGCCGGACACTTCAACCGGCTGACACCGTCAGCGACCGCGCGACTCATCGGCGTCGCCGGAGTCGCCTTCGGTTCACAAGTGCTGGCCGGTGAGGGCGGAATAGCCGGCGCCGTTGTGGCCGCAGCATCGGCTGGAGCAGTGATCGCGTACGCGATGCGCACGCGAGACGATGTGTCGCTCGCCGTCGGTGGCGTGATGGTTCTGCTCTTCGTGCCACAGCTTGTGTTCGCTGTCTTCGGCGACACCCTTGGTGCCCCGGTCGCCCTCTTCGTGACCGGCATCGCTCTCGTGGCGATCGCAGTGTCGATCCACCGGGCAAGAGCGGCCACTCGCGACGAATAGCCTTACCGGGTTCAGCTTCCCGGGTGGGCACCGGGACCAAACACTTGACCCTCACGTTGCGTCATGGTTTAGGTTGCCACCATGCAGACAACCACGATCGGAGATGTGGCACGGCTCGCCGGCATCACCGTCCGGACGCTCCACCACTACGACGACATCGAGCTCTTGACGCCTTCGGAGCGCCGAGCGAACGGCTACCGGGGCTACTCGGCCGCCGACATCAGCCGGCTGCAGCAGATCCTCGCCTACCGAGAGTTGGATCTTGGGCTCGACGAGATCAGGCGACTGCTGGACGAAAGGTCGAACCCAGTGGCCGCTCTCAGCAGAGCGCGCGACCGCATCGCACAACAGGTCAATCGTCTCGAACACATCGCTGCCACGCTCGACGCCGCCATCGCATCAGAAGTGAAGGGAACGACCATGACCCCAGAAGACAAGCTCAAGGCGTTCGGCGACTTCGACCCCGAAGCCCATTCCGACGCGGTCGAGGAGCGGTGGGGCGGCACCGATGCGCTCGCCGAGTCCGCACGACGCACCAATTCGTACACCCCGGACGACTGGCAGCGACTGTCATCGGAGGCCGACGACATATACCAAACGATTTTGGGATTGACGGACGCCGGCATCCCTCCCGACTCGACAGACGCGGCGGTGATCGTGGACGCCCATCGGGCCCACATCACCAAATGGTTCTACACGTGCAGCCCCGAGATCCACGCTGGACTTGGAGCGATGTACACGACAGACGAGCGCTTCCGGACCAATATCAACAAGGCGGGCGACGGCCTGGCCGACTATCTATCCGACGCCATCGCCGCCCGATACGGTGACGGCCCGCCTGATAGCTGATATCCCGGCGAGTCACAGGACTAGCGTTCCGTCCATGAGCGCACAACAACCGGATCTGGAGTGGTGGAAGACCGCCGTCGTCTACCAGATCTACCCGCGGTCCTTCCAGGACACGACCGGGAACGGCATCGGCGACTTGAACGGCATCACGGAGCGTTTGCCGTATCTCGCAGACACCCTCGGCGTGGACGCAATCTGGATCTCACCGTTCTACCCGTCGCCGATGGCCGACTTCGGGTACGACGTCTCGAACTACACCGATGTCAACCCTTTGTTCGGAACACTCGATGACTTTGACCGACTCCTCTCCGAGGCCCACCATCGCGGCCTCAAGGTGATTGTCGACTGGGTGCCGAACCACACATCGGACCAGCACCCATGGTTCATCACGTCACGTTCATCTCGAACAAATCCGAAACGCGACTGGTACGTGTGGCGGGATTCGAAGCCGGATGGAGAGTTGCCGAACAACTGGCAGTCAGAGTTCGGTGGTCCGGCATGGACCTACGACGAGAGCACCGACCAGTGGTATCTCCACTCTTTTCTTGCCGAACAACCCGATCTCAACTGGCGCAACCCCGCGGTCGTCGCCGCGATGCTCGACACGGTCCGGTTCTGGCTCGATCGGGGCGTTGACGGCTTCCGAATCGATGTCGCCCACTACGTGATGAAGGATCCGGCACTCACCGATAACCCTGTAGCTCAGGACCCCGGCGCCATGGGCACGTTCAAGCCGATGGGCCCGTTCAATGTCTGGGAGCATGTGCACGACAGAGGCCACCCGGACGTCCACGGCATCTACCGTCACCTCCGAGCCGTCCTCGACGAATACGACGGCGACCGGTTCGCGATCGGCGAGATCCACATCTTCGACTGGGACGAGTGGGCGCTGTACTACGGGGACGGCGACGAACTCCATATGCCGTTCAACTTCTCGTTGATCTGGGCTGGCTGGGACGCCGCCGCGATCCGCAACCGCATCGGGGCCCTCGAAGCGGCCGTGCCCGAGCATGGCTGGCCGAACTACGTGCTCGGCAACCACGACGAACAACGTCTGGCGACCAGGTATGGACCGGCGAATGCCAAAGCGGCCACCACACTCCTGCTCACCCTGCGGGGCCAGCCCACGATCTACTACGGCGATGAGCTCGCAATGCACCAGACCGATGTGCCTCCGGATCGGGAACAGGACCCATGGGGCATCCGGGTTCCCGGCCTGAGCCGTGACGGGTGCCGCACCCCAATGCAGTGGGCGCCAGATCCGGGCCACGGATTCACGGAGGCGTCGATCACTCCATGGCTGCCATTCGCCGACGACGCCATGGAACGCAACGTCGAGACGCAGCTGAGGGAAGCGGAATCGCCGTTGAGCTTCGTCCGGCGCCTTCTCGAACTTCGGAGCGCGCGGCCATCACTCAACCGTGGCTCGATCCAGCTCCTGAACGGCCTGCCGGATGACGTGCTCGGCTACGACCGAAGCCACAGCGATGAGCGCACGACGGTACTGATCAACTATTCGAGCGAGCCGCGCGAGGTGCCCATCGCTGCACCGTGCACAGTGCTGGCCTCCACGCACGGTGACCGGGCCGACATCGAGACCACGACTGTGATCATGGCCCCTCACGAGGCTGTCGTCATTGAACCCGCCGGTGACTGAATCGGCCGAGTAGAGCGACTCAGACGATGAGTGGAATGAAGCTGGCCGGATCCGCGAGGAGGCGTTGCCGCTCGACCACGTGGCGGACGCCCTTCGCTCGCAGGCCGGTCTCCAGCAGATCATCGATCGCATCACCATACGCGATGGTGGCGGCCCCGCCGGCGACGAATTGTTCGATGGCGTCTCGAGCAGACCGGTGAGCCAGATCAACGACGGCGACCATGATCGCTCGGTCCCTGAGTGCTGCTTCGACGGCGCCCGGATTGCGGACCGCCACACATGCCATGGCACGTTCCCCCACGAATGAAGTGATCGCATCGCGGTCGGCACGATCAGCCGCCATCACCGCGACGGCAGGTTCCGCGACCCTGGGAGCGGCATCGCCGACGAACGCTGCGGCCTTGGCGACGCCCCACCGGAGGTGCGCTTCGTGTGCCCCGGCTCCCAGGTCGCTCGACGACCCGGGAGCAAGCCCGAAGGGATCACCCACAGATCGTCGACCGCTTGGGTCGACCGGAGCAATACCACTCTCGGACAGCGAATGAGAGACGACCGCGAGCGCTGCGCGAACGATCTCGAGGGGACTCCGGCGTTGCTCTCGGAAACCCTGATCGAGTTCGGCCGCAAGTTCGGTATCCAGAATCGAGGTGGCCTGCTCGATCGCTTCGACCATGTTCCGGTCGAGCTGGTAGCCACGCTCGGCGCACAGCGCCGTCAGATAGGCGGGCAGGGCCGCCACAAACGTCGCATGCAGTCTTTGAGATTCCGGCACCATACGACTCAGGATATGCCGCCGCAATGACGATGCCGGTGATGCAGGTATAGCATCGAACTCAATCGCCAAGGATCCCCCGGGGGCATCACATGAAGAAACTCATTCTACTCGTGGTCGGCGTTGCGCTCCTCACGGTCGCATGCCGTGCCGAAGTGAACGTCGCCGTCGATATCAACGAGGACCGGTCCGGCACGATCGCGTTCGAATTCGGTCTCGACGAGGAGTTCCGCGAGCTCATCGAGTCGTCCGGTGGGACGACCGACGATCTCTTCGGGGAGCTCGACCTCGGCACCGACCTTGTGGTCGAAGGCGGAACGGCGATCGAGCGCACCGACGGCGACATGCAGTACACAGGGGCAAAGAAGGACTTCGACGATATCTCTGAGGTCATGGCAGACCTCATCGGCGACACCGGAGACGAGGCCTTGTTCTCGGAGTTCTCGTTCGTCATGGACGACGAGTCGGCCGCCCTATCGGCAACCGCATCAGCCGATTCACAGGACACCGGCGACCTGCCGTTCGACCCGAGTGAACTCACCGAGGACGTGTTCGCAGCGAACTTCATTCTGAGCATGCCCGGCACCGTGGTCGAGCACAATGCTGACGAGGTGCTCTCAGACGGACGATTGCTGTGGTCGCTGCCGATCCTCGGCGGAACCAAGACGTTCATCGCCAAGTCGGATTTTGGTGGGGGCAGCCTCTGGTGGCTCTGGATCATCCTCGGCGTCGTGCTGGTGGTCGGCGTGATAGCGATCGTCGCAGCAGTCGTGCTCGGAAAGAAGCAGGAGAAGCAAGCGGTCACCGATGCCGCCTCCGCATACCCGCAGCCAGCCGTTGATACGCTCGACGTGCCAGCGGTTGGTGCAGCCGTGGCATCGGATGATGATCCGGCAACGCCGTCGGTCGACGTGCCCGAAACACCGGACACCGCCTCCGGCGACGAACCGACGGTGCCCGCCGACGACGCCACGAGCGACGATGCGGCACCCGACGACAGCAGCAGCAATGAGCCGGCGAAGGCCGACGAGGACGAGACCTCGTAGGGCCTAGGAGGTCAACACCACTACGCCGATGAGGCCGTAGGGCCCTTCGACGACGCCGACGCCGACCGCGGTGAACGCGGCCCCTGGGCCGATCGCGGCCGCAAGTCCGGCCGGTGTGGGTGCCAACAGAATGCGCTCGTCTGCCGTGTCGAACACGATGCCGGACGAGGCGAGTCGCTCCTCGGTGGGCCGCCCGGCGACGAACGAGCCGGTTTCGTAGGCAGCGAGCGCGCGGTTCGTGGCGACGATGCTCAACTCGTCCGACCAGGCGAGGGGCTCAAGGCCCGCGCCGATCCGTGCCTCGTTGATGCTTTGGTACACATCGGCAGCGGCGTCGACCGATGCGTTCACTCTGGCATCGTCGTCGGCGACGGGCAGCGTGACGACGGTGACGGCGGGGTCGATCACCCAGTCGTCCACCGCTCCCCTGATCCACGACATCGACTGGAGCGCACGGTCGCCGGAGACCATGCCGAGTGCCGTCTGTGCTGGTCCGACTGGCTCCGCCACGTAGGCGACGACACCGGAGCGATCGAACGCGTTCGCCACTGCTGGCGGCAAGGGGGCTGCCGACATGAGGGTGATTCCGATCACCACGAGCACGGCGGTGTACACGAACCCAAGAGTGGCACCACCGACACGATTGAGCGTGCTCAGGCCGGGAACAACCTTGATGGATCGATGGATGAGCATGGCTGCAATCGATGCCGCAATCCAAATGGCGATGAAGAGCAGCGACCCACCGACGACCCGGGCGAGGTCGGGAGACATCCCGAAGACGCTGTGCAGCAGCCGACCGGCGGTCGGAGCGAGCCTGAAAGCGACGATCGCACCGACAACGAGCGTGCCGACGTCAATAGCCTCTCGCAGTAGACCGCGCACCCAGCCGCGCACGACCAAGAGCACCAGGAGCGTCGCAACAACAACGTCAATCATGGGCGGCGGCCGTTCGAACCGACGGGGCGACCCATGGGCTATTCGTCGTCAACGGCTTCGGTTGGCGTATCGGACGCTGGGGTGGCCGTATCGGTCGCCCCGGGCGCCGCTGCGGTCTGCTCTGGCGGGACGGTGATCGCATCCATTTCGCGGGTCCAGAATTTGCGCTTCGGAGGTTCCATGAACATCGAATCCGCGGCGTCGAGCGGATTCTGCTCGAGGATCCTCGTCCTCCACCAGTACCCGGCAACGATCTTAAGGGCAGCGGTGAGCGGCACCGCAATGACGATGCCCCAGAAGCCGGCGACGGCTCCCGCCAGGACGAGCACGAGCAGCGTCACGGCCGGGTGGAGACGAACCGTGGCACGCAACACGGTCGGGCTGACGAAGTTGTTGTCAATCTGCTGCACGACGACGGCGACCACGACAGCCCACACGGCCGTCGACAAGTCGGCCGTGGTAAGCGCAATGAGCACCCCAAGGATCCCTCCGACCCAAGGCCCGAGAAACGGCACAATGTTGAGGACGCCGCCGACCAACCCGATGAGCAACCAGAACGGCAGGTCGATGAGCCAGTATCCGAGGCTGAGCATCACTCCGACGATGATCGCCACGAACAATTGCCCCCTCAGGAATCCGCCGACGGCGGTGTTGAGGCGGCGTCCGACGTAGGCGACTTCTGCCCGGCTCTTGGTTGGGACCATTTCGAGCAACCGCTGTTGGACGTTCGGCAGGTCGATGAGCAGGTAGAAGGCAACGACGGGCCCCAGGAGGAAGATGAGGATGAACTCGAATACCCCGCTCGTCAACGTGCCGAGCCGGCCGAACACGACGGACAGGATCGTGTCCTGGTTCTCGGGGTCGTTGAGGTAGTCGAGGATCTGGTCATAGGACCAGATCGAAGTGTCGAGGCCGAAGCGCTCGGCCGCGCTCACGATTTGATCGGCGAGGTTGTCGTAGAGCTCGGGAAACTCGGTGGCGAAGCCGCTGGCCTGGTCGACGATGCTCGGAATCACAACGAGGCCGAGTGCGACGAGTGCCGCGAGGAATGCCAGGAAACCGATGGCGGCACCGATGAGACGATGGACGCCCCGATGCTGGAGCGCCGTGACGAGCGGGTTGAGCACGAACACGACGATGAGCGCCAGGAAGAGCGGTGCAAAGATGACGCGACCCTCGATGAGGATGTACGCGCCGAGGGCGATCAAGATCACCGCACCGATCGTCGACCACGAGAAGATGCCAACCCTGCGAACGAGGTTGTCGAACTCTCCGCGCACCCGTCGCCCCTCGGTGGTCTTGGTCATGGTGTGGTCCCGGTGCGCCGGGCGATCTGCTCGAGGCGTTCGCTCCTCATGCGACGCAGACGCATCACCGTCATCGGGGCGTAGGCGAGCGCATTTTCGTCATCCATAAGACGACGAACCGCCTGGTAATAGCGGGTCGCGCTCATGTCGAGGTACTCGCGAATGGCCCGATCCTTTGGTCCGGGGAACAGCCACCACGAGCCCTCAAAGTTAAGGACCTCTCGGTCCCGCTCGGACACCATGCGCGAAGCGTATCCCGGGGTTGTGACAGAACCGTGGATTTCGAGCGCGCACAACGCTCAGAGGCGACGCCATGCGGCGCCCGTTCTCGGCTTCTGGGTGCGCTTTCGCGCTACGGACGGTCGGTGCAGCGATCGATCTTCTCGTGGATGTGCTCCATGAGTTCGCTCTCAATCCCTCGAAGTGCACGTGCGGCTGCAAGATCTCCCGCAATGTGCTGCTTGCCCTCCGATTGTCCGAACTTCGCTTTTCCCTCGCCCTTGAACGTGCCCGATGGGCACTCCATCGACGCGACGGCGTAGGCCTGGCCATCGCCGACGTCAACGTGCATATTCACAACGTAATCCACAAACCCTCCTCGGGTGTTCGTTCATCGATCATCGTCGGCCGATTGGCGCGGTCGCGCTAGGGCACATCGTCGGTACGTGGCCGGAAATGGTTCAATCACCCGATGATCAGACGTCTCTCCCCCGTGCCGCTGGTGGTCGCACTGGCGATGCTGACCGGCTGTTCGGAACCGGACGCCGCACCAACATTCGACGCGGCCACGGTCGTTGTGGCGATCGGGGATTCGATCATGGTCGGCGCCGAGGGTCACCTCACCGGCCTTGTCGAAGGCATCGTGATCGATGCGGAGGTCGGTCGGCCGTTTCGGGATGGAATTGCCGCTGTGGAGAGTCAAGTGTCAAGCGCCGGGTTGCCAGATGTCCTCGTGGTTGGCCTCGGTACCAATGGCGGGACGAACGCTGGCCAGATCGAATCCATCATCGAGGAAGCCGACGGTGCCGCTCGGATTCTCTTCGTCAACGTCCGCGTCCCCCGAGATTGGGAGCCCGCTACCAACGCGGCACTCGCCGAGGCCGCGGCCCACTACCCCATCGTCGAAATCGTTGATTGGTATGGAGAGAGTGTGGAGAGCGATGAACTCTTCCGTGCCGACGGCTACCACCCGAATGCGGTCGGCTCCGAGCGATGGGCCAATCTCATCGTGGCGAAGATCAAGGGACCCGGGGAATAGACACCCGTCGCCGGACAGTGCATCGGAAGGCCGCCCGATGAGAGGGAGACCATTGTGGAAAGTCGGTCACGACCGACGAGATGAAGACCAGAGCCGGGTATCGGATTCGAACCGATGACCTTCTCTTTACAAGTCCGTTCTGGCGGTCAAGCTCTGTATGACGCTGGCGCTGGCAAGCCTTGGACT
>CAZONX010000034.1:0-18046 GCA_964581295.1 uncultured Acidimicrobiaceae bacterium
CGGCTTGACGAACTGGGCCGTGGACGGCGCTCCGTGCGCGACGTGCTCGAGGGGCACCTCGAAGGCTTGGCCGAGCATGAGGCGTTCTACGCCCGGTTGGTGATGGAGGGGCCGGTGCTGCCGCCATACGCCCGGGCCACGCTCCTCGGGATTCAGTCGGCGATCTCCGCCAATCTGACCGCCGCGGCGGAGCGGGAGATGGATGAGGGCCGCATCCGCCGGATGCCCTTCCACCTGCTGTTCAACACCTGGCTCGGCCTCGTCCACCACTACATCGGCAACCGCGAACTCTTTGCACCCGGCGAGTCGGTCGTCGAGCGCTGGGGTCCGACGTTGCTGGACCACTATCTGGGGCTCATCAGCTCCGCGACACAAGGAGGGGAACAATGATCGCCACCCAATGCATCGCCTGTGGCATGCCGCTGAGCGCTCCGGAGGATCATGCCATGGGGGATCCGAGCAAGGACTACTGCGTGCACTGTGCGCGTCCCGACGGAACCATGGTCTCGCGAGAGGAGGCACGACTGGGTCTGACCGCCTTCATGGTGAAGACCCAAGGCATCGATGAGGCCGCCGCTCTCCAAGCCGTCGATCAGTTGATGGCCGAGTTGCCGGCTTGGAAGACGAGCTGAAGCCGCCATGGCCAAGCTCGACCTGAAGAAGGACCTCCGGGAGCTCTACGGACCGTCGGCCAAGGAGTTCTCGCTTGTCGACGTGCCAGAGCTGCGGTTGCTGATGGTTGACGGCGCGGGGGATCCGAACACGTCGCAGGCCTATCAGGAAGCCGTCGAGGCTCTCTATGCCGTGTCGTACCCGCTCAAGTTCCTGAGCAAAGCGAAAGGCACCGACTACGTCGTGATGCCGCTGGAGGGTCTGTGGTGGGTCGATGACATGGGTGAGTTCTCGGTGGCAGACAAGTCCGCGTGGAGTTGGACGGCGATGATCATGCAGCCGGCTCATCTCACGGAGGCCGATGTCGAAGCGGCAATCGATCAAGCGCGAAGCACAAAGAACCCGTCGGCTCTCGATCGGGTCCGGTTCGCGTCGTACACCGAGGGTCTGTCGGTGCAGATCATGTACTTCGGCCCGTACGCCGACGAGGGCCCCACGATCGCGCGGCTCCACGAGTTCGCCGACAACAGTGGATATCGGTTGCGGGGCAAGCACCACGAGATCTACCTCAGCGATCCCCGCCGAACGGTCCCGGAGCGGCTGAAGACGGTGATCCGGCAACCGGTCGAAGCGAGCTGACCCATCGTCGGGCTCGGGCCGCCGAACGCTACGCGCCGATCGACTCGACGAACTCGAGCACCAGGCGGTTCAGCTCGTGGGGCTGGTCGAGCGACGGGCAGTGAGCGGCTCCGTCGATCGTCACGAGCCGGCCCTGCGGCAGCCGGTCTGCGAGTTGGTGGCACAGCGGACCGAAGCCCGGCAGATCGTGTCCACCGGCGACCACCAACGCCGGGACATCGATCTCGTCGAGGATTGACCACACCGGCGGGTGTTCGAAAGCATCTCCGGTCGGCGGCGCCCGCAGTGCCCGACCAACCATGTCGGTCATCAGCTCGCGCGGCTGCCCCTCGACGCGGCCGTCGGGCTGCTCGACGCCGTCCAGCCAATAGCGGACGGTCAGGCGATTCACGAGATCGAGGTCGCCCGCTGCCTCAGCACGCTCGACGAGTTCGTCCTGCTCATCCTCTGCTGGGACGGTCGACCATTCTTCCTCGGGGTACCCGGGTGCTGCTGGGGCAATGAGGATGAGGCCCGCCACGTGCTCGGGATGAGCAACGGCGAGGTTCAGCGCCAGGCCACCGCCCATGCTGTTGCCCACGATCACAGCCGGCCTGGCAGCGGTTGCCGCGGTCACCGCGACGAGGTCGACCAGGTCGTCGTGGGGTTCGGCAACATAGCGGGTCTCGCCGAAACTGCGCCGGTCGTAGGCGACCACCCGGCTTCCCCCTTCCGCCCAGATGGGTGCGCACCACTGCCAGATCCGGCTATCGCCCACGCCAGGGTGGAGCGCCACGATGGGCGGTCCCGTGATACCCCACGTCGTGACGGCCAGTTCAGCCAGGCCGCTCTGCACAAATGATGTTGGCATGGCCGAATCCTCCTCACCGGCGCGGCTGCTGTGCACCGCGTGGAGCGGCTCCCGAGCGCGGGCCGCTCGGTCAGCTACAACCGGTGGTGTCTCCGCAGGTGAGGCATACGTAGCACGAGCCGCTGCGCACGGTCATGTGGCCGCACATGGAGCACGCCGGTGCATCGCCCATCAGATCCCCGAGCGAAGCCTCGGCGGCCGTCGTCGCTGCGGCAACTGCGGTACCGGGGCCGTAGGACACCACCGTTGCGGCGGCGCGCACGGGTGCGGCCGCTGGCGCCGGCATGGTGCTGGTGTCGTCATCGACGAACTTGGCGGCGGCCACCTGCGCATCGATGTCGTTTTCCATGGCAGCGTCGGTGAGGTCGAGCTGTGTTCCCGCGTCGACTGCGATGCCCTTCGGCGGCTCCGGAAGCTCACCGGAGCGGTCCGGCGGCACCTGCACGAGCTCGTCGCGGGCAAGGTATTCGACACCGAGTGCGCGGAACACGTAGTCGATGATCGAGTTCGACATCTTGATATTCGGATGACCCTCGACGAAGCCCCTCGGCTCGAATGTCTGGAACGTGAACGTGTCGACAAACTCCTCGAGCGGAACGCCGTATTGCAGACCCTTCGATACGGCGATGGCGAAGCAGCTCAGCACACCGCGCAGGGTCGCGCCTTCCTTGGCGAGGTCGATGAACAGCTCGCCAAGCGTGCCGTCTTCGTATTCGCCGGTCCTGAGGAACACTTTGTGCCCACCGACGCGCGCTTCCTGCGTGAAGCCGATCCGTCGAGACGGGAGCAGGAACCGTGGCCGCGAGATGTCGTTGTAGGCCTCGGTGGGAGACAGGCCCGGCTGGAACATGCCGGCGTGGATCATCACCTCTCGGATGATGGTCTCGGTGACCGCCTCCGGCTCGTCCTCGCCTGCGAGGTCGTCAGTCGTCGACGACAGCGGCTGGGAAGCCTTGGAGCCATCCCGATAGAGGGCCATCGATTTGAGGCCGAGCTCCCATGAGAGTCGGTAGGACTCTTCGATGTCCGCGACCGTCACTTCGTTCGGCATATTGATCGTCTTTGAGATCGCTCCAGAAATGAACGGCTGGGCGGCGGCCATCATCTTGATGTGACCGCTGTAGTCGATGAAGCGCTCGCCGTAGCGACCGTTGCGGTTCGCCGTGTCGAACACCGGTAGATGCTCGTCCAGAAGGCCGGGGGCTCCCTCGATGGTCTGGCGTCCGCAAACGTGGTCGTTGGCGTCGCGGATCTGCTGGTCCGTGAAGCCGAGTTCGTGGAGCATCGAGAATCCGAGGCCGTTGTACTGCTCGGGCGTGAAGCCGAGACTCTGCATCGTCGCCTCGCTGAGCGTCCACTGGTTGAAGGCGAATCCGATCTCGAATACGGATGGCAGCGCCGCTTCGATCTTGTCGATGTCCTGGCCGGTGAATCCCTTGGTCATCAGCGTGGCGGCGTTGATGTGCGGCGCCCGCTGGATGCTCATCGTCCCGATCACGTAGTCGATGATCTGCTCGATGCGCTCATCGCTATACCCAAGCCGGCTGAGGGCCGGGGTGATCGAGCGGTTGGCGATCTTGAAGTAGCCACCGCCGGCGAGCTTCTTGAACTTCACGAGGGCGAAGTCGGGTTCGACGCCGGTGGTATCGCAGTCCATCAGCAATCCGATGGTGCCGGTGGGGGCCAACACAGTCGCCTGCGCGTTGCGGTAGCCGTGCTGCTCGCCCAACTCGACAGCGTTGTCCCATGCCTCGCGGGCCTCGGCGACCATTTCGGGCGGCCCGTAGTTCGGGTCGATGCCGGTCACGAAGTGGCTGACGCCGTCGTAGTCGCTCTGGTCGTTGTTGTACGCCGCCCGCCGGTGGTTGCGCATCACGCGCAGCATTGACTCGCGGTTCTCGTCGTACTTCGGGAATGGGCCGAGCACGCTGGCCATCTCCGCCGAGGTGGCGTACGCGTCGCCGGTGAGGATCGCGCTCAGTGAACCGGCGATGGCGCGACCCTCGTCGGAGTCGTAGGGGATGCCAATCCGCATGAGCAGCGATCCGAGATTCGCATATCCGAGGCCGAGAGTGCGGTAGTCGTAGGAGCCCTGAGCGATGTCCTTCGACGGGAACTGTGCCATCGTGACCGAGACCTCGAGGACGATCGTCCAGAGGCGGATCGCGTGTCGGTAGGCATCGAGGTCGAAGACGCCCTTGGCGTCGTCGTAGAACTGGCCGAGGTTCAACGATGCGAGGTTGCATGCCGTGTTGTCGAGGAACATGTACTCCGAGCACGGATTTGACGCCCGGATCTCGCCCCCGGCGGGGGAGGTGTGCCATTCGTTGATGGTGGTATGGAACTGGACGCCGGGATCGGCGCTCGCCCATGCAGCCTCGGCGATCTGACGCCAGAGGTCTCGTGCAGGCACCGACCGAATCGTGCTGCCGTCAGTGCGGCTCGTCAGATCCCATTCGAGGTCGTCGATGACGGCGTCAACAAACTCGTTGCTGAGCCGGACGGAGTTGTTGGAGTTCTGACCCGAGACGGTGGCATAAGCCTCGCCGTTGAAGTCGGCCGAGTATCCGCCGGCGACGAGCGTGCGGACCTTCTCTTCTTCCTTCGCCTTCCACGCGATGAAGGTCTCGACATCCGGGTGGTCGATGTCGACGATGACCATCTTCGCTGCGCGACGTGTGGTGCCTCCGGACTTGATCGCGCCCGCGGCCCGGTCGCCGACCTTGAGGAAGCTCATGAGACCTGACGACTTGCCGCCACCGGAGAGCTGCTCGCCCTCGGCCCGGATATGCGAGAAGTTCGCTCCGGCCCCAGCGCCCATCTTGAACAAGCGGGCCTCGCGGACCCACAGGTCCATGATGCCGCCGGGGTTCACGAGGTCGTCTTCGACGCTCATGATGAAACAGGCGTGCGGTGCCGGTCGGCTGTAGGAATCGAGCGACTCGGTGGCTTCTCCGGTCTCCGGGTCCACGTACCAGAAGCCCTGGGCGACGCCCTCGATGCCGTACCGGTGGTGGAGGCCGGTGTTGAACCACTGCGGAGAGTTCGGAGCCGCCATCTGGTGGAGGAGCATGAAGGCGAGCTCGTCCTCGAACGTCTGCGCATCGTCGGCCGAGGCGAAGTAGCCGTTCTCCTCGCCCCACCAGCGCCACGTCGAGACCAGGCGGTCGATGACCTGCCGTGCGGAGTGTTCGGGGCCGAGCACAGGCTCGCCGTTCTCGTCGACGATCGGCGTGCCGTCGTCGTCGACCTCTGGGACACCTGCCTTGCGGAGATACTTCGAGACCATGATGTCGGCTGCGACCTGAGACCAGGAGGCCGGGACCTCGGCGTTCTCCATCTCGAAGACGATCGAACCGTCGGGGTTGGTGATGCGAGAGTCTTTTCGAACCCACTCCACCGTCTCGTACGGATCGACCCCGGCGGTTGTGAACCGCCGTTCGATTTGGAGCCCTTCGGTCATTGTCCCTCCTCAGTTGGCGTCACCACCGACGCTCACTATCCACAGATCTATACACACCCACTAGATGTTGGGGTAGAGAAGTAGCGTACCCCCCATATCTAGCACGGTTTCACGAGTGTAATTACACGCGTGCCATCCGTCAAACCTCCCGCGTAGAGGCCCTTTTTGACGGCGAAAGCGGGTCGTCGCACCCCCGAGTCAGTCAGCGGTCCTAGTTCTAAACGCACGGCGGCCGAACAGCAAGGCTGAACCCAAAGAGGTTTTCGCGGAGACGTATTTGTTTTCGCGAGGCAGCGCTATCGGTCGCCCGTTGCCTGTTCGGATCGTGCCGTCAGCACGTCCGCGACGTCCGCGATGTCGCCGGGAGCGGTCTGGGACGCCTTCCAGTAGCACCAACCGGTCGGCAGGAAGGAGATCTGAAAGACCGATAGACCCATCGCCCAGTTGAACGGCGGCGGGATCGAGCGTTCGAGCGCGGTTGCCGCCGCCGCGGTGAGGGCAGCACCGACCGAGCGCCCAACGCCGTTGACGGCGTTCCCGACGCCGAACACCGTCCCGCGGTGCTCCGGCAGGTTCACGTCGGAGATGAGGGCGAACCAGTTCGGCGAGTCTGCCGAGGTGAGCGCGATCGCTGCGATCGCCGAAAGGAATGCGATGGCGGCCCACGGATTCGTGGCGATGCTCACCAGCACCTCGCGCAACAAGATCACCGTTCCCGCTCCCTCGGTGACATCGAGACCACGAAGCGGGACCCAGAAGAAGACGAGGAACAGGGGGACGGCGCCGAGGACCCCAGCGGCGCTGAGGAGCGCCCTGCCACGCGGCGTGCGCTGCTGCAGTCGGTCTCCGAGATGACCAAAAAGGATCGAGAACAGGGCGCCGATGGTGAATATCGCGGCAAAGAGTCCGCCGACCTTGGTGCCGGTCGCTTCGCCGTAGCCCTGGGCGATTACCTTCTGCTGGTAGAGGAGCGGGACCCAGATGAGCGAGCCGTAGGCCACCTGCGCCGTGAGGCCCTGCAGCACGAGCCAGAGGTTCGTGCGACGACGCAACAGCATCGGCAACTGCGAGCGATTGATCCGGTAGTCGTATTCGCCTCCTTCCGCGTACAGCGCTGCAAGCGCCGGTTCGCGGAAACCCCGAGGGGCCTCGTACGTGGGGAGATACAGCGCTGCGAAGACAAAGCCGGCGATAGCAACGACGACGAGGGGAATTCGGAAGTTCTCCGAGCCGAGTTGTGATGCGAGCAGCCCTCCGATGAGCACTCCGATCCCTTGGGAAAGGCCCCAGAAGCTCATGGCGAGTCCTCGCCGCTTCGGTCCCACGAAGTCGGAAATCACCGAGAACCCAACTGATGCGATCGATCCGAGACCGATCGCAACCACGATCTGCCAGACGGTGAGCATCCAGAAGGTCGAGGCCGTGGCGGAGAGCAGTGAACCACTAGCCCAGATGATCGTTCCCCAGAAGAGCAGCGGCTTGCGGGTTCTCGAATCGCCGGCGTAGCCCCAGACAGCGGCGGTGAGTGCCGTCACCAGGATCGTGATGCCGGTCAGCACCCCGATCGCACCAGATGACGTGTTGAAGGCGTCCGATATTGGAAGCACCATCGACGGGATCATCGCGAGCGCCGCGTTGTCGAGAGAAGCGAGAACGACGAATACAACCATCGTGTAGGCGACATGAACGGGGTTGCCCCACCAGGTGGAGCGGGCACGTTGCATGGGTGCCATTGTGCCCGCTCTCTGGTGGTTCGCGTCAGTTGTCGGTCGGAGCGCCCTTGCTCGCTGCGTCCGGATCGATGTCGGTTTGCTGCGACGTGATCGGCTCCGGATCAGCCGGCGGTACCGCGGGCGGCGGGGCCGGAGGGGCAGCGGACGCGGGGGCCGGCTGTGGTTGAGCACTCTTCCCGAACGGCGCCCACGCGGCCATGATCACGCCGAACAGGATGCCGAGGAGCGGCAGGATCCACAACCATTGGCTGCTCAGCGGAATCACGCCGAAGAGGAACAGCGTGATGCCGAGAAACAGTCCGAAGAGGAATCCGCTGATGACTCCGAGAATCGCATGTCCCTTCATCACTTCAAGCCCTTCTTCGATCCGGCGGCCAGAACACCTGCGCCGAACACGGCGGTGCCGGCGGCGGCGACGAGCGCTGCAGGTCCGGGATCTCCATCGAGTTGCACGGTAACGATGACTTCACAGTCGTATTCACCCTGCTGGTGCCAGGCGGTCACCGCGAACTCTCCTGCGCCGGCCGGGACCCAACTCGGAACTGCATAGTTGTAGCTGCCTTCGGCGGACACCTCTTTCGACTCGCCACCCCAGCTCACGACCTGCCACGAGCCAACCGGGCCCTGGACGCGAACGCCGCCTTCGAAGGGGACGGGTTCGTCGAACTCTTCGGCACCCTCGGCGAGGGCCCCGGCGTAGGTGACGGTTTCTTCCTTGGGAACGAGGAACACGTCGGACGCCGGCCGCTCGGCAATCAGCTTCGTATCCGATGTCTTCGACGGAAACTCGGCGAAGCCGACACACTCGCCGCGTCTCACCTCGGCGCCGGCCGGGCCTGCGAGGAGCACCGTCAGCATCATTCCGAGCATCAGCACGGAGATGGTGATCGCGGTGTTCTTCCTGAAGCGTCTGTTCATGCTTCCTCTCTCGATCGGTAGCCGTTCGGATCCGACTCTACGGAACGCGTCCGGTCCTTGGGGGTATTCTCGCCTTGTGACCGAAGAACTACCTGCCTCATGGGCGCCGGATCCAAAGACCGTCGCTCGTGCCAATCTGACGACCGTAATCAGCGGCGGAGGCTTCGCGTCGTACGAGGACCTGTATCGCTGGTCGACGCAAGATCGCCCCGCGTTCTGGCAGATGGTCCTCGATCGCCTCGGGATCGTGTTCGATACGCCCCCCGTCGAAATCCTGGCCGGCACGGAGCGACGGCCGGTTTGGCTCCGTGGAGCGCAGATGAACATCGTGGACTCGTGTTTCACCGCGTCACCCGACGACACGGCGATCGTCTTTCGGCGAGACGGCGCCGAGGGGCGCCTTTCCTATGGGGCGCTGCGTTCCCTCGTTGATCGATGTGCCATCGGACTCAGGAAGTCCGATGTCGGTACCGGAGATCGCGTTGCCATCGCCATGCCGATGTCCGTTGAGTCGGTGGTTGCCTACCTGGGCGTCGTCTCCGTTGGCGCCGCCGTCGTCTCGATCGCGGACTCGTTCGCGCCGCACGAGATCGCTACTCGTCTGGACTTGACCCGTCCGAGCCTCGTCGTGACGCAAGATCGGCTGGTGCGTGGCGGTCGGACATTTCCCATGTATGACAAGGTCGTCGAGGCCGGAGCGTCGCGGTGCGTCGTTGTCGAGACAGGGGCCGGCATCCCGTTGCGCGAGAGCGACACATCGTGGGACCGACTCATGGATGAGGAGGGCCCGTTCGAACCCGTGGCCTGCTTGCCGAACGGTCATGTGAACATCCTGTTCTCCTCGGGAACCACGGGGACGCCGAAGGCGATACCTTGGACACATCTCACGGCGATCAAGTCGGCGATGGACGGGCATTTCCATCACGACATCCATCCCGAAGATGTGGTGGCTTGGCCGACCAACCTCGGGTGGATGCTGGGGCCGTGGGTGGTCTTTGCCAGTCTCGTCAACGGTGCGACGATGGCGCTCTACGACGACGCGCCGACCGGGCGCGGTTTCATTGATTTCGTGCGGGACGCCGGCGTAACCGTGCTCGGATTTGTGCCTTCGATCGTTGCCGCTTGGCGGACGAGCGGCGTGCTCGAAAATGCAGGCTGGTCGCAGGTACGCGTCCTTTCGTCGTCCGGAGAAGCCTCGGCACCCGATGACTACGCGTGGATGATGGAAGCGGCCGGAGGCGTGCCGATCATTGAATACTGCGGAGGCACCGAGATCGGCGGCGGCTACATCGCAGGAACCGTACTTCACACTGCTGTGCCTGCGACGTTCACCACTCCAATTCTCGGGTACGACGTTCGCATCCTCGATGACGCAGGCCGGCCGGCCGACAACGGGGAGATGTTCCTGGTTCCTCCGTCGATGGGCCTGTCGCAAGAACTCCTCGAGGGCGATCACGACGAGGTGTACTACGCCGGCGTCCCCGAAGCCGACGTCGTGCTTCGCAGACACGGCGATCACATGGAGCGACTCGATGGCGGCTACTACCGGGCGCTCGGCCGCGTCGACGACACCATGAACTTGGGCGGCATCAAGGTCTCGTCGGCAGAGCTCGAGCGAGTGGTCGGTGGCGTCGGGGGCGTTGCCGAGGTCGCCGCAATCGGCGTGGCGCCGGCCGGCGGTGGCCCGAGCCGGCTCGTGATCTATGCCGTGGCGGCACCGGGTTTCAATCCCGACCCCGACGAGTGGATGCAGCAGATGCAGGCGGCGATCCGCACCGAGTTGAGCCCGTTGTTCAAGATCGGCGAATTGGTGGTGGCCGATGCCCTGCCGCGTACCGCATCGGCGAAGGTGATGCGCCGCGAGTTGAGGGGGAGGCACGAGTGAAGCCGGTGCTCGTGGTGAGCAACGAGCGCGAGGCGCCCGCCGGCTACCTTGGTGATGTGCTCGACCGACGCGGCATCGACTGGAGGGTCGTCCGGATCGACGTGGGGGAGGCTCTGCCGGATGTGGAGACCGTATCGGGAGTAGCGGTGCTTGGCGGGGCGATGGGCGCCTACGACGAGGCGACGTTCCCGTTTCTCGTCGATGAGAAGCGATTCGTTGGGGCGTGCGTCGAGGCTGGGAATCCCGTGCTTGGAATCTGTCTCGGCAGCCAACTGCTTGCTGATGCGCTCGGTGGGCGGGCCTACCTTGCGGATTCGCCAGAGGTCGTCTTCGCTCCCGTCGAGGTGTCCGATGTGGGCCGAAGTGACCCGGTGGCTGCGGCGTTCGCCCGGCGTCCGGTAATCCGAATTCATCGAGACACATTCGAATTGCCGTCGGGTGCCGCGCTGCTCGCCACTGGTGGTGGCTACCCACAGGTCTTCCGCATCGGGTCGGCGTTGGGGATCCAACCCCACCCCGAGGTCACGCCGGACATCCTTGCGGACTGGCTCGTCGACGGCGACGCGCGCCAGATTGCGATCGAAGCCGGGACCGATCCAGAGGCGATCGTCGATGCGTTCCGGCTGGCGCAGCCTTCGGTGGAGGCGATGGCGGCGGACGTCTTCGACGCGTGGATCGACGAAGTTACGATGAAGACGCTAGATCCGAGACGCTAGACCCGAGACGGCGCTCGGCCTCATATCTCCTGTCTCGTGTCTCCCTCGTGGTCGGCTACCTGGTTTGCGGTTCCTACAATGGAAGCGGCAACATCAGGGAGGTACGTGGTGCCGATTCGGGCCTACGGGGCGCTGCGCGATCGAATGGCCGATGTTGCCGGCGTCGTCATGCTCATTGGCGCGGCGGAGACGGGGAAGACCAGCCTCGCCAAGCTCTTGGTGTTGGACGCCCTCGACAAGGGACTGTCCGTGGCCTACGTCGACGGCGATGTCGCGTCGACCGTCGCTGGCCCGCCGGCGTGCGTCGGCCTGAAGTTCGTCGAGGCTCCCAGTGATCTCGATCCGGAGACACCGCCTGCGGAGATGCGGTTCGTTGGCTCCACGTCCCCACAGGGGGTGGTGCTGCCGCACGTTGTCGCCGTTGCTTCGCTGGTGGATACGGCCCGAGCGCAGGCGGAGTTGATCGTGGTGGATACGAGCAGTGTGGTCGGCGGCGTGGTCGGGCAGACGCTGAAGTATCACCTGTGGGAGATGACGAAGCCGAGCCTTGGTGTCGCTCTGCAGCGCGGCGAGGAACTCGAACCGATCATCGGCATGCTGCGCCGGTTCCTGTCGGCGAAGATCACTACGGCGGAGCCACCGAGCGACACCGCCCCGCCCTCGCCGACCGATCGACAACTCCGCCAGGCCGAGGGCTTCCGTAGGGCGCTGTCGGGACCGCTCCAGCGGTGGCGCGTGCAAACCACCGTGTTCGCTCCGACGCTTCCCGAGGAGTTCGACCTCGACCGTCTCGACGGCATGCTCGTCGGTGTTCAGGATGATGAAGGACGCTGTCTCGGGCTCGGTGTGGTTGAGTCGACGGGCGGCGTCCTGCGGGTCGCCACCCATCTGGGTGAAGACATGCGCGGACTGCGGCTCGGCTCACTGCGTGTCGATCTCGAGACGTTTGCGACGCAGCGCGTGCGCCTCCGGCAGCTCATCTTCGGGATCTAGATCGACCCCCCCCGGGGTTCACCGCGGTTCATTCTGTGGGCTCGGCCCGCTGGTTTCACAGTTGGATGTGGGCCCATTCCTCAAGCAGGATCCGGTGGAACCGTCCGACTCTGCCGTTGGTTTGGGGCCGATGCGGCCGCGTCTCCTTGACCGTCGAACCGGTCGCTGCACAGGCGTGGTGCCACCGCTGCTGCCCGAGGACTACGTGGGCCGGGCGGATCCGACCGGGGCGATGATGGACGATTGGTACCTGGCAATGGACCGCCAACTCGGCCCTTTGCATCGGCCGGAGTAGCGGGCCGGTCCTCGACCGTTTAGGCTGAGTATCAGCAAATCGGGCTGACCGGTTTGAGGAGGAAATCCCCTTTTATGGAGGAAGAATGAGAAGAGCGAAGTGGCTTCTGCTGCTTGTCGTTTTTGCCATGATTGTTGCTGCGTGTAGCAGCGATTCTGACGACACGACTACTACGGCCGCCGCCGGCGGCGACGAGACAACCACGACGGCTGCGGGCGACGACACAGCCACGACGGCTGCGGGCGACGACGCCGCCACGACGACGGTCGCTGACGCCGACATGGTCGACGTGACGGGCACCGAGTTCACCCTGCTCGGTCTGCCGGTCGGCGATGAGGGCAAGGCGATGGTTGGCTTCCTCGACGCCTACAACGCCGAGAAGGGCACGAACATCACCTTCACCGGATCGGACGACATGGAGTCGCAGCTGCGCATCCGCGTCGAGGGCGGCGATCCGCCGGACATGGCGGCGTTGGCCCAGCCGGGATCGATCTGCCCGTACGCCGAGCAAGGCGTGCTGACGTCAGTCGAGGACATGGGCCTCGACATTGCCCAGTTGGAGGACCAGTTCGGGAAGTTCTGGGTGGACCTCGGCGTGTGCGCCGACGGCAAGCACTACGGCATTCCGTGGTTCCCCAACTACAAGTCGATCGTGTTCTACCACGAGCCCACGTTCACGGCGGAGGGCTATGCGATCCCGGAGACCTTTGAGGAGATGATCGCCCTCTCCCAGGAGATGGTTGATGACGGTTTCACCCCGTGGTGCTTCGGCTTCGAGAGCGGCGGTGCCACCGGCTGGGCCGGCACCGACTGGATCGAGGACATCATTGCCCGCGAGGCGGGCGGGGACGTCTACGCCCAATGGTTCAAGCATGAGATCCCCTTCAATGATCCGGCCGTGGTCTCGGCGTTCGACACGTTCGGTGAGCTCATCTTCACCGACGGCTTCGTGCTCGGCGGTTCGGAGAACATCGCCGGCGTAGCCGTCACCGACTCGCCGGGACCGCTGTTCAACGATCCCCCGGGCTGCCTGATGCTCAAGCAAGGCTCGTTTGCCCGGAACTGGATGGTGGATTTGACGGGCTACACGCCGGAGAAGGCGGCCGACCTCAAGGTGTTCCCCTTCCCGACCATCGACGGCAACGCAGGCGCCATGGGCGGTGGTGACACCCTGATCGTCTTCAACGGCACCCCGGAGAACGCCCAGCTCGTCAAGGACTGGATCACGCCCGATTGGCAGTGCACCCTGGCCTCATTCGACGGCGGGGGCGTGTCTCCCTACGGCGGCCACGGCGTCGAAGGCGTGGAACGGCTCCCGGCCAACCGATTCACCGATATCAACTGCCTGAACAGCGAAGAGAATCAGTTCATCGCCCAGGCCGTCTGGGACGCGATGGCGGCCAACGGCTTCGTGTTCGACGCCAGTGACTTGATGCCGCCCGCCGTTGGGCAGGGCAGCTTCTGGACCGGCATGGTCGACTACACCCGCGGCACATCGTCGCAGGCGGTCGCGGACGCGATCGAAAACAGCTGGCCCTAACCAATAGACAGACAATCGACCACCACAATCGAAGGGGGCGGCCCGGCAGGGCCGCCCCCTTCATGACTAGAGTGTTGTCTGGCAGGCTGGACCCGTGGAGGGAGATTCGATGACTACCCCGCTGCTTCTGGAGCAAGAGTCGGAGGTGCCGGAGAGGCCCGGCAGGGCCGCCCCCTTCATGGCTAGAGTGTTGTCTGGCAGGCTGGACCCGTGGAGGGAGATTCGATGACAACCCCGCTGCTTCCGGATCAAAGGTCGGATGTGCCCGAGAAGAGACCGGAGTACGAGCCGCCCCAGGACAACAGCTTCATTGTCTGGGTTTTGCGGATCCTCTCGGCGCTCGTCGTGCCGCTGGTGCTCTTCGTGTTTTTCTTCTCCTTCCAGTTCCTGAAGGACGATGATATCAACAAGGTCGTCCAGGTCACCGTTGCCGTCGTTGTCGGCGTCGTCGGGGTGTGGGCCCTCTATTGGGGCATGGATCGGTTGGTCAACCTGCTTCCTGAGCGGTCGGCAGATGGTGTTCGCCCGTTCGTGTTCGTCGGCCCGGCGCTCGTCTTCCTCAGCTTCTATCTCGTGTACCCGGCGATCAACACGTTGATCCTGGCTTTCCGGGATCGCAACGGCGAAGGTTTCGTCTGGTTCGACAACTTCGTGACGCTCTTCACCGAGAGCCAATACCTGACCGGGATCCGCAACAGCGTCGTCTGGGTCTTGGTGGTGCCGGCCGTGGCCGTTGCCTTCGGTCTCGGGTTCGCCACGCTTGCCGACAAGATGGGCAAGCGCGCTGAGTCGATCTCGAAGTCGCTCATCTTCCTGCCGATGGCGATCTCGTTCGTTGGGGCCAGCGTGGTGTGGCTGTTCGTGTACGGCTTCCGGCCGGAGGGCTTCGGGAACCAGATTGGCCTGCTCAACGGCATCATGGCGGGGCTGGGCCAAGATCCAATCAACTGGCTCCAGCAGCAGCCCTGGAACAACTTCATGCTCATGGTGATCTT
Organism: uncultured Acidimicrobiaceae bacterium; assembly: GCA_964581295.1. Taxonomy (GTDB): domain Bacteria; phylum Actinomycetota; class Acidimicrobiia; order Spongiisociales; family UBA5794; genus JAHEEL01. The sequence goes on from CAZONX010000034.1 coordinate 14,640, forward strand.
GGTCTGGTTGCAGGTCGGGTTCTCCATGGTGATCCTCTCCTCAGCCATCAAAGGGGTGCCCGACCCCTTGCTCGAGGCGGCTCGCATCGATGGAGCCAACGAGTGGCAGGTGTTTCGGAAGATAACGTTCCCGACGATCTCTTCGACTGTTGTGGTGGTGTGGACCACGGTGCTGATCACCACCTGGAAAGTGTTCGACATCGTATGGGTGATGACCGGGGGCCGCGACGGCACACAGGTTGTCGCTCAACAGATGGTCCAGGAGTTCTTCACCAATCTGAACGATGGCTTGGGGGCGGCGTTGGCAGTGGTCCTGTTCATCGCCGTCATTCCGATCCTCGTCATCAACGTCCGACGGTTCCAGGCTCAGGAGGAGCAGCGATGACCACGACGACAGAAACTCCAACGGTCACGGCTCCGACGAAGCGGCAGGGTGGGCGTTTCTCCAAGTGGCCGGTGTACCTCTCGGTCTGGATCATCGTGACGCTCTGGATCATTCCGGCCGTGGGGCTGTTCGTCAACTCGCTCCGAGACCCCGGTCTCGTTCGGGAATCGGGGTGGTGGACCGTCTTCGGTTCGATCTTGGATCCGGCGACCTGGACGCTGGAGAACTACCGGGTTGTGCTCCAAGAGGGGTTCGGCAACGCCTTCGCCAACACGCTGGCGGTGACGATTCCGGCGGTCGTGATCCCGATCACGATTGCCGCCTTCGCCGCCTACGCGTTTTCATGGATGACGTTTCCGGGGCGCAATCTGCTTTTCGTGATCGTCGTCGGTCTGATGGTGGTACCGCTGCAGATGGCGCTGATCCCGATCCTTCGGATCTACACCAACTTCGACGTGACCGGGACATTCCCGGCCGTGTGGCTGGCCCACGCCGGGTTCGGTCTTCCGCTGGCGATCTACCTCTTACGCAACTACATGGGTTCGTTGCCGACGTCCATCATCGAGTCGGCCAAGATTGACGGTGCCAGCCACTGGGCCATCTTCGTCCGGTTGATCATTCCGCTCTCGGTGCCGGTGTTGGCTTCGTTTGCCATCTTCCAGTTCCTCTGGGTGTGGAACGACTACCTGGTGGCGCTGGTGTTCCTCGGAATCGATCCCAGCGTGCGGGTCCTCACCGTAGAGCTGGCCGACCTTGCAGGTCGTGGTGAAGGTGCCTTCAGCCTGCTTCCTGCGGCCGCCTTCGTGACGATGATCCTGCCCCTGGTGGTGTTCTTCTCGCTGCAGCGGTTCTTCGTCCGTGGCCTCACCGCCGGCTCCGTGAAGGGGTAGGCCCCGGCGAACACTGCACCGATGGCGCAAGAACAGGAGCCGCGGCGTAACTGGCTGGCGATCGCGCTCGGCACGATGGCGATGATGTTCAGCTACTTCCCCTACGCCGCGGCGTTTGCGACGCCGGAAGGCGAACCGACGCAAATCGATGCGGGGCTGTTGGGGATCGGCGTGGTCATGGCGCCGTTTGTGTTCATCACCGTGGGGTTTGTGTCCCGCAATGCACAGACTCCAAAACGAGTATTGCAGTCCATGGGGCTGCTTCTCCTTCTCGGACTCGCCCTGGGACTGCTCTCGCCGGTGTTGGGGGCGGTTGCCGGATTTGGCGTCGGCGGCTCCCTCTGCCTCAACCGGCCAAACCTCGAGGGGGTGATGAAGTGGCGGCTGTGGGCAACGGGCTTCACGGTCGTGTACATTCTGTTCTTGCTTGTCGTCATCACACCGGCGGGCGTCTTCGCCGGGGGGCTGCTCCCACTCCTCATGATCGGCTTCGCCGACGAATACACCGCTTGGCGCGCGGCACGGCCGGTGTAGGCCAAGGACCAACCGCGTACGCTCGCCAGCATGACGCGGTCGACAGGAACGAGTATCGCTATTGCCACCGGCGTGATTGTTGCCGTCCTTGCGATCGCGGTCGGGCTCCTGGTTGCCCAACGCAGAAGCGGCTCGAGAGGCGATCATTCCGAAGCAGTGAAGTCTGGTGACGCCGACTTCGTCCGAGCCCACCGGGAAGCGGGCGCCGATCAGAACGCCGACGGCGGTTGGGTTATTGGCATTGTGTCGACGGTGATTCCTCTCGCCATCGTCAACATCACGGGGTTCGCGTCAAGCCGCATCGGCATCGGTGGCGCCCACGACGCTCCAGATACCGACTCGTAGGTATCCGCGTACCCAGGATTCTCCACCTCGCATACGGCGTTGTGCAGCCAGCGGTGATGGTTTACACCGGGTTCTGGGTCTTGTGTCGTAGTCGTTCGTATGGGGTTTGTCCGTCGAGGCCGCCGTGGGGTCGGTTGAAGTTGTAGAAGTCTTCCCACTCTTGCAGCTTGTCGTTGAACAGTTCGGTGTTGTCGATGACGACGCCGTGGAGCATCCGGAAGAACTCCTCTTCATCGATACGGTGGGATCGTTCGACCTTTCCGTTGAGCCGGGGTGTGGCGGGTTTGATGTAGACGTGTCTGATGCCTCGGTCCAGCACGTGGTAGTGGAACTGGGATTGGAACTCGGCGCCGTTGTCCGTCTGGATCACGTCGACTTGGAACGGCAGTTTGGCGAGGAGGTAGTCGAGGAACTGGATGGCGGTCTTCTGATTGCAGCGGGGATAGATACGCAGCACCCGGAGCCGGGTGCAGTCGTCGATGGCCGTGAACTGGTAGAAGCGCTTTCCAGCTCCACCGATCGGGGTGATGAACTTGACGTCCACCTGGACGGCGTGTCCTGGCTGCTGCTTCTCGTAGCGTTTCCACCGCTTGGCGTGGCTCTTGTGCCGCTGGGAGCTCGGTAGCCGGTTCAGGCCGAGACGAACCAGGATCCCCCACACGCCGGTGCTGCTGATCTCGATGTCGTGATACCGCTTGAGATACATGGCGATCTTGTCGGGTCCGAAGTGATAGTTCTGGCGGAGGTAGATGATCTTGCCCACCACCTCGGCGCTGGTGGCATTTGGGCTGTGATGGGGGCGACGCGATCGATCTCTCAGCCCCTCGAGGCCTTGCTCCTCATACCGTCGCAGCCATTTGTAGAACGTCGGCCGGCTGATCCCGTAGTACCTGCACGTCTGCGCAACATTGCTGGTTACCTCCTCAACGTGACGCAGGATCGCCAACCGGTGCTTCACCAAGCGTTGCTGTTCCCTCTCCGTCATCAGTCCTCCTCACCTGGTTGGAGAACCCAACGTGTAAACAATGTCCGCTAGTTCCACAGCCCCGGCGGTTGGAGTCTGGGTTCCGTGGAGGGACCACGATGATGACAGAGAACGAGAAGGCTGAGGTGGCGTCGTCGACGCCGTTGGTGTCTGAAGACGTGTTGGAAGAATTGTTGGACCGTGTTGAGGCGGAGGGCGCCGAGCTGTTGGGCACGGACGGTCTCCTCAGCCAGGTGACCAAGGCCGTACTCGAACGGGCGTTGGATGA
>CAZONX010000035.1:0-18020 GCA_964581295.1 uncultured Acidimicrobiaceae bacterium
TGATCCGCTCATACTCAACGGACGACCCCCAACTCATCCCGCCGAGCATCCCAATAGTTTTCATGACACGGAAAGTAGTCACTAGCAAGTAGCAAGTAGCAAGACAAGAGATACGACACCGCACCGTGGTCGTCTTCTGTCCAGCGTCTTCCGAGCGGCGACCCGGAGTCCATTCACTGAACGACCAGACCGAAGGCTTCGGTATAGACCTCGCGCACGGCACGGTACGAGAAATGCTCGAGGCCGACTTCGTAGTTGCGGGCGGTCGCTTCGCGGGATATCGATGGGTCGCTCAGCCAGCGCTCAACCTGAGCAACGGCATCGTCCGTGACTGTTCCATCGATCTCGACGCACTCGACACCGGTCGGAGCGATATCCCGCGCGTAGACGCTGTAGCGGTTCACGAAGACCGGCCGTTGGAAGAAGAACGCCTCCAAGAGGGCGTTCCCGAATCCTTCGTAAAGGCTCGGGAAACAGACGAGGTCGGCGGCGGCATAGGCATCGGCCAACGCATCGGCGTCGTCGCCGGCCGGCACGAGGCGAAGATCCACATCGGCGTCGTCGGCAGCCCCAGCCAGCCGACTCCAGTAGTCGGGTGATAGGTCGCCGCCGTGGGTGACGACGACCTTGACCGCCGGATCCGAGAGGCACGCAGCGAGATCAATCGTATGCTCGATTCCTTTTCGCTCGATCACCCGCGTGGGCTGGAGGAGGACCACGTCGCTCGGTGAGAGACCCGCGCGGCCACGGAATGCGTTGCCGTCACCGTTGTGCTGCGGTCCCCGCTCGAAGTCCATGACGTTCGGAAGCACCAGCGACTCGACGTGGCGTCGGCGCAGCAGCTCGTCCCGCGCGTCGCGGTTGATCACCAAGTGCGCAAGATTCGGAGCAACGGGCGGGAAGCACCGATCGAGAACGTCCGGGACCGCGCAGACGGCAAACCGTTCCCGCTCCCAGCCGAAGTCGTGGTGATGAGCGACAGCGGGGATGCCCGACTGGTGAATCACCGTTGCCAGCGCCAGGCCAAGCGGAAGCTGCATTGGAATCGCAAGGGCGTTCTGAACGACGAGCACATCGAGACCGAAACGATCGATAAACTGCTCGATCGACCTCTGGAGCTTGGCGGCCTCGGCGCTGATCCGATCCAAGAGATTCCCAGCGTCGGCCGCAGCGAACGCCTCCGCCTGGAGCAGCTGGTTCGCGGGACCCTCGAAGTGCGCATCCGCGTCGAGCGTCCCGGGCGCGAACGTTGTGCCGAGCTCACCTGCGAACCATGCAAGCGTGTGACCGTCCTCCGCGAGCGCGTCAGCCACCTTGGTCGACTCAAGCGACACCCCGTCGAGACCGGCGAACCGAGTGGACACCATTCCGATGTGCACCGTTGACCTACCCCTTTACGCCGCCGGACGTCAATCCTTCGGTAAGGAATCGCTCCGCAGCAAAGAACAACACAATGATCGGAAGTGAGATAATCACCGAACCAGCCATCAGCATGGTCTTCGGCACCTCCTGGTTGTTCAGCTGGTTCACGCCGAGCGACAACGTCCACAGCTCGCGCTTCTCGAGCACGAACAAGAGGGCATAGAGGAATTCGTTCCAGGCGATCATGAACACGTACAGCGCCACGGCGGCGATGGCCGGCGCCGCAAGCGGAATCGTAATCCTCCGAATGACACCCAACCGCGACAACCCATCGACGCGACCGGCCTCTTCGAGTTCCACGGGGATCGACTGGAAGTAGCCGCGCAGCATGAACAACGTCACCGGGAGGGTTGACGCGAGATACACGATGATCAAGCCGTAGAGCGAGTCCCGAATGCCCATACGGGAGAACATCACGAAGAGGGGAATCGCGACGATCACAACGGGGAAGAGGTAGATGAGGATCATGCCGACGCTCACAGTCTTGCGGCCGAAGAAGTTGACACGAGCGATCGAGTACGCGGCCAGGATCCCGACCGTCAGCGTGAGGATCACGGTGGAGACGGCGACAATCGAGCTATTCCGGATGAATACCATGAACCCGAACCCGCCCTGGTCGACAGGTCGCAGCACGGCCCGATAGGTCTCGAAGCCCCAGATCTGGTCGAGGGTCGGCCACCACTTCCCTGGGTCGAGCAGCAGATCCTGGATCGGCTTGAACGACAGGGCAAGCATGTAGAGCAGCGGGAACAGCGAGATCACCGTGAAGAACACGATGCTGACCCACTTCACGATGCCGAAGAACCGCTCCTCGAACTCTGCCCGCGTCAATCTGCTTCCTCCCGATAGAAGAACTTGAAGTAGATCACAACCACCACCACCAGGATCGCCGCGAGAATCATGCCGAGGGCCGCCGCGGCACCCACGTTCCCGCGAGCGAGCATCCAGTCGACGATCTTCACGGTGATCACTTCCGTGCCGGCGCCGCCCCCAGTGAGAAGGTAGACATCATCGAACTTGTTGAACGTCCAGATGAACCGCAATAAGAAGAGCACCGAGATGACCGGCAAGAGCGCCGGCAACGTCACGTAGCGGAACTTCTGGCTCAGCGTTGCGCCGTCGACGTAGGCGGCTTCTTCGACGTCCTTCGGCATGGATTGGAGCGCTGCCAGGATGAACAGGAAGGCGAAGGGGAAGTAGCGCCACCCCTCGAACACGATCACCGTGGTGAGCGCGAGCGGAATCGTGATCGTGAAGAGGCCGAACACGCTCACGTCGTACTCGCGAGTTCGCAGGAAGTCGATTACCGGGATGCCAAATCGATCAAGCCACTCGTTCACAATCCCGAACTGGGGATTCAGCATGACCTGCCATACGAAGGCGGCGGCGATAACGGGAACAACGTACGGGAAGAGAACCAGCCCTCGAATGATGGCGCGGCCCCGGAATGCCTTCTGCAGCGCGAGCGCCGCCCACAGACCCATCAGGATCGAGAGAATCGATCCTCCGATGGTGTAGACGAAGGTGGTCCGAAGCACCGACCAGAAGTCCCTCGCAGTAATGACCGTGTCGTAGTTCTTCAGGGTCGGCTCGAACCCGATGATGCTGGCATCCTTGATGTCGATGAGTCGTGCACTCTGGAAGCTGAGCGCAACGTTCCAGAGCAAGGGAAAGACCACAAGAAGCGCCACGACGAGGACGGCTGGAAGGATCAACGCCACGCCGAAACGTGATTCCCGACGCGCCATCGGCTGCTTCCGGCGGCGTTTGCCTCCGGTCACCTTTTCAGGTGCAATGGTCATCGACACCTCATCTCAGAGGATGGGCGGTGGGACCGGCACGGTGCCGGCCCCACCTTCGGTTCAGTTGCTAGCCCTCGTCGGCCAACAACGCCTGCTCTTCTTCAACAAGTGCCTGCATCTCGGCAGCGCCATCTGCCGCCGACATTCCGCCGGCGATTACCTCGTCGAGGACCTGCGGAACAACCAGCGTCTGGAAGACCACCTGCACGAGTTCGCCTTGGCCCTGGGCGAAACCCCAGCGGGCAAAGTCGTTCGAACCGGCGATGAGGCCGCTGATGACTTCCTCGCTGTAGTAGTCGCTCAACGGGGCCTGTCGATCGACGCCACTCGATAGCTGGCGCCAGGCTTCGATGTACTCGGTCGGATTATCGGCCGTTCCCTGACGCATCGGGAACTTGCCCTCGGGCGCGACCGACAGCCAGTCGACGTACCCATCGGAGAGCCAAAATTCCACGAACGCCTGTGAGGCTTCCGTGTTCTCCGTCATCCCGATCCCCATGTAGGAGACCGCTCCGTACTGAGCCGGCGAACCGCTCGGGCCGCTGAACGACGGCACGAAGTCGCTGTTCTTGGCGAGGAACGAAATGTCGTCCACGCACTCCGGGCAGGTCGGCAGAGCTGCATCACGCAGGCCGGCCATCTCATCCATGATGAACGGCGACCAGACGATCATGCCCGCCTGGCCCGCGAAGTAGGTCGCTCTGGTCGAAACGACGTCCTGCAGACCGGCAGGGCTGTAGCTGTTCAGCAGGTTCGAGTAGAAGTCGATCGCTTCCACACAGTTCGGCGTGTCCAGCGTGACCGTGCCTGCGTCATCAACGAGCTCGCAGCCGTTCGCGAGCGCGAAGTGCTCGAACGTCTGCTGAGTGAATCCCGCACTCGGGTCGTTTGATGCGGTGATCCCGTAGAAGTTGTTTCCGGGATCATTGAGCGCCTCGGCTGCCGCAGCGATCTTGTCGTACGTGTCCGGCTTGTCGAGACCGGCAGCGTCGAATAGGTCCTTGCGGTAGATCAGCAACTGGCCCCAACCGTCGGAAGGAACAGCCGCAACCTTTCCGTCGATGGTTGCGAGATCGCGAGAGCCCTGCGAGAACGTGTCGGCACCGAGGTTGTTCACAACCTCGTTCGCCGCGTCGATGTTGAGGAGTCCGGCATTCGCCCAGCCGATCGTGCGCTCGATGGGGTGGAACACAACATCGGGCAAGGTGCCGGATGCGGCGTTCGTCAGCATGAGCTGTCCGAGGGCGTCTTCATCGGTTGCGGTGAACGAAACGTTGATCCCGGTCGCCGCGGTGAACCGGTCGATGATCCCCTGGGTCTTCTCGATCCTCGCCGGCTGCGTCTCGGTGCTCCAGAACTTAATGGTGACGCCGCTGTCCACCGCCGGGGCGGCCGTGGTCGTCGTCTCATCCCCGCCAGCGGCGGCAGTCGTCGTCGTCTCATCCCCGCCAGCGGCGGCAGTCGTCGTCGTCTCATCCCCGCCAGCGGCGGTGGTTGTCGTGTCGTCGCTGTCGCTCGTGCACGCGGTCGCCACGAGCGCCACGATCACGAACAACAGGAATGCCAAGCGCATTCGTTTCATGAAATATCTCCTTGTCGACATGACCCCGCCAACCGGGGCGTCTTCCTCCTGCTTGGGCCGGGGCGGGAGATTCGATCCCAAACCGGCCCCTATTTGTACTACTTTAGCCACAATATTCTGACCCGTGCAAGCGATCTGGGTTCGACATTGGGCAATACGGAAGCTAATTTGTCACTCATGCATGATGAATTGAGCGATTCCGTCTGGTTCGCGGCGCTCGGCGACCTCTATGGCGAGGATCGAGCGGTCGCACTTGCCGGTGACTTCCGGCGGTTGCTCGCTCGCCATCAGCCCGCCGCCAAGACGAACCGCACGTGGGATCAGACGGATGCATGGCTGATCGCCTACCCGGATCAGATCCGCAGCGATGTGGAATCCCCGCTGGCAACCCTCAACTCGTTCTACCGCTCGCACCTCGCCGGCGCGTTCAACGGCATCCATGTTCTCCCGTTCTTCCCCTCGACATCGGATGAGGGCTTCAGCATTTCCGACTACCAGGCGGTGAACCCGGCATTCGGCGATTGGAGCGACATCGGGTCGATCGCAGAGGATGCTCGACTCATGATCGATGCGGTGCTGAACCACACCTCCGTGGCCTCCGAGTACTTCGCACGCTGGCGGGACGGAGATCCGGAACATCGGCACTTCATCAGGACGGCCGACGCGGAGGCCGACCTCTCGGCGACGACCCGCGCGCGGGAGCACCCGCTACTCACACCGTTCGTGACCGTGCGCGGAACGGAATGGGTCTGGACGACCTTCTCGGCCGACCAGGCCGATCTCAACTACGGCGACCCCGCCGTACTGCTCGAGATGCTCAACGTCTTGCTGTCCTACGCGGAGCGAGGCGCGTCGATGATCCGCCTCGACGCAGTCTGCTTTTTGTGGAAGGAGGAGGGAACTCCGTCGATCCACCTCTGGGAGACCCACCGGCTCGTTCAGCTCTTCCGAGCATGTCTCGATGAGACCTACCCGGATGTTCTCGTCGTCAGTGAAACCAATGTGCCTCACAACGAGAACATCAGCTACCTCGGTGATCGCACCACCCGCGAGGCCGACATGGTCTACCGATTCACGTTGCCACCGCTGACGCTCCACGCGTTCGCGACCGGCCAGGCAGAGGATCTCCGAGCGTGGCTCGCCGGCGCAGACGCGATCCCACCCGGGACCACCTACCTGAACTTCCTCGCCTCACACGACGGCGTTGGGCTTCGCCCGCTCGAGGGTATCGTCGACGATGCCGGCATCGAGCGGCTCGTCGCCACTGCAGAACAACACGGCGGCCGAGCGAATCGCCGCAACCGGCCGGACGGCACTTCCAGCCCGTACGAGCTCAACGCCACGTGGTTCGACCTGATCCGAGGATCGACGACAGGGGACGACGCCCTTGCGAGGCACATCGCCTCGCACGCGATCATGTTGGCAATCGCCGGAGTGCCGGCGGTCTACTTCAACGCGATGATCGCGAGCAAGAACGATGTCGCCTCGATGCAGGACTCCGGTTCGGCACGTTCGATCAGCCGCACCCGATTCGAACGCGCCGCGCTGGAGACGGAACTGGCCGACCCCGCGGACCGATCCCGACGATCCCTCGACGCCCTGCGCTCCATGTTGCGATGGCGTCAATCGACGGAGGCATTCGACCCTGCCGCCGAACAAATCGGCCTGGACACGGCTCCCGGCGTGATCGGAATCGAGCGAAGAGGCGCAGGCGGGCAGACCGCGCGGGTCTATGTCAACGTCTCGAGCGCCGTGGTGACGATCGACGACGCCACCAACGGCAACGTGCACGGCTCCCGATTCGGCGAGACACCGAGGGGCTACGATCTTGGGCCATGGGGAATGCTGTGGCTGATCGATCGCTGATCTCGGACGGCGGCGAGCGCTCCGTTCCCATCGACCGGCGAACAGCGCCGTGACCGCAACGGTGGACCTGCGTTCTGCGGTCCCGCTCTACCACCAGCTGAAACTCCTGCTGCTCGATGAGATCGGACGCGGAACGTACGGGACCAAGGATCGACTCCCGACCGAACACGAACTGTGCGAGCGGTTCGGCATCAGCCGGACTCCGGTCAATCGCGCGCTGTCCGAGCTTGCGGCTGAAGGGGTCGTCGTGCGCATTCGGCGGCGCGGGACCTTTGTAAATCCGGCCTGGCGCGCCGAGTCCCTCGACGCCCATCCACTTCGCCTCGTTGTCTCCGACCCCGTCCGGGCCGCGCGGATCCAAGACGGACTCCCGAGCAATGTGGACCTGGCCGTCGTCGACTACACCGGGCTTCGATCGTTCCTGATGACGGCCGTTGCTGAAGGGACTGCGCCCGACGTGGCGCTGATCGATGGCGTCTGGATTGCTGAGATGGCCGATGCGCATTTCGTACATGCGATCGACCAACTGGATCCGGCGTGGTCTGAGTTCGAGTATCAAACGGATTTCGATCCAGCCTTCGTGGATGGCGTGCGATTCGACGAACACGTATACGCCGTTCCGGAAGAGATCAACGTCGCCGGAATCTGGTACCACCGCGGATTCCTCGCACGGGCAGAAGCAGGTCTCCCCGGCAGCTGGAGCGATCTTCGCGCGCTCGCTCTCCGGATCCAGGGACCACTACCACCGGGTGACTACGCCATCGCGATGCCGGGCGGTCGAGCGGCGTCCGAAACCACCACGTACTGTCTCACCGGCCTGCTCGCCTCGAATGGTGCCCGCATCATCGATAACGGGATCACCCTCGACACCGGAGGAGCCGTCGAAGCTCTCCGATTGCTCCGCCACCTCATCGAGGACGGAACGATGAGCAGTGATGTCGCCTTTGGCGATTGGCTCCGCGCCCCACGACTCCTCGGCGCGGGTCGCACGGCGATCGCGATTGGAGGCAGCTACGAAGCGGAGGTCATTGCCGAGGCGGCGGGCTTAACGCTCGAGACCGTATGGGACCACTTCGTGTTCGCACCGTTTCCGCCCGGACCACGCGGTGCGCCGGCTACGGCGTCGGGAGGGATGGCGTACGCAGTGTTCCGTCAGTCGCGAAACCCGAAAGCAGCATTGCGCCTCGTTGTCGAGCTCACGGGCTCGGAACAGCTCGCGGAGCGAACCGGCGGCAGACCAATGATCCCTGCGAGGAGGTCGTCAATCGATCTTGTACGCCAAGCCCAACCGTTCGTGCTCGAGACCGCTCGGCTGTTCTCGACCGCTGTGACCCGCCCACCGATCGTCGAGTACCCCTTGGTCTCGATCCAACTCCAAGACATGGTCGAGGCCGTGATCACCGGCAGCCGCCGCCCCGCTGCGGCGGTCGAACGGGCAGCCGACATCATCGGCGCCATCACCGGTTTGCCGGTTCTGCACTGAACTCAGACCAAGCCGTTCCCCTCAACGACGCGCCGATACCACAAGGCGCTGTCCTTCGGCACGCGCGCTTGTGTGTCGAAGTCGACCCAAACGAGTCCGAACCGCTGGCGATAGCCGCGTGCCCACTCGAAGTTGTCCATCAGCGACCACACAAAGTAGCCATCGAGCGGAACACCGCCACGAATGGCCTCGTGGGCAGCCGCAAGGTGACCCCGCAGGTAGTCGATCCGCCGCTGGTCGTGGATGCGCCCATCGTTCCCAGGGCTGTCGCCGTAGCTGCAGCCGTTCTCTGTGACGACGATGCTCGCCGGCGAGTAGCGATTCGCGAGGTCGACCAGAAGATCGGCCAATCCGACGGGGTAGACCTCCCATCCCATCTCCGTGACCTGCGCGTCCGGCGGAACGGCGATGGTGGCGTGCTCCGTCCGATTCGGATCACCGACGATCGTTCGCTCGTAGTAGTTCACGCCGAGGAAGTCGGTCGGCTCCGATATCAACACGCTGTCCGCGTCGCCTCCGAGGTCTCGCTCGTCATCGAGCCACCCCGCCTCGTCGTAGTCGCGCAGGACGTCGATCGGATAGCCGCGGCCGGAAAGGGGGTCGAGGAACCACCGGTTTGCGTCGCCGTCGAACCGACGAGCAGCCTCCCGATCCGCGAGATGGTCGGAAGCGGCCACGACGGGGGTCAGGTTCAGCGTGATGCCGACGTACGCGTCACTCCATGCGCGGCGAATCGCCTGCACGGCCAGGCCGTGGGCGACGAGCAGATGATGCGCCGCGAGGACAGCCTCTTTGCCGTCACGGTGGCCCGGCGCCTTGTCGCCGTAGAGATAGCCACGCTTGGACACCACCCATGGCTCGTTGATGGTGACCCATCGTTTGACCCGGTCCCCCAACCGATCGGCCACCACCGTCGCATACTCGGCGAACGCGTATGCCGTGTCGCGCGACGGCCAGCCGCCCCGATCGTCGAGCGCCTGAGGAAGGTCCCAGTGATACAGCGTCGCCCACGGCTCGATGCCGCGTTCGAGGAGGCGGTCCACGAGGCGGTCGTAGAAGTCGAGGCCGGCATGGTTCACCGCTCCAATGCCATCCGAGATCACTCTGGGCCAGGACACCGAGAACCGATAGGCGCCCAAGCCAAGCTCCGCCATCACGTCGACGTCGCTCGCCCACCGGCGGTAGTGATCGCAAGCGATGCCGCCTGAACTGGCATCCTCGATCGCCCCGGGCACCGTGGTGAACGTGTCCCAGATCGATGGCCCTTTCCCGTCGGCCTCCGGTGAGCCCTCGATCTGATAGGCAGACGTCGCGGCACCCCACACGAACCCATTTGGGAATTGCATCGCGGTCACGAGTGGAACGTAGCAAGAAGCAGAGAGCAAGACCGAAGCCGCTTCGCCTCCGTCGTACGAAGTGTGGGGGAGGCGCGAGCACCAGCCGTAGGCCGGAGCGGAGCGGAGGGGGCGGCCAGGGAGCTCTCATCGTGAAGATGTCGTCGCGCGCGGTGCCCCTCTGCGGTCAAGCATCAGCTCGTTCTGGTCTCCCCTCCTGCGTGGGGGAGACGAGAGCAGCTGGCAGCTACCAGTCCGCTCGTTCCATCGCCTCTTCCATCGCCGTGCCCATGTCCGTTGGGGTCTGCGCCACAACAACGCCGGCGGCTTCGAGGGCCTCGATCTTCGCCGCGGCCGTGCCCTTGCCTCCCGAGATGATCGCCCCAGCGTGGCCCATCCGCTTGCCGGGCGGTGCGGTGGTGCCCGCAATGAACCCGGCGACCGGCTTGGTCATGTTGGCCGTGATCCACTCGGCGGCGTCCTCCTCCGCGGTGCCGCCGATCTCGCCGATCATGAGCACACCCTCGGTGGCCGGGTCGTCGTTGAACACAGCGAGAGCGTCGACGAAGTTGGTCCCGTTGACCGGGTCGCCGCCGATCCCAATCGCCGTGGTCTGGCCGAGACCGTTGAGGGTCAGCTGGTGCACTGCCTCATACGTGAGCGTTCCGGAGCGACTGACCACTCCGATCCGGCCCGGCGTATGGATGTAGCCGGGCATGATCCCGATCTTGCACTCCTCGGGCGTAATGACCCCCGGGCAGTTCGGACCGACGAGACGAACGTCCTTGTCTTCGAGATAGCGCTTCGCCCGCACCATGTCGGCGACCGGGATGCCCTCGGTCACGCACACGATCAGCGGCACCCCGGCGTCGGCGGCCTCCATGATTGCGTCGGCAGCGAACGGCGGTGGGACGTAGACGACGGAGGCGTTTGCCCCGGTTGCAGCAACGGCCTCGTCCACCGTACGGAAGATCGGCAGCTCCAACTGATAGGTGTCACCGCGCCCGGGGACTCCGGAGTGGTCGGTTTCGCCTTCGAACACCTCGGTCTGCCCGGCTCGGCTCGGATGGACCGCAGCGACCATCTTGGTCCCGTACGCGATGGCCTTGTCCGTGTGGAAGCGGCCGGTCTTGCCCATGCCCTGCACCAGGACCCTCGTACCGTTCCCGATCAGCACACTCATCGCGTTAGCTCCAAGATCTTCTGCGCCCCGTCTTTCATGTCCGTCGCGCTCACCAGATCCAGCCCGGACTCGTCGAGCATCTGCTTGCCGAGCTCAACATTCGTGCCCTCGAGGCGAACGACGAGCGGCACCGACAGGCCGACCTCTTCGACCGCGGCGATGACCCCCTCCGCGATGATGTCGCATCGCATGATGCCGCCGAAGATGTTCACGAAAATGCCCTTCACATTCGGGTCCTTCGTGATGATCTTGAATGCCGCGGCGATCTGATCCTTCTCCGCGCCGCCTCCCACATCGAGGAAGTTGGCCGGCTCTCCCCCAACCGTCTTGATGATGTCCATCGTCGCCATGGCCAACCCGGCACCATTCACCATGCATCCGATCTCGCCGTCGAGCTTGATAAACGACAGGTCGTACTTCTTGGCTTCGAGTTCGGCAGCGTCTTCCTCGGTCACATCCCGGAGTTCGAGCACATCCGGATGCCGATAGAGCGCGTTTGCCTCGAAACTCATCTTGCCGTCGAGCGCCATGACGGCGCCGTCGGTGGTGACGACGAGTGGGTTGATCTCGACGAGGTCGGTGTCGAGCTCTACGGCTGCCTTCGTGAGCGCGTCGAGGAATCGCACGCCGTTCTTGACCGCGTCTCCCTCGAGGCCGAGCGAATAGGCGATGTGCCGTGCCTGGAACGGCAGAAGGCCGAACGCTGGGTCGATCTCCTCTTTGAGGATCTTGTCAGGAGTTTCTTCCGCCACGACCTCGATCTCCGTCCCGCCCTCGGTCGATGCCATCACGATGTTGCGTGAGGTCGCGCGATCGAGGAGCACCGAGAGGTAGAGCTCGGTCGCGATGTCGATGCCCTGCTCGATGTAGAGCCGACTGACTTGCTTCCCCTCGGGTCCCGTCTGGATCGTCACGAGGGTCGAACCGAGCATCTGACTCGCGAGTTCGCGAACGCGCTCCTCCGCCGCTTCGATGCCCCCAGCAATACCGTCGGTCACGACGCTGACGCCGCCGACGTCGGGATACTCCTTGAACCGGCCCTTGCCGCGTCCGCCCGCATGGATCTGGGACTTCACGACGACCACCGGATTGCCACTCTGCTGAATCAATGGTCGGACCGCGGCAACAGCCTCGTCGACCGTCGTGGCGACCTGGCCCATCGGGACCGCAATGCCGCGGTCGGCCATCAGGGCTTTCGCCTGGTACTCATGGATCTTCAAGCGGATCGTCCTCCGTTCGTCCGGTTCGGCTCAGCGCTCTGACAGGTTCTCGTCGACCCAGGCTTCGATCGCCTCGAGCGAGGTCCCCGGTGTGAAGACGGCGGCGATACCGGCGTCGTACAGCGCAGGGAGATCCTCACCGGGAATAATGCCACCGCCGAACACGATGATGTCATCGGCGTCGCGGAAGCGCAGCGCCTCTACGACCCGAGGGAACAACGTGAGGTGCGCACCAGAGAGCGTCGAGAGGCCTACGCCATCGACGTCTTCATCGACGGCTGCCTGGGCGATCTGGTCGGGCGTCTGGTGCAGGCCCGTGTAGATCACCTCGCATCCGGCGTCGCGCAGCGCTCGGGCAACAATCTTGGCTCCCCGGTCGTGGCCGTCGAGGCCGGGCTTGGCGATCAGGATCCGTGGCGGCATCGGTCAAAGGGTAGCGCCATCAGCCACGGTTGATTCGGGAGAACGGCGACGTCACGCCGACTCCCGCTGCGACGCCCGCTACCGCTCCGGCAGCAGGTAGTCGATCACGTCGAGGGCGCCGTAGGTGTCAGCTCCCTCGGGGAGGAACCGCGCGACGTCGGCGACGTCGTCTCCCGAGGTGATCAGCTCTCGTTCGATCTCGCCGTTGCGTTGAATCTGGGGATGCCCGATGTTCGCAATGAGCGCGTTGCAGAGGCACTTGCGACCGACGGTGTCCTCGATGGCTCCGCCCTTCCGGACGTAGTCGTCGACGGGCTCCGACGGGCATCGCCATCCAACCGTTCCGTCGTCGCGGCGGTAGGCGGTGCGTAGGTATCCGAGGTCGCAGATCCGCGACCGTTTCTCGTAGACAACGGGATTCGACAGGCTGTCTTCGAGCTCAACGACCTTGAACGGGAATCCGGTTGGCGAAGCGACCGGATCGGTGAAGATCCGCGCTTCGCCGGCCCGGCTGAGGTCGATGACCTCGCGCTTGGTCGCTGCGGTGAATCCCGACTCCTCGCAGTAGGCAAATGCGGTGCCCACCTGGACGCCCGTAGCGCCGAGTTCGAGCGCCTCGGTGATCTGTTCTGGTTCGGCATACCCGCCCGCAAGCCAGAACGGGAGCCCGAGCTCGCGGAACACGTCGAGGTCCGGCAGGTCGCGGCGCCCGTAGATGGGCTCGCCGATCTCGTTCAGTTGCAGCTTGCCTCGCGGCGGTGCGTTGTGCCCTCCCGCGGTTGGTCCTTCGATGACGAATCCGTTGACACGGCCACTCGCCTTGCGAACCAGAGCGGTGGCGAGCACATGCGACGACACGATGGCGAGGAATTGCGGTCTCGGTGCCGGCGGGAGGCTCCCGTCCCCAACGGAAGTTGGGTCGAAATGCATCGAAAACGTCTCGCCGCGTTCAGCGCCCTTGACGTCAAGCCGATACTCGACCGGAAGGCCTTCATTCAACTTGTCGAGGATTCCCGGTATTGCCATGGGGATACCGGCGCCCATGAGCACGTAGTCCACGCCGGCGAGCATCGCTCCGTAGATCGAAGACAGATGCGGGGTTTGGATCTTCTCGAGGTAGTTGATGCCGACGACGCCGTCGTGTCCTTCCTTGGCGAGGTAGACCTCAGCGAAGTTACCGGCCACCATGTTCTCGACGAGTTTCTTGGACGGTTCGACGCGGGGCATCGGCTTGGCCTTGTATCGCTCGTCCGTGCCCTTCCCGCCCTCGATGAAGTACGCGTCGAGGATCCGTTCGGCGACACCGTCGATCGGGAACGCCGCAAGGGCGCGCCGCATGTGGCCGCCGGGGTCGCCGTCTTGGAGACGTCGGAGGTACAAGGCGTCGAGACCGGTGCCCGAGACGACCCCCATCTGGCCGGCCCGCGCCACGGTTCGCGCCAGAAGCCAGTCGGAGACTCCGGCCCCCATACCGCCCTGGATGAGAACCGGCAGTTCAGTGGTCACCCGGCGATGGTAGGCGACTCGTCACCGAAGAGGGCCCCGTTGCGTCGAGTGCTTTCGCTGCGCTCACACCTTGGTGAGCGGTGCGAGCGACAAGAGCAGACGCTTCTCACCCGCGCCCTCGAAAGCCACCGTGGCCTCGGCGCCGTCGCCGCTCCCGACCACTTGAACCACCACTCCGTCGCCCCAATGCGAGTGCCGTACCCGGTCACCCGCTGCAATGTCGGTATCGCCGACCGTCGCTCGGTCGGAAGAGGCGCGATGGAGTTCGGAGCGTCGGGGTTTCTTGACGGTGGTCACGAGGTGGGACGGAATCTCCCCGAGGAAGCGGCTCGGACCGTTGTACTGCGACTGGCCCCAGAGGTTCCGGCTCCAAGCTCTCGTGAGGTGGAGGCGTTGCTCGGCCCGGGTGATACCGACGTAGCAGAGGCGGCGCTCCTCCTCGAGCTCCTTCTTGTTACCGAGCGATCGCATGTGCGGGAACACCCCATCCTCCATGCCGGTGATGAAGACCACCGGGAACTCGAGGCCCTTCGCGTTGTGGAGCGTCATCAATGTGACGAGATCGCGGTCTTCGTAGGCGTCGATGTCGGCAACGAGGCTGATCGATTCGAGGAAGAGCCCCAGCTTCGCCATCGCGTCGAGTTCGGACCACTCGGCCGGACCCATCGATGCCGGACCGACTTCTTCGAACTCGGCGACGGCCGACGCGAGTTCCCTGAGGTTCTCCTCGCGCCCCATCGCCTCAATCGACCGGTCGGACCGGAGCATGTCGAGATAGCCGGTCTCGTCGAGCACGGCCCCAATCGCAGCAGCCGGCCCATCGGCGGCTCGCTCCGCCAGGTGATCCATCAGCTCGACGAACTCGGCGATCGACCGTTGTGCTCGGGACGTCAAGCGCGCGTTCTCCTCGACACGGCGCAGCGCTTCGAAGAAACCGATCCCTTCCGACTCTGCGAATCGGTCAACGTGGGCGACGCTCGTATCGCCGATCGCACGCTTGGGCACGTTGATGATGCGCTTCAACGCCACCTGATCGTCCGGGTTCACGACACCCCGCAGGTAGGCGATCGCATCCTTGACCTCCCGCCGGTCGTAGTACTTCAGGCCGCCGACCACCTGATACGGCACGCCGTAGCGAACGAATACCTCCTCGATGACACGGCTCTGAGCGTTGGTGCGATAGAACACCGCAACGTCCGAGAGTGCCGTTCCGTCGGATTCGATCTCGCGGATGCGCTCCGCGATGTAGGCCGCCTCGTCCTGCTCGTCGCGTGCTTCGTAGGCGGCAATGGCCTCTCCCTCGCCTTCGTCGGTCCACAGGCGCTTCGGCTTCCTCGCCTCGTTGTGCCCGATGACGGCATTGGCGGCATCGAGGATCGTCTGCGTGGACCGGTAGTTCTGCTCGAGCATCACGACCGTCGCGTCGTTGTAGTCCTTCTCGAAATCGAGAATGTTGCGCATGTCCGCGCCGCGGAACGCATACACCGACTGGTCGGAGTCTCCGACCACGAACACATTGCGGTGCGCTCCGGCGAGAAGCTTGACGAGCATGTACTGCGCGTGGTTGGTGTCCTGGTACTCGTCGACAAGGAGATACTGGAACCGCTGCTGGTACTGCGCTAACACCTCGGGGAACGCCCGAAAGATGTCGACGGTGAGCATGAGGATGTCGTCGAAGTCGACGGCCGATGCCTCGACCAGACGCTGCTGATAGAGGCGATAGACGTCGGAGACCTTCTCGTGATAGAACCCCTCGCCGGTCTCCGAAAACGTTTCGTAGTCGATGAGTTCGTTCTTCGCGTTCGAGATCGAAGCTCGGATCGCCTTCGGTGGGAACCGTTTCGGATCGAGATCGAGATCGCGGATACACATGGTGACGAGGCGGACCGAATCGGCATCGTCGTAGATCGAGAAGGACGACCGATATCCGAGTCGAGGCGCCTCGCGGCGCAGGATCCGAACGCAGGCGCTGTGGAACGTCGAGACCCACATCCCGTCGGCGATGTGCCCGACCAGGTTGGCCACTCGCTCTCGCATCTCAGTCGCGGCCTTGTTCGTGAACGTGATGGCAAGGATCGCGTAGGGAGACACGCCGAGATCGCGGATCAGATGGGCGATCCGATAGGTGAGCACCCGAGTCTTGCCAGAGCCGGCGCCGGCGACCACAAGCACGGGACCGTCGGTGGCAGCAACGGCGTGTCGCTGCGACGGGTTGAGACCTTGGAGCAGTGGAGAGTCGGGCATCGAGAGCCGGAGTGTACCGGCGACCTGGCCCGGAACTACAGCGGTGTACTTCGCGAGGCTGCGCGAACGCACCCGGTCAGCAAGCGGCGGTCAAGTGGTCGATGCCTAGGCGGTCTGCTCTTTGGCGCGACGCTCGGTGATCAGGGCGCGGAGCTTCTCCGCCAGGCCTCCTTCTCGGAAGTCGGCTTTGTTGAAGAACGCATCGACGCCGGCATCGCGGGCCCGATCGACGTCTTCACCCTCGGCGACACCGGAGAGCATGACGATCGGGAGATCGCCGTGGCGTTGACGGACCATGTGAGCGAGTGCAACGCCGTCGGCACGCGGCATCGAGAAGTCGACCACGATGCCGTCGATCGTCCCCGTCTGGAGTGCCCCGAGGGCATCGGCCACGCTCGAGGCAACCGAGGTGTTGAAGCCGCTCGTCGCGAGCGCAGACGACACCACCTGCTGGACGCCAACTGAGTCATCGACGATCAACACTCGTGCGGCCGGGAATGACGGAGCTTCGATTGCGGCCTCACGTTGGCGCTCGGCAAGCCGCGTCAGGTCGACGAGGAGAACCACCTGGTCCCCACCGAGGAGCGCTGCGCCGGTCACCACATCGGCCTCTGCGTCGGCGAGCACAGCACCGAGTTCCTTCGCAGCAACGCGTCGGACTCCGACGACCTCTTCAACGCCGAGAGCGACGGGGCCGGCGGCGCTGGTTGCGACGACGATCGATGCAGGAACGGCGTCCGACGGAATGCTCATCAGGTCGGCGAACGATGCGAACGGGACGTCGCCGTCGACCCGTTCGAGCACGGTCGTGTGGTCGGCAACGACGATCGTCGCGAGGTTCATGTCGACCACCTCGACGATGCCGGTCTCTGGGATGCCCCACATGATCCCCGCCGTGCGCACCAGGAGCGCCTTCTGCATGGCCTGATGGACCGGAACGATCATGGAGATTCTCGTCTCGACCTTCGGTGTGCTCTCCAACCGGAGGGAGCCGTTGAGGGAGTTCATCGCGTCGCGGACGATGGCCAATCCGTCACCGTCGCCGGAGAGTTCATCGGCGGCCTCCTGGGTGGTGAAGCCGGATTGGTACAGGAGCGATCGCAGCGCGTCCGGAGCAAGCTCGGACGATGATTCGAGCAATCCACGGGCAAGCCCCTTCTCGCGGATGCCCTGCCAATCGATTCCCCGCCCATCGTCGACCACGGAGACCTCGAGATTGACATCGGTCTGGGATGCCTCGATACGGATCGTGCCGGTTCCCCGCTTGGCGGCGCCGAGACGCGTGTCGATGTCCTCGATCCCGTGGACGGCGGCGTTGACAACGAGTTGCCGGATGGCGTCGCCGAGTCGGTCCAGCACCTGGCGGTCGACGAGGATGTCGTCGCCGACGATCTCGACACTCAGCTCCTTGCCGGTCTTCCTACTGAGGTAGCGGCCGAGCTGCGGAAGGGTGTTCGTGACGTCCCGCAGGGGTGCAGCGGCGAGGGCCAAGGCCTGGGCCTCGATGGTGTCTGAGGATTCGGCGATGGGTTCGATCGCTGCGGCAATGTGGGAGACGCGATCGGAGAAGAAGGGATCGGCCGCCGCGAGCTCGGCCAGTTCGGCCACTTCGGCCTTCGCTGATTCAATGTCCATCCGCAGGCTCACGATGTGGTTCACCAGGCCGTAGAGCCGGCCGGTGTTGACCGAGATCGGCTCCTCGGCGGCCCAGGTTTGCACTGCCCCGACGAGGCCGCCGAGGTCGTCGGTCATCGGCGCCCCACGCGGTGTGGGCATGCGATTGGACGGCAGAACGACGACATCGGTCGTTTCGTCGTCGTCTTCCGGATCGGATACGTCGACCGAGTCGCCGTCGATCGGGTCGACACTCGCCGTGTCGGCGTCTGAGACGGGGAAGTCGATGACGGAGCCGATCGGTTTGTCACTCGCTGCGGGTTCGTCGAGCAGGTCGGAGG
>CAZONX010000036.1:0-17949 GCA_964581295.1 uncultured Acidimicrobiaceae bacterium
CTCGGCTGCTCCGCTCGTGCGGCGCCACCAACTCAGCTGCTACTCCGCCAACGCTCCACAGATCGTCTCCGTGATCAGCGCTGCGACGGTGTACGGATCCGCATTCGCGTTCGGGCGACGGTCTTCGATGTAGCCCTTGCCATCCTTGGCGGTCTGCCACGGAATCCTCACCGACGCTCCGCGGTCGGAGACGCCGTAGGAGTACTCGGTCCACGGTGCCGTTTCATGCAGACCCGTGAGGCGACGCTCGATCCCTGCGCCGTAGACCTTGATGTGCTCGTCCGGGTTCACGGCCAACGCTTCACAGGCAGCGATGATCGGTTCGTAGGACTCGCGCATGGCGGTCGTCGAGAAGTTGGTGTGCATCCCGGCGCCGTTCCAGTCACCCTCGACCGGCTTCGGGTTGAGGTGAGCGGAGATGTCGTAATCCTCGGCGATTCGGTAGAGCAACCATCGGGCCATCCACAGATGGTCGCCGACCTCAACCGGTCCGAGCGGCCCAATTTGGAACTCCCACTGACCAATCATCACTTCGGCGTTGGTCCCCGAGATCTCGATCCCAGCCTCCATGCACGCCTCGGTGTGAACCTCGACGACGTCGCGCCCCCAGATCTCATCGGCGCCGACACCGCAGTAGTAGCCACCCTGCGGGGCCGGATAGCCACCGACCGGCCAACCGTGCGGACGACCATCCTTGAAGAACGTGTACTCCTGCTCGAGGCCGAACCACGGATCCTGGTCCTGGTACTTCTCGTAGGCAGCGACGGCCGCGGCACGCGTGTTCGAAGGGTGCGGATCCATGTCTGGTGTGAGGACCTCGCACAGCACGAGAATATCGTCCCCGCCGCGGATCGGATCGGGGCGGACGAAGACCGGGTTCAGCACGCAGTCGGAGAGATTCCCGGGCGCCTGCTCGGTGCTCGATCCGTCGAAGCCCCAGATGGGTGGCTCTTCGCCGGTCGGCACGATCTTGGTCTTGGAACGCAGCTTGGACGTCGGCTGCTGGCCGTCGACCCAGATGTATTCGGCCCGATATGGCATGGATTCCTCCGGTGTTCTGATCTGGTCCGGCCACGCAGGCGCGCGCCACCGGCTGAGTACCCAGATACTCTGCCAGGCGGTCGTTACCCGCCCGTAACCGCAGTGTGAACGCTGTGTTTCGTGGTCAACGACCACTGGCACCATGTCCACAACGCCGTACGATGGTGGCCCTCGGAGGCCAACACCACATGGATAGACAGCACGAATACGTACTGAGAACGGTCGAGGAGCGGGGCATTCGCTTCGTCCGACTCTGGTTCACCGACGTCTTGGGATTCCTCAAGTCGTTCGCGATCACTCCGGCGGAACTGCGGGTTGCACTCGAGGACGGCCTCACGTTCGACGGTTCATCGATCGATGGCTTCTCGCGTACCTACGAAGCCGACATGCTGGCCAAGCCCGACCCGACGACGTTCCAAGTTCTCCCGTGGAAATCGGGCGACGACGGCGTCGCTCGGATGTTCTGCGACATCGTCACGCCCGAAGGTGAGCCATTCGATGGCGACCCCCGCCAGGTGTTGCGCCGCACGATGAAGCGAGCATCCGACCTCGGCTTCACCTTCTATGTCGCACCCGAGGTCGAGTACTTCTATTTCGCCGACTCCGGACCCGAGCCGCAGGTGCTCGACCGCGGTGGCTATTTCGATCTCACGCCCCTCGATGTCGCTCAGGAGTACCGACGGTCGACGATCGTCGCTCTCGAGGAGCTGGGGATCCCGGTGGAGTTCTCCCACCACGAAGTCTCGCCGTCTCAGCACGAACTCGACCTCCGCCACACCGACGCTCTCACGATGGCCGACAGCCTGATGACGACCCGGCTCGTCGTGAAGGAGGTCGCCATGGAGCACGGCCTATATGCGACGTTCATGCCGAAGCCGCTCGCCTCGTTCGACGGTTCGGGGCTGCACTTGCATCTGTCGCTCTTCGAGGGCGAGACGAACGCGTTCCACGCCGAAGGCACCGAGTACGGCCTATCGAAGGTCGCCCACGGGTTCATCGCCGGCCTACTGCGCCACGCCAATGAGATCACTGCCGTCACCAACCAGTGGGTCAACTCGTACAAGCGCCTCGTCGGTGGCTTCGACGCCCCCGTCTATGAGACGTGGGCGCGCAACGACCAAACGGCGCTGGTACGCGTGCCTGCGGCGCGGCGGGGCACGTCCGAATCGACACGGATCGAGTACCGATCACCCGACCCCGCGACCAACCCCTATCTCGCCTTCGCCGTGATCCTCGCTGCCGGTCTCAACGGAATCGAGAACGACTACGAGCTCCCGGCCGAGATGGGCCACGACGTGCTCGGCATGAGCGACGCCGAGCTGCGGGCGTCCGGCATCGAGCGGCTCCCGACCAACCTAAATGCGGCGCTACGGGTGATGGAGGATTCCGAGCTGGTCCGCTCAACCCTCGGTGAGCACGTATTCGAGTGGTTCCTGAAGAACAAGCGCCATGAATGGTCCCGTTACGACCAGCACGTGTCTCGCTACGAGCTCGAGGAATACCTCCCGGTGCTGTGATGTACGTTGCCGTCTACCCGCCGACGCAGTCCGCCGCCCTCACCGGGGCGTTGATCGCCGCTGGCTACAGCCCCGTGCCCGTCTCGGACGTCGCCGATACCGCAGGGCGCGAGCCAGAACTCGGGTGGTCGGCTGCTGTTGTGGAACTCGCCGAAGACGCCGGTCTTGCCATGACCGTCGGCAGGAAGATTCGCGAGGAACTCGGCATCCCCGTTCTCCTCGTGGTCGACCGCACCCTCACCGCCGACCTCGCCTCCGAGGCGGGATTCGACGATTTCGTCCTCACCCCCGTCGACCAGACCGAACTCGGGGTGCGGCTCCGCAGGCTCGACATCGTCGACGCAGCCACGGCCGTCGACCCGGTCCTTCGCCATCTCGATCTCGAACTCAACACCGCCACCTACCAGGCGACGATCGCCGGCCAGCCGCGCGACCTCACGTTCATGGAATACGAGCTGCTTCGGTTCTTCGTGGAGCATCCCCAGCGAGTGTGGTCACGCGAGCAGATCCTGTCGAAGGTGTGGGGATACGACTACTACGGCGGTTCCCGCACCGTCGACGTCCACGTGCGGCGCCTTCGCGCCAAGCTCGGCGAGGAGCGGTCGTCCTGGATCGCCACGGTGCGGAGCGTCGGCTACCGCTTCGAATTGCCGCCTCCTACGGCATTGCACGCCCCCCGCGGAGCCGCTGGGCAAGGCTGAGCGGAACCACCTGGATGGTCGCGAAGCCGACCGCCACCAACAGCACGACACCGATCATCAGCCAGCGCTGCCAGCCGAGATCGCTGCGGATATCGGTGACCACCGCGGTCGCCTCCTCCGCCGTGGATGTGTAGGTGCCGAGAAGCCGCTCCGCTTCGTCGAACTGGACCTGAAGGGCGACGAGATCGACGCTGATCTCCTCAGTCGCCTCCCCAAACTCCTCGAAGTCGTCGGCCAGTGCTTCGAGCGGCGCGGCCTGCGCCCGGAGCTGGTTCGGCAGCGGAGCGATGGCCGCTTCAAGTTCGGCAATGGCATCCTCGAACGGGATCTCCGGGTCGTATTCGACACCGACGAAGCTGAGCACTCGCAGCGCACCGTCGACCACCGCCGCAGCACTCTCGATCGCAGGCATGGCCTCGAGCACGGCGTCGAGTGCATCCGGGACGTCGACGGTGACCACGGTGGTCGTGTCGGCAATCACGATTGCGGCATCGTCGAATGCGGTAGCGGCGACCGCTGCCGACGGCACGAGAGTGTCGAACGAGTCGCTCACGATTCCGATGGTGTCCGCGGCGAGGGTCACAGTCTCATCGGCCGCCGCCACAGCGTCGGCCGTCACAACCAGCGAGCGATCCATCGAATTTGACACCGTGAGGACGACTGCGATGCCGAGCAGAGCCGCCACCAGCGCGGCGATCAGCCCGCCGACCCCGACACCCACAAACAGACGCGCCAACCGGGCATCGTCCTCGGCCAATGCCGAGAACTCGTTCATCCGAATTCGATGCCCTGTGCGAGTGGTAGCTCGCCCGACCAGTTGATGGTGACGGTCTGACGGCGCATGTAGGCCTTCCAGGCATCGGACCCGGATTCGCGGCCCCCGCCCGTCTCCTTCTCGCCGCCGAACGCCCCACCGATCTCCGCACCCGATGTCCCGATGTTGATGTTCGCGATGCCGCAGTCGGATCCGGCAGCCGACAGGAACGTCTCACCGGATCGCACCGAGTCGGTGAAGATCGCCGAGGACAGACCCTGCGTGACTCCGTTGTTGATCTTGATCGCCTCTTCGACCGTGTCGAACTCGACCAGGTAGAGGATCGGTGCGAATGTCTCGATCTGGAGAATCGGAGCGTCGACCGGCATCTTGATGATGGTCGGCTCCACGAAGTAGCCCGGTCCGTCGATGACGCCACCGCCGTAGAGCACCTCGCCGCCCTGTTCTTGGGCGATCCCCACCGCAGCGGAGAAGTTGGAGACGGCGATCTCGTCGACGAGCGGCCCCATGAGGTTCGCGTCGTCGAGGGGATCCCCAATCTGGATGGTCGCATAGGCAGCGGCGAGGCGCCGGGCGATCTCGTCCGACACGCCGTGCTGCACGATGAGGCGTCGCAACGACGTGCAGCGCTGTCCCGCAGTTCCGACCGCGGCGAACAACGCGGCGCGGGTCGCCAGGTCGAGGTCGGCGTCGTCCATCACAATCATGGCGTTGTTTCCGCCAAGTTCGAGCAGGGATCGGCCGAGCCGCTTGGCCACTGCCGTTCCAACCTTCTCCCCCATGCCGCACGACCCGGTTGCGGAGACCAGCGGGACCCTGCGGTCGTTGATCATCACGTCGCCCACCTCGGCTCCCGAGCCGACCACCAGGTTGAACACCCCTTCGAACCCCGAGCCTTCCATGGCGCGAGCAGCGAGCTTGTTGGTGGCGACGGCGGTGAGCGGAGTCTTCGACGACGGCTTCCAGATCATCGTGTCACCGCAGACGGCGGCGATCATGGAATTCCAAGACCACACGGCGATCGGGAAATTGAACGAGGTGATCACGCCGACGGGACCGAGCGGATGCCATTGCTCATACATGCGGTGTCCGGGGCGTTCGGAGGCGATCGTGAGTCCGTAGAGCTGGCGCGACAGACCGACCGCGAAGTCGGTGATATCGATCATCTCTTGGACTTCGCCCTCGCCCTCTGCCTTGATCTTGCCCATCTCGAGGGCGACGAGGGCACCAAGAGGTTCGCGGTATTCGCGCAGCAGGTCGCCAATGACCCTGACGAACTTGCCGCGTTCAGGTGCGGGGAGCATTCGCCACTCTGCGAACGTCTCGCTGGCGGAGGCGACCACCTTCTCGTAGTCGTCCTTGTTGGCGCGCTTGACGGCACCGATCCGCTCGCCGGTGGCTGGATTCTCGACCTCGAGTTCGGTGCCGCCCGTCTCGATCCAACCACCGGCATAGGCGCCGGGGCTGACATCGTCGAGATCAAGGGCGGAGAAGATGGCATCGCGGTTCACGGTCGGACCTCCTAGCGGGGACGCTCGATGACTGAACGGTAGTCCTCGTTTGGGTCGCGGCCGTCCGTGACCAGGGTGCGCTAGCGCGCTGCGATCGTCTCGATCTCGACGACGAAACCGCCGGGAAGGGCCGAGACCTCAACCGTCGAACGCGCCGGTGGAGCGTCGCCGACAAAGGATCCGTAGACCTCATTGACAACCGGGAAGTCGCCCATGTCCGTCACGAAAATTGTGGTCTTGACGATGTCGTCGTAGCCGAGACCCACGTCACCGAGCACCGCACCGATGTTGCGCATGACCTGCTCGGCCTGAGGGCCGACGCCGCCTGGCACGGCGGTGCCGGTCGCGGGATCAATTGCAATCATGCCCGACACGAACACGAACCCTGCGGCCTCGGTGATCACGCTGTAGGGGCCGAGTGGATTCGGGCCGCTCGGTGCTTCGTGAATCTGCTTGGGCATGGAGCCTCCTGAATCGCTCGGGAGGCAGTCTATGAAGGTCCGCTAGTCGCGTTTGCCGCAAGTGCAGGAGTGACCGGTCTCGTTGGGATTGTCGATGGCAAAGCCGGTGCCGTCAGTGCCCTCGTCCTTGAAGTCCACCGTGGCTCCCGAGAGGCGCTCGACGCTGGCCTCGTCGATTACCACCTTGAAGGTGCCCGCGTCGACCACCGCGTCCGTCTCCGACACGCTCGCGTCGAAGTACATGTCATATCGGAAGCCCGAGCAGCCGCCAGGGCGGGCACCGAGTCGCAGGGCAAGCGAGTCGTCACCCTCGTCCGCGAGCAGTTCTCGAACCTTGCTGGCCGCCGCATCGGTGAGTGCCACCGGGGTCATTTCAAGCGTCATGGATTGTTGCCTCCTCCGCACGTCGCTCGGCGATTCTATCAACTATGGCCGTGTGTGGAATACGAATCTCTCGCGGATAGGATCGAACGCGTGACGACCAGAGACACCGTCGAGGCGGCATTGCGTGGGGTGATCGATCCCGAACTCAACGCAGACATCGTTGAACTCGGCATGGTCAGCGGCATCGATATCGCCGATTCCCATGCCACAATCGGTGTTGCGCTGACGGTCGCGGCCTGCCCCATGCGCGACCAGATCGAGACCGATGTCGTGCGCAAGGTCAAGGCTATCCCGGGCATCGATTCGGTATCGGTGGATGTGACGGCAATGACAAACTCGCAGCGTTCCGAGTTGATGGGCAAGGTCCGGTTGCGCGCTAGAGAGACGGCGACGCCCACCATGATCAGCCCCCAAACTCGCGTGATCGCCGTCTCGAGCGGCAAGGGCGGAGTCGGGAAGTCGTCCCTCAGCGTCAACCTCGCGCTGGCCATCTCGGCACTTGGTCACCGAACGGGTCTGCTCGACGCCGACATCTGGGGATTCTCCGTGCCGCGCATGGTCGCGTCGATCGACGAGCGTCTCGAAGCCGGCGACGACCGCAAGATCCAACCATTGAACGCCCTGGGGCTCGAAGTCGTGTCGACCGGGCTCCTCCTCGACGACGAGGACACAGCCTTGATGTGGCGAGGCCTGATGCTCTCGAAGGCGCTCGAACAGTTCCTCACCGATGTGTCGTGGAGCCCAGACCTCGGATATCTCGTGATCGACATGCCCCCAGGAACCGGCGACGTGCAGATGGCGCTGTCCCGGATGCTTCCCCAAGCGGAGATGGTGGTGGTGACGACGCCGCAGCAGGCAGCGCAGAAGGTGGCGGCGCGCGTTGCCGACATGGCGCGCCGCTCCCACATGCCGGTCGTCGGCGTGGTCGAGAACATGTCGGGGTTCACAACCGAGGATGGACGTCACTACGCCTTGTTCGGCTCCGGAGGCGGCACCGAACTCGCCGAACAACTCGGTGTCCCCCTGCTCGGACAGGTCCCTCTCGACCCGAACGTCGTGGAAGGCGGCGACGAAGGCCGCCCGGTCGTGCTCGCCGATCCCGACGGTCCCGCCGGCACCTCGATCCGGTCAATCGCCGATCACCTCGTCCAACTCATCCCCCCGACGGCAGAAGACACGTGCACCGCGAGGATCGCAGTCCTAGAAGAGCAGATCGCGGCCTTGTAGGCCGGAGTCGCCAGTCGCCAGTCGGTGGTCGGTAGCTGAGCAGCGGCTCTTCGGTTTCTTGTCTTGCTACGTGCTACTTGCTACCTGCAGAGCTGATTCACCATTGGGTACGGGTTCGCCCAGTCTCGATTTCCGGGCTTCCAGCCGAGGTGGAGATGGGGAAGCCAAGAGGGCGAGTTGCCGGAGGTTCCCACGTAGCCAACGAGGTCGCCGGCCGCGACACGCTGGCCGCCCACAAGCCCGTCGGCCCAGGCGTCGAGGTGGGCGTAGTAGTACATGTCACCCGAATTGCCGAGGAGATAGAGCGAGATGCCTCCGAGCGCGCTATTCGACAGCCGGTAGATGCCGCCCGCTTCCATGGCAACCAGCGGCGTACCGCGTGATGCCGACATGTCGACGCCCTTGTGGGTGCGGCCGCCGGAACGTGGTGCTCCCCATGAGTCGGAGAACGACGAGGCCCCGTTGACCGGGCAGACCCGGCTGGCCGCTGTGGGGGTCGGCACGGTCGTGCTGGTGGTGGTCGTTGCGACCGGAACGGTCGTGCCGGTCGTCGATGTGGTGGTCGTTTCTTCCGACTCCGATCCATCGGAAGCAACGGCGGTGGTCGTCGTCGCTGCCATCGCCGCTGTTGTCGTCGTCGTGGGGGCAACGGTGGTGGTCGTGGTCGTGGGTGCCGATGCCTGGGGTGTTGTCGTCGTGGTGGTGGTCGCCGCCGCCTCGGCTGCCGCTCGGGCCGCCTCTGCCTCGCGTCGTTTGCGCTCTGCCTCCGCGGCGCGACGCTGCCGTTCCTCTTCCTCGCGCCGCTTGCGCTCCTCTTCTTGCCGCTGCCAGTTGGCCTCCAGCTCGCGGTACTCGGCGTTTGCTGCATCGAGCTCGACCAGCAGCTGCCCGGCGAGCCCTTCGATTTCGGCGACCAGGTCTCGTTGCCGGGTGAGGGCATCGTCGAGTTCCTGCGCCTGGGCGCGGTACTGATCCTCGACGGCGAGCATCTCGAAGATGACTTCGTGGTCGCGATCACTGGCGGCATGGAGATAGGTAGCGCGGACCGGGATGTCGGAGAAGCTCGTTGATCCGAGGATCGTCGCGACGCCGCCATCCGAACCGGCGGTCATGTAGGACTCGCGGACGACCTCGGCTGCCGTCAGTCGGAGGACGGCGAGTCGCTGCTCGGTCTCGGAGACCCGGGTGGCCATCGCGTGGAGGCTCTCGCGGATCTGGATCTCCTCGGCGACCGCCGCCTCGTACTGGATGTCGGTCGCCTCGAGGGAGGCCGAGATCTCGCCGTTTCGTTGCCGCGCTGCCTCGAGGTCGGCAGGCGTGACTTCGCCATCGTCGACGGCAAACGCGGGCGCGGCCAAGCCAACAACGAGGAGGATGATGAGGGCGATGTGTGTCTTCATGATTCCGCGATCAACTCGACCATCGTGGATGGCCCCACTGCGCCCGCCGAGAACCCTACTTCTCCATCGGCCTGGAGCTTGATCATCTGAACGATCACCTGGTGGGTGGCCGCCGCGCGAAGGTCCGGTGGGACGAACGCATACACAGCATCGACAACGTCTTTGATCGTCGCAGCACCGGCGCCGATCACCGAGACGATCTCGCGTTCTCTGGCGAGGCGATGCTCTATGTAGCCCGCAATGACATCTCCCGCGTCGTCCATCGGAGCGCCGTGTCCCGGCTCGAGCCGGCCGACACCGAGGTCCCGGACCCGGTAGAGCGACTCAAGGTACGCCGCTGCATCGTCCATCACGACGGTGGAGCCACCCATGATGTGGTCTCCGGTGAAGAGCCGGTCGCCGAGCCGAAAGCACAGGTGGTCGGCAGAGTGGCCGGGCGTATGCACGGCCTCGAGCGGCATGCCTCCGACGGAAATCTCATCTCCGTCGACGACGCGCAGGTCGGGGTCGAATCCGGGGCCCGATTGGTTCCCGTAGACCGGAACGTCGAGTCGCCGAGCGAGCGGGTTCGACAACGGGGCGTGATCCAAGTGCGTGTGGGTGGCAATCACCCCGACCGGGCGACGATCGCCGATAGCGTCGATGATCGCCAGGAGGTGTCGGTCGATCTCCGGCCCCGCGTCGATCACGGCAACTTCACCATGCACCGCAATGAGATAGGTGTTCGTCCCCGGGCCGGTATAGATGCCGGGGTTCGGTGCGAGCACCGTCTCGACTCTCACGCCGGTCCGACGTCGGTGACTTCACTCACCCCGGCCTTGATGAAACGCTCGACCGCGGCCCGCTGGCTCGGGGTCATGCGATCCGGCGCTGCTGCCTCGAAGCCGGGATCACCCGGCATCAGGATCTCAATCGCCTCGTCGGCGACGACGATGCGCGGTTCCACCGGGGCGATGGGCACAAGCGTGCCAACCCGTTCGTCGAATTCACGGGTCGTGGCGAACTCCCCGAGGTAGGCGAGCGTGCGACGGGTCGGGAAGGCGACGGACCACGCACCTTCGCGGCCGCGCCGGAGTGCGTCTTGGGGCCGGATCCACTGTGCATCTACGAGCTCGGCACCATCGACGAACGGATCCACGCCCGAAGCGACCACGGCGCCGAAGAAGCGCGTGTCGAAGCGGACCGGGAGCAGCTCGGGGGTGATCCAGTTCGCGAAGTAGCGGAGGTCGTCGGTTGCGAACCGGCGTCCGCTCTCAATGGCGGCAGCGAAGATCTCCACACCCATGGGACGCTCGGGCGCTGCAACGGTTCCGCGGTCGAGCAGCCAGATGCCCGTCTCCTCGACGAGTTCGCGAACGGCGGCTGCCGTCCACGCAACGAGCGCTGCATCGCTTGACGCCACTGCATCTCGAGCGACGGAGCTCCCGTCGACTTCGTCGACCGCACCGCCGGGGAACACCCAGGCACCGCCCATGAACCGGGCCGCTGGCGATCGCTGGACCATGAGGACTTCGAGGCCGGAGCTGGAGTCTCTCAGGAGGCAGATCGTCGAAGCGGGTCGCGGGGCCCGCGTCACGACACGATGGTCCAGCGATTCGCGTAGCGGGCGACGACCCAGCGACGAATCGCTTCTCTGACCGCGGGTACGAGGAGCAGGAACCCGACCGCATCGGTCAGTAGACCGGGGGTGAGCAGGAAGGCGCCGGCGATCAGAATCATGGCGCCGTGAGCGAGCGGCGATCCGGGGAACGCCCCTTGCTGGAACTGGTTGCGGACCGACTGGATTGTGGCCCGGCCTTGCCGCGTCACGAGCCAGGATCCGACGAAGGCCGTGACCACGACGAGTCCAATCGTCCACCACACCCCTACGGCCTGGCTGAACGCGACCAACAGCGCGATCTCCGCAATCGGGATCGCGATGAATGCACCGAAGAGGATCCAACGCCATGGCACGGAGTCGAGGATACCGGTCCCGGTAGTCTGCAGACGTGGACCCACGCGATCTCCCCTCTGTCGATGCGCTGGCCGGTGACCTCGCCGGAGAATCCAGCTTGCCGCAGGCCTTGCTGGTCACCATTGCGCGCCAGACGATCGACGAAGCCCGCTTGGCGATCCAGACCGGATCCGAAGCCGATCCTGCTGCCATCGCCGCGGCGCAGGTGCGCAGACTGGAATCGTCGCGGCTCCGGCCGGTGGTAAACGCCACCGGAGTGCTGCTCCACACCAACCTCGGGCGAGCGCCGACCGCCGCCGCACACCCAACCGGATTCACCAACCTGGAGTTCGATATCGAGACGGGTTCCCGAGGCAAACGCGCCGCCCACCTCCATGCGCTGATCGCATCGACCGTCGGAGCTGAGGCAGCGCTAGCTGTGAACAACAACGCCGGCGCCCTATTCCTCGCGCTCGCCGCGCTGGCGGGGCGCGACGGCCGGGTTGCGGTTTCACGCGGCGAGTTGATCGAGATCGGCGGTTCATTCCGCCTCCCCGATCTGATGACGGCCTCCGGCGTCCATCTTGTCGAGGTCGGAACCACCAACCGCACGCGGGCGAGCGATTTCACCGACGCCCCGGGACCGGTCGAAGCGGTGCTCAAGGTGCACCCGTCGAACTACCGGGTCGAGGGGTTCACCGACGAGGTGTCGTATGCCGAGATGGCCGATGTGGCTGCGGCGCTCGACGCACCGTTCATCGCCGACATCGGCAGCGGCCTCCTCAACGAAGACGTCCCCTGGATAGCCGGCGGTCCGCCAGGCTGGCTTGCCGCCGAGCCGGGCGTGCTCCAGACACTCGAACGCGGCGCCGATGTGGTGCTGTTCTCCGGCGACAAGCTGCTTGGCGGCCCGCAGGCAGGCGTCGTGGTCGGCCGGCGCGATCTCGTCGCCGACATGGCACGCCACCCCATTGCCAGGGCGCTGCGGGTGAATACGCCGACCATCTCGCAACTCACTGCGACATTCGAGGCGTATGCATCGGGGAGCGTCCGATCTCTCCCGTTCTGGAGGATGGCCACGACTCCGACCGACGTGCTTCGAGAACGATGCGAAGGACTGGCTCGTGCTTCGGGGCTACCAGCCGAGATTGTCGAGGGAGCGTCCCTCCCCGGTGCGGGTTCGGTTCCCGGCCTCACCATCCCGACGCCCGTGCTCCGCTTCGGGGGCAGCGCGGAGCGCACATGGAGACGGCTCGCCGACCACAGCCCCCCTGTCATTGCGGCTCGCCGTGACGGGGCGACCGTGGTGAACCTGCGCTCAGTCGAACCGGATGAGGACGCGATCATCGCCGCCGCGTTGGCTGCAATCTGATGCCAATTATCGGGACGGCCGGGCACGTCGACCACGGCAAGTCGACCCTCGTCCAGGCACTCACCGGTCGAGACCCCGACCGTTGGGCCGAGGAGAAGGAACGGGGCCTCACGATCGACCTCGGCTTCGCATGGGCGGCGCTCGGGGACATCTCGGTCGGATTCGTCGACGTGCCGGGCCATGAGCGGTTCGTCAAGAACATGCTCGCCGGCGTGGGCGGCATCGACGTTGCTCTGTTCGTGGTGGCAGCCGACGAAGGATGGATGCCGCAATCGGAGGAGCACCTCGCGGTGCTCGACCTCCTTGATGTCCGACGAGGCGTCATTGCGATCACCCGCGTCGATGTCGCCGACCCGGACCTGGTCGAGCTGGCCCAGATCGACGTCGAGGACCACGTTGGCGACACCGTTGCCGAACAGTGGCCAATCGTGGAGGTCTCTGCAATCAGCGGGGCCGGCATGGACGCTCTTGTTGAGGCGCTCGAGAAGGCGCTGGCCACCGCGGGCCCCGCTCTGGTTTCTGGACGCCCCCGTATGTGGGTCGACCGCTCGTTTGGGATATCCGGTGCCGGGGTGGTGGCCACCGGGACCTTGACCGGTGCCGCGATCCGTGTCGGCGACCGGTTGCAGTGCTTCCCGGGCGGAGAAGCGCGGATCCGGAGCCTCCAGTCGCACGAGGTCGACCAGAAACAGATCGAGCCGGGCAACCGCGCTGCGGTGAACCTCGTGGGCGTCGAGCAGCGCGACCTCGATCGCGGCACGCTTCTGGCGCGTCCAGGATCGCTCGGTCTGACGAGTCGCTTCCTCGCGTCGCTGACCTTCCCGCCGCGCTCCGCCGGCGAAATCACCGATCGGGGGGCCTATCACATCCACCTGGGCACAGCGACGATTCCGGCACGCATAAGGGTCCTTGCGGGCGGCGACCGTCCCTCGATGGTCATCACAACAGCGACGCCGGTTCCCGTGACGATGGGCGACCGCTTCATTCTTCGCGACACCGGCCGTCGATCAGTGGTCGCCGGTGGCATGGTGCTCGATCCCGTACCCAGGAAGCGACCGAAGGCCGAAGACGCCGCGATCCTGGCTGCCGCAGTCGACGGCACGCCGGATCAGCGGGCCGACGCCCTCGTTGCGGTGCACGGGTCCATCTCTGCTCTCGCCGTTGAGCAATCGTCGGGCGGCGGCACGCCCGCATCCGCCGTTGCTGCCGGCGACCGGTACCTCACTCCCCAGCAATTCAGCGCGTTTGGGCGCGGCCTCGTCGAAGCGGTTACCGGCCACCACGAACGCTATCCGTTGCGTCCCGGCCTCCCGAAGTCCGAGGCGGCGTCGCGGCTGGGTGCCGATCCCGACCTCGTCGCCTTGCTCGTCGACGCGGACGCCGATCTCGTCGAGGACGGCCCGGTCGTCCGACTTGCGGCATTCAAGCCGCAGCTCGGCGTCGACGAGGAAGCGGCCTGGGATACGGCGAAGATGGTGCTTGCGAGCGATCTCGCCGTTCCGCGGGCTTCGGAACTCGGTATCCCTCCGGAGGTTCGCCACGCCCTCATCCGCAACGGCGACCTGGTTCGCATCGACGACGATCTCGTCTTGCTCCCCGATCAGGTAGCCACGATCACGACCGGCCTGGAATCACTTCCCGACGCCTTCACGGTGGCGGACTTCCGCGATCACTTCGGCCTATCTCGGCGGCATGCCGTGCCGCTGGTCGAATGGCTCGACGCGGAGGGGTGGACCAAGCGGTCCGGAGATGTGCGATCGCTCAGGTCACCGCGCGGAGGTTCTGCTGACGGCGCTCCGACTCTGTGAGCCCGCCCCAGATGCCGTATGGCTCGCGAATCGTCATCGCGTAGTCGAGACAGTCATCGCCGACCGGGCAGATCCGGCAGATCGACTTGGCTCTCAACTCTCGGCGTTGGCGCTCCTCTTTGCGCTCGGTCACACTCGGAGGGAAGAACAGATGCGAATGGCTCCCGCTGCACGAAGCAACCGGTTGCCAGGAACGATCGAGCGCCATGACCATGTATGCCCTCCACGAGTTCGAAATTCGTAGCCAGAGCGAATGTAGGAACCCGGAACGCCCGATGCCAGGAAATATCTGGCAATACGTCGACTTTTTTCGCGACATTTTTCGCGTTCTCGTGCCGGCCGCGCTGTCGACTGCGCTACTCGCCCGTTGCCGGGCCGACTTCGAGCACGATTCCATCGACGGAGATGACCTCCACGGAATCGCCGGACTCGATGCCCGCCTCGCGGTGGGCCGTCGCGCGCCAGCGCGCCTCGTCGACGACCACGACTCCGTTCGGATCGAATGCCGTCTCCGCCGTTCCGTTCCTCCCAATGAGATACTCCCGGCCGATCGTGGTGGTGGAGAACCGGGACCGCACGATGGTCGTCAAGGCCACGCCGTAGAAGAGAGCAGCGCCAGCCACAACGACGAGAACAATCCACCACGTCGGCGCCAACTGTGGCCGGGCCGCCGTGAGAGTGAGTCCGCCGGCGGCGAGCGAGATCGTCCCGACGATGCTGCGCCAACCCAGCCGGTTGCGCTGGAAATCCCAGGTGTACAGGAGAAGCCCGGCGACGACGGCGCCGACCGACGGCCATGAGATGGGCAGCGTTGCCAGTCCGTAGCCGGCGAGCAGGAACGCAAGAACCGACGCGGCGGCGCTCACGCCTACGCCGGCTGCATAGAACTCGAAGGTCGCCGCCGCGATCGCCGCCACCAGGAAGAAGAACGTCGCTTCCGGCTCGGAAGCTAGGCGCAGGAAGCGGTCCCACAAGCCGGGCTTGAGGAACTGAACCAGGCGTGACGGCACGACCACCTCGGTCCCGTCCTCTTGCACCACGACTTCGGCAGTCGAGATCTCGTAGGTGGCGTCTCCGCGCAGAACGACCTCGCCGTCGAGGCCCACGATCAGCTGCCCGATGCTCGGCACTACGTGGTCGATGTATCCGGGAACCACCTCGCCAACGACCACAGACTGCGTGTCGAGGATGGTGGCCGTCGACGAAGCATGAGCTACGCGTTGCTCCTCGGTCTCGCCCGAGAAACGGGATACGTTCGGCGTCACCGTGTGCGATCCGGTCATCACCGCAGGCTCGAGATACCCGAAGCGGGTCCCCGGCGCCGCAGCACCGATGTCGGCTCGGTTGAGCAGGCTCGCCACCCCGCCGTACGCGACGGCCGGCCTGGCTCCAATCCACACCACCACCGGTGCTTCGGATCGGTCGATGGCGTCCAGGAGGGCGGTTGGATCGCCCGAGGCAATGCCTTGAGCATCGACCTGGAAGATGAAGAGGTGCGCCGGTGTCTCGATGAGCGTTTCGGTGGCGAAGTCCATCAACCGCTGGTCGAAGGACTTGCGGAGATCGATCACGACGACCGGTAGATCGTCGTCCTGCGCCCCCACAGCCCCCCCAAACGCGACAACCCCAACGAGCACAATGAGCAAGAAGATGATTCGGCGAAGCACAGAAGCGATGTTATGGCCGAGCAAGAGACAAGAGACACCAGACAAGAGAACGTCGGTCCGGTCTCGTGTCTCGTGTCTGACGACTGACGACTCTCTCTTGACTACCCTTCCCGGCATGTCACGAGTACTGATCGTTGCAGACGATGAATGGGTCGTAAACGAGGTGCATTCCGCGCTCAGCATCGGTGAGAACGAGCTCGTCGACCACGCCGATCCCTCGACTGCCGCTGCTGCGATCGAGTCCGGCTCGGCAGACGTTGCTGTCGTTGACCTCCAAGTCGCCTCAATGGGCGGAATGGCCATCACGCGTTCGATTCGCGAACTCGCTGAGCCCGTGCCGATCGTGATGCTCCTCGACCGAGAGGCTGACGCCTTCCTCGCCGGTCGGTCGGGTGCGAACGCGTGGGTGGTCAAGCCATTCACCGCGTTTGCTCTTCGCAATGCGGTCGCCGACGTTTCCGGAGCGGTGTGACGGAGTCGTCCGACCCTGCGAGTACCAACGCTGCGAGTGATCCACGATGACCACTGAGCAGCTGATCTACCTCGTCATCCTGGCCGCCTGCACCGTCGGCTCCGGCTTCTTCTCAGGCTCCGAGACCGCTCTGATCGGGATCTCCAAGGAGCGCGTGCACCGACTCGCCACGGAAAGCAAGCGCGGGCGTCGTGTCGAGCAGCTGATCTCGGACCCGGAACGGATGCTGTCAACGTTGCTGGTGGCGAACAACATCGTCAACGTGCTCGCCGCCGCCGTTGCTACCACCCTGTTCATCGGCCTTGTCGGGGAACAATGGGGCCCGTGGGTCGCGACCGCCGCGGTCACCACCGTGATCCTCATCTTCGGCGAGATCACCCCGAAGACGCTGGCCACCCGCTATCCGGAGCGCTTTGCGCTGGCGGTGGCTCCGGCGATCTGGCAGCTCTCCCGAGTACTCGCTCCGCTCGCGTCGTTCTTCGGCGCCATCACTCGGGGGCTCCTGCGGCTGCTACGAATCCCGGTCCGAGGAGATTCGGATGCGGTCACCGACGACGACATCCGAGCGCTCGCAGAGCTCGGCCACCGCGACGGCCAGATCGAAGAGGTCGAGCGAGAGATCATCGACGCTCTCTTCGACTTGGCCGATCGCCCGATTCGCGAGGTGATGACGCCGCGCGTCGACATCGTCTCGCTGACTGCTCCGGTCACGATGACCGCAGTCAGAGAAGCACTCGCCGAGACCGGCCATTCGCGCTTCCCCGTCACCAGCGGCGATCTCGACGATCTCTTAGGGATCCTGTTTGTGAAGGATCTGCTCCAGCGCACGACCGAGCCAACGTCCGAGGACATTGCCGGCCTGTTGCGCACTGCGCAGTTCATGCCGGAGACGTCGACGATCCTCGACGCCCTCACCGAAATGAGGAAGCGGAAGTTCGCGATCGCGTGTGTAGTCGATGAGCACGGCGGAGTCGAGGGAATCATCACCGCGAAGGATTTGCTCGCAGAGCTTGTCGGCGAGTTGCAGGACGAGTACGACCCAGGAGTTCCGTCCGTGGTGCGGATCGGACCGGAGCAATGGGTCGCAGACGGCCGGCTCCCGATCGAGGACCTCGCCGCCGAGATCGACCGGAGTTTCCCCGAGGGGCCCTACAGCACGGTTGCCGGCTTCTTTATGGCCTTCGCCGGGCATGTTCCCGAGGAGGGCGACGCTGTCGTGATCGACGGCGTGCGGCTCACCGTTCTCGATATGGAGCGGAATCGGGTCGACCGAATCGACGTCTCGATCACCTGATCGAACGCCACGCCGGGAACGGGGGTACAATCCCCGCATTCGGGACGTAGCGCAGCTTGGTAGCGCGCATCGTTCGGGACGATGAGGTCGCCGGTTCAAATCCGGCCGTCCCGACTCATCGGAACCCCGCCCCAGTGGCGGGGTTTCGCATTTCCAAGACGCGTACCCAGGGTTCACAACGCCATATTCGACGTCCCGAGCCCACAGAACGAGCCGGCAGGCGGCGACCTCCGGCTAGCGGTCGAGGAGCAGTTCGGCCAACTGCACCGCGTTGAGTGCAGCGCCCTTGCGCAGGTTGTCACCAACGACCCAGAGGCTGATGCCGCCGCGTTCCCCCACCGTCTCGCGGACCCGGCCGATGAGCACGTCGTCGATTCCTGCCGAGT